>RGVP01000079.1 GCA_010027235.1 bacterium
GGCCAGAGCCGCCGCAATCGCGAGTGCCAGCAGGGCATGGATTGGTAAACTCAGCCGCGAGACCACCGGATCACTCAAATCCCCCCAGTAATAGGCCATTAACAGAGCCAAATTGGCCCAAACCCCCAAACCGATTAAGAAAACCGCCATGCCGGTGGCGGATAATACGAGCCCCTCCCGCCGACGGCAAACCGCCCGCCACAACAAGGCCAGCCCCGCGCTCCCACCAGCCAGAGTGAGCCAAATCGAATTGGCGATACCAGGCGTGAGGTTAAAAAAATACTGCTTAGCAGAAGCCAGATTGGCCACCAGGTAACCATAAGAAAAACGCACCTCATATCCATCGCGTAGTTCCCAAAGCACCGGGGTGCCAGAAAGGTAAGTGTTGTGCAAAGCACAGGGAATCAAGAGGAGCGGCGCGACTAACGCCACCCACGGCAGCCGGATCCGCCGTTCCTGCCACCAACCAACCGCCACCACGCAGGCACCGCAGCCCACATACAAGCTCGATTCATAACGCGTCCCAGCCAGCAAAATTACAGTCAACAGAAAGAACCCCAGCCGTAGATCGTTAGGCGCCTCAAGGTAGCGGGCGGCCGCCCACATCGCCACGAGAATCATGGCCAGGTTCAGCATCTCCAGCCCCGCCCCCGTCGCATTAACCGCCAAAAGTGAAAACCCGCCCAGCGAAGCCAGCGCGACCAAACCGGCCCGGTGCCCGGCTAGACGCCGCCCCAAAACATAAAGCAGCCCCAGACAAATCGGCATCAAGGCCGTGTTGAGCAGGTGCGCATTCAAAGCCCGGTAACCCGTGATATCATGCACCAGTGAAACCAAAAACGGGAAAAAATAGGGCCGCTTATCCAAATAGGTCTGCAAGGAACGCAGCAAACCCTCCACCTCATAAGCCCGACCCAGAGCACCGATTTCACGCTCCATGTGCATATTCCAAGCGGTGGACTGAATAACCGCCTCATCAAAAAGGATTTTGTAAGCGTAGGGCGTAGTGAGCACCGCGACCAACGTCAGCCCCAAGGTCAGACCCGCCACCTGCCAGGCCTCAGACCGCTTGGAAAATGCCGAGTGCCACCCCGAGGAGGCGATGGACTTCATTCCCAACACCACCCACCCACCAAAAGTCCCAGCAATCACATAGTAACCCCAATCCTTGATCAACTCACCCGCTAACTTCGCACTGAAGAACTTGAACCCAATCCAGATCGCCAGGACGCCAATCAGAGCAAATAACACTAAGCGGCGGAGCGCATCTCGATCCCGCATAAGAGCGTGCGAATGCGAACCGGCTGAAACCGCCTGCTTTTCCCTGCTCACGGCAATTCCTTGACCCAACGATCGAGGTAGGCGCGCTTGGCCGCCTCTTGCTCGCTTGGCTTCATAACCCCTTGAGGCACAGGGCGAATAAAGTCCTGCCGGGAGACTACCTCCCCGCCCTCCCGAATGGATACTATACGGCTAAAACGCGATAATCTCAGGGTTTGCACCCTTTTTTCCGTTATCGGCTCCAACTCAAAATCAGGTCCCAAATCATCCTCTGGGAGGATTTTCAAGACCCCGGTTTCCGGCTCTACATCGAAGGTTTGAAACACATACATCGCCGAAAAACTGTGATTTCGAAGATGAAAAATGAGCCCCGTCTTGCGCTCCATCGCCTGCAGCACCGGAGTAGCGGCCACCCGCTCAGTTATCCAGAAAGTGGAATCCCGATCCAGCATGAGAAAATCGCGTTCCGGCCGTTGAGCTAGAAATTCCCGGCGCCAAGCCATCGCCACCCCCGGCGAATAATCCCTCCCGTAAGCATTCTTAGCCATGACCGGCAAACTCCAACAAGCCAAGGAGATAATAGCTAAAGCCAGCAGCCAGCTCCACCCTCGTTGGGGCAACTTCAGCACTTTGCCCGTCACCGCGGCTATCGCCACCAACATCAGCAGTTGCGTGGGTAAACTCAGGCGATGAATCACGGGATGATCAAACTGCCCCCAGAAATATATCATCATCAACCCAGTGACCGCCAAGGGCCCCAAGGCCCCCACCACCAACCCCAACTCCGTCCCGTCCGCCGAAGCGCACGCGCGCAGGACCCGTTGACCCCAAAGAAAAAAAATTGGCAGGGCCAGTAGCCCCAGAAAGGCCAGAAACGGGGAGTTTGGTTGATAACCGTCGAAACTAAAAAAATAGGCCAACGCATGCCCCAGATTTGAGGTAAAGTATTTTAACGCAAAGGGACTGTCCGCCCCCAAACTCTGCATCTCCCAAAGGCGGTGATTAGCCGAAAAAGCCCGATTCAGCCAAAACATCGGCAAAAGCAACAAAGGCGCGACCCACGTAGGCCAACGAAAGACCACCCGCCCCTCCCGCCACCAAGCCAAGGCCAGAACCAATGCCGTAGGCACTAGAAATAAGACCGATTCATAACGCGTCGAAGCAAGCAGCACCGAAGTCAAAACCAAGGCATCCTGACTGCGGTTATCCGGACTCTCCAAATATCTCATTACCAACCACCACCAACCGGTCGCCAGGGTCAGGTTCAACAATTCGAAACCACCACCCGTCGCCTGCTGGGCCAGCAAAGGTAAACCTCCAGCCAGCAACACTAGCAACACCCCACCCTCCTTCTTCCCCCCGACCTTGCACCCCACCGCATACAGACCACCTAGAAAAACAAAGCTAAGTAAAGTATTTAACCAAAATGGGTTAGTAGATCGATAACCCGTTAAATCGTGAACTAGCGATACGAGGAACGGGTAAAAAAATGGCCGCTTATCCAGGACCGCCTGGAGAATCTGAAACGGCCCCTGCACATCCGTGGCCCGGACTGGGTAACCAACCTGGCGATCCATATGCAAACCCTGCGACGTTCCCAAAAGTAGGGACTCATCCGCTAAAACCTTAAAACCATGGGTTTCCTGAGCCTGCCACACCAAGCCCACGCAAAGCACTAGAGCCATCGGAGCCAAAGGCAACGCCCGCCGCAGCTCAAACCCGTTGCTGGCATGAGCAATCCAATCCCAAATAACCCAAATCCATAAACCCAAAGTGCAGAAGCTAAACCAATAGCCACCTCCCATTACCGCCCGCAAAGCCCAGTCAACCGGAAGCGCCAAACACCCCAAAACCAGCGCGAGGAGGCAAGACGCAGCCAGAAGCCATAAGCGACGGTCGTATAGGGGAAATGAGCGCATATAAAGCCTCTCCTCCATGAAGCCACAGCCCATTCAACAGAAGAGCAAAATACAATTATACCCAAGCAATCGCATGTGGCTTGCGAAGGCTAGGACGCACCGCAATCAGCGCATCCATCAGGGCGTAGTTGCGAAATAAATCGGTCGGGCGCCGGAGGATGGATTTACTTCCCAAACACACCCTAAGCTAAAATAAGTTAGCCAATAAAAAACTAAATGGAATCCGCATCCACCCCTAGAATCCGGTAAAACGAATCCACAGGAGCTGCAGAATAATAAATCAATAAAGATTAAAGACGACAAGCAACGCGCTTTAAACCGCTCCTGCCGCACGGCACATACACAAAAAACGCCCGTCAAAACGACGGGCGGTCAAAAAATAAATGCCTAAAAAAGAATTAGTTAGAATAGCTAATGGTGCGCTGGCCGGCAATACCCGAAGCGATAACTGGAGTATCCTTGGTCAGGACGGCTGAGTAAGTCTCATTGGCCACGGTCTGAATGATCTTTTGAGTGGGATTAGTTCCCACGAGGTCCGAGGAATTCACCGTAGTATTGCCGGTCTCCAGATAATACTGGTCAGCCGCGGCGGCAAGCTGGCGTAGGTTATTCGTTACGGCCTTGTCTTGGGAGTTGGAGCGGACTTTCTGAAATGCAGGAATAGCCATGGCGGCCAAGAGGCCGATGATCACAATCACGATCATAATTTCGACTAGGGTGAAGGCATGGTTTTTACGAATATTCATAGAAGATAAGATGTTAACTAAATGGAACTTACGTTATAAATTTTTAATTCCTACAGTTGTATAACATCAGGTAACCCCATGATTATCAAGCTAAAAGCGCTTAGACCGAGAGTTAAAGTATGATGCACTCATGAGGTGCGCGTCAAAAGGCTGAAGAAATCCCACCTTATTATTTTCGCGGGGCTTTCTTGACCGCCTTAACCACCGCGGGCTTGGCCTTGGCGACCGGCTTCTTGGCATTTTTATTGGGCGCGGCCGTCCGGGGCTTGGAAGCCGTCTTGGAGACCTTCGCCTTGGCGGCGACCTTGGGCGCCTTGGGCTTGAGTGCTTTGACTGCCTTGGGTTTGGCCGGCGCGACCACTTTGGCGGCCATCGTCTTTAAATCTATTTCCACCGCATCCTTCCAAAGTTTGTCCAAAGCGTAGTTTACCCGCTGTTCGGCAGTGAAGAAGTGGACCATGATCTGGTAGGCATCCATGACCGTCCAACCACTACCGTAGCCGCCCTGCTCCGTGCCGGCGATGGGTAGCTTCGCTGCGTCAAAAATCTTTTCCGCCTCGATGCGAAGCGCACGGAGGTGCGGTTCACTATTACCCGTGGCCAAGACGAGAAAATCCGTGATATCGGAAAGCCCCCCCACGTTCATGACCTTGAGTTGCTCCGCCTTTTTATCCTCCAAGGCAGCAACAAGGTTGCGAAGAATGGCAGAAGTCTGAGCGTCGGATACAGTGGCCATGGGTTTAATGCGTGCTATAGAGTCCGTTTTTGCGGATGTATTCAATCACCTTGTCCGGCAAGCAGTCAGATACATCCTCACCTCTTCCCAAGCGCGCCCGGACGGCGCTGGAGCTGATGTCCCAGCTCCCGGCAGTAGCGACTCGATGCACGCGAAAGCCCGCTAAAGCCGCCTCAGCCACAGGCTCCCCATAACCGGGACGGGAATAAACCGCCCACTCGGCTAGTTGGGCTAGTTCCGCGGGTTCACGCCAAGCTCCGAGCCTCGCCCACTGATCCACTCCTAGAATCCAGATCAACTCATCCGCGGGGCGCTCCTTGCGCAAGGCACGCAGGGTGTCCACCGCATAGCTGATTCCGCCGCGCCGCAGCTCGAGCTCACACAGCTCGAAACGTGCGTCCGCGGTCTCATCCAAGGCCTGCCTTAACATCTCGGCTCGTTGCGCACCATTCACCCGCACCGCCTCCTCGCGTAAAGGCGCCTGCGCCGCGGGTAAAAACAACACCCGATCCAGCGCCAATGCATCCGCCACCGCCCCGGCTAACCCGAGGTGCCCACGATGCACGGGATCAAAACTTCCCCCGAGAATGCCGATTCGCATACCTCCGCCCTGTCCGGCCAAGGGGCGGGCGACAAGCCCCGGTTTCAACGACTCGTCTGGGAGGCACCACACCAGACCTCCTTACCTGCGCAGTAAACGGACCATGTTACCCCCAAGGATCCACTCCAGCTCCGAGGCGGTGAGCGCGGCAACCGCACCACGCACGTCCTCTAGATCATGCCGGAAAGTAGGCTGCTTGGTTATTCGAGGGTGGGTCAAAAGCGGGTAATCCGTGCCCCAGAGAATCCGCTCCGGACCGGTGATGTCGACCACCCGTCGAAATACACTTGGATCGTAAAGTAGAGACGTGGCGGCAGAGTCGTAATAGATGTTTTTAAAGAGGGGTTTTAAGCGCGAGTTCAGTTCGTAGAACGGAAGCCCCCCACCCCAATGCGCCAAAATAAACGTGGTGCCTTGGTGGGCTTTGATCATTTGCAAATAGGAGTCCAGCGGAGTGACCACCATCGCCGATTCTGGCATGGAGGACAGCGGGTCGGTAACGTGCAGGTTGACCGGCACGCCCCGAGCGGCGGCGAGGGCAAACACACCGCTCCAGTCGTCGTCATCCAACCGGCCTCCCTGCACCTGCGGCAAAAGCTCGCCGACTCCGCAGAGCCCAGCATCTAACGCACGCTCCAGCGCCTCTCGAGCCGGCGCTCCCGCGGCAGGATTGACGCTCGCGAATGCTTGGATGCGATCGGGATGGGCAAGGTGCCAGTCGATGAACCATGCGTTTTGCAAGTCGCAGGTGGCTTGCCGCTCCCAATACCAACCCAGCATCACGACCTGATCCACGCCGGCCGCATCCATATCGCGCAAGAGCTGGTCGATCGTGGACCAGCCTTGCAACGAACGCCTACCCGGAGGTGCTACACAACGCGTCCACCAGGCTTCCCCCTGTTCCGCACCCCATCGAACAGGGTCGGCGAAAACAGCAGGGGGATAGGCGTGGATATGCGCGTCGACGACGGGCATGGCAACTTCACACCGCGGTCACGTTACCCTTGTAGGCCTGGATGGGCTTCACACCGATCTGCTGTTGCTTGAGCGCCTTGATGCCCTGCAGGGCGGCCTTGGCGCCGGTAAGGGTGGTCATGATACACACGCTGTGGGCGTAGGCAGCGGCGCGGATCTTGTTTTCATCCTGCCGCGGGATCATGCCGGCGGGGGTATTGATGATCAGTTGGATCTGGCCGTTCTTGATCATATCAACCGGGTTCGGGCGGCCTTCATCGATCTTGGCCAGGCGGGTCACGGGCACGCCGTTTTCGGCCAACACCTTAACGGTGCCGCCAGTCGAATAGATGCTGAAGCCGAGGGCGACCAACTGGCGCGCGGTGTCGACGACGAGGGGTTTATCGGCGTCCTTTACTGAGAGGAACACGTTGCCAGCGATCGGCAGGCCGGGCTTGGCGGCAGCCTGGGCCTTGGCGAAGGCGACGCCGAGGTCGGCATCGAGGCCCATGACCTCTCCGGTGGAGCGCATCTCGGGCGAGAGCACGATAGTGGCGCCGGGGAAGCGGGCGAAGGGGAACACCGCTTCCTTCACGCACCAGTGCTTCGGGGTCTGCTCGCGGGTGAAGCCGAGGTCGGCAAGCTTGGCGCCGGTCATGACGCGGGCGGCGAGTTTGGCGAGGGGGACGCCGATGGCCTTGGCCACGAAGGGGACGGTGCGGGAGGCGCGGGGGTTGACCTCGAGGACGTAGAGCTGGCCGTCCTTGATGGCGTATTGCACGTTCATCAGGCCGACGACCTTGAGAGCGCGGGCGAGGTCGTGAGTGGCGCGGCGGACCTCGTCGAGCATGGCCTTGCCGAGGGTATGGGGCGGCATGACCATCGCGGCGTCGCCGGAGTGGACGCCGGCAAACTCGATGTGCTCGAGCATGCCGCCGATCACGGTGGTCGTGCCGTCGCTGATACAGTCCACGTCGAGCTCGATCGCGTCCTCGAGGAACTTGTCGATCAGCACGGGTTTGTCCGGCATCACGTCAAAGGCTTGGCGAACGACGGATTTGAACTCCTCCTCGCTGTAGACGATGAACATGCCACGGCCGCCGAGCACAAAGCTCGGGCGCAGCAACACCGGGAAGCCCAGCGCATGAGCGGCGGCGAGCGCATCGGGCTCGTTCATCGCGGTGCGGTGGTCGGGCGACTTCAGCCGGGTCTCGGTCAGGATGGCGGAGAATAGCTTCCGATCCTCGGCGGCTTCGATGGACTCGGGGCTGGTGCCAATGACGTTGACGCCGGCCTTTTTGAGAGCGGTTGCGAGGTTGAGCGGGGTCTGGCCGCCGAATTGCACGATCACACCGGAGCACTGCTCCTGCTCGTAGATTTCGAGCACGTCCTCGAGGGTAAGCGGCTCAAAATAAAGGCGGTCGGAGGTGTCGTAGTCGGTCGAAACGGTCTCGGGGTTGCTGTTGACCATTACGGTCTCGAAGCCGGCCTCGCGCAGGGCGAAGGAGGCGTGCACGCAGCAATAGTCGAACTCGATACCTTGGCCAATACGGTTGGGGCCGCCGCCCAGGATCATGATCTTTTTTTTGCCCTTGGGCGGCATGACCTCGTTTTCGTCGCCGTAGCTGGAATAATAATAGGGCGTAAAGGCTTCGAACTCAGCCGCACAGGTATCGACCAAGCGGTAGGTCGTGCCGACACCGCGCTCTTTGCGAACGGCGCGGACGGCGAAGAGGTCGTCGGCTTTCAGGAACAGCGCGAGTTGGGCATCGGAGAAACCGGCTTGCTTGGCGCGGCGGAGCAGCGGCAACGGGACGCCCTTGAGGTTGTAGCGCTTCAGCTCGACCTCGAGCTGATAGATTTCCTGGAGCTGCGTGAGAAACCAAGGATCGATCTTGGAGAGGTCGAAGATCTGCTCGACGGTATAGCCCGCCATGAAGGCGTAGCGGAGGTAGAATACGCGCTCGTTATTCGGCGTGGCGAGTTTACGGCGGATGACTTGATCATCAGGCAGTTCGTTACCGCCCAGCTTGCCGCCGCCGAAGCCAAAGGCGCCAACCTCAAGGGAACGGAGAGCCTTCTGGAAGGACTCCTTGAAGGTGCGGCCGATGGCCATGGCCTCGCCGACCGACTTCATCGCCGAGGTGAGGGTGGCATCGGCGCCGGGGAACTTCTCAAAGGTGAAGCGCGGGATCTTGGTAACGACGTAATCGATGGTCGGCTCGAAGCTGGCCGGGGTGAGGCGCGTGATGTCGTTGCGCAGCTCGTCGAGGGTGTAGCCGACGGCGAGTTTGGCGGCGATCTTGGCGATGGGGAAGCCGGTGGCCTTGGAGGCGAGCGCGGAGGAGCGCGACACGCGGGGATTCATCTCAATCACCACCTGGCGGCCGGTCTTGGGATCGATGGAGAACTGGATATTGGAGCCACCGGTCTCGACGCCGATCTCGCGGATCACGGCGAAAGAAGCATCACGCATGACCTGAAACTCCTTGTCGGTCAGGGTCATGGCCGGAGCGACGGTGATGGAGTCGCCGGTATGCACGCCCATGGGATCGAAGTTCTCGATCGAGCAGATCACGACGCACTGGTCCTTGTGATCGCGCATCACCTCCATCTCATATTCCTTCCAGCCGAGCAGACACTCCTCGACCAACACCTCGTGAACGGGCGAGAGATCGAGACCGTTGGCGCAGATGCGTTCGAACTCCTCC
This sequence comes from bacterium, assembly GCA_010027235.1. GTDB lineage: Bacteria > Verrucomicrobiota > Verrucomicrobiia > Opitutales > Opitutaceae > IMCC26134_A. Next base: position 8,949 of record RGVP01000079.1, read on the forward strand.
TTGTTGTAGGCGATGCCGCCGCCAGAACCACCAAGAGTGAAGGAGGGGCGGATGATCAACGGATAGGCGCCGAGCGCCTCGGCGGCAGCGCGGGCTTCGTCGAGGGTTTTGACGGTGCGCGAACGAGCGACGTCGAGACCGATCTTCAGCATGCACTGCTTAAACAGTTCGCGGTCCTCGCCCTTGTTGATGGCAGCGGGTTTGGCGCCGATCATCTCAACGTTGTATTTGGCGAGGATACCCTTCTCGTGCAGCTGCATCGAGAGGTTCAATGCGGTCTGACCACCGAGCGTAGGCAGCAGGGCGTCAGGCCGCTCGGCCGCGATGATTTTTTCCACGAACTCGACCGTGAGCGGTTCGATGTAGGTGGCGTCGGCAAACTCCGGATCCGTCATGATCGTGGCCGGATTCGAATTCACCAGAATAATGCGGTAACCCTCTTCTCGCAAGGCTTTGCACGCTTGGGTGCCCGAGTAATCGAACTCGCAGGCCTGGCCGATCACGATGGGACCGGCGCCAATGATAAGGATAGACTTGAGATCGGTGCGCTTGGGCATGGACGTAGGATTGGCGAAGGGTTGAACCCGCCGGAAAGTCGGGCAAGCGGAAAGGCATGGAATCCCGGCATCGCAACAAGTTTCCCTTGGGCTAGCGCTGCCATAAACTTAGCCAAGTAACGCCTATTCAGCCAAGTTCCTTCACCGACTCGTGGAAACGAAGGGTCTATTTCCCTGAAAGCCCCTAAGATATTCAAAGATAATCAATTTTCTACGAGCCTGCTAACCCACTCCCCTTGCCGCCTGCTTAGCGAAAAACCAAAGGCTAACCACCCGCGCTCCGTATAGAAACGAAAGCCATGAATAATGAGTCTTTTACCTAACTTAACCCATGCTAATCAGCCGATAACGACTGGTTTAACCGGAGCAAAAACCGAGCGCTATCGCCGACGGGCTTGACCCGCCGCACAGGCTCATGGAAGGTCTCGTCGTGGTAGACGCGGCTGTAGTTTAGTGGTAAAACTCCACTCTTCCAAAGTGGTCTCGAGAGTTCGATTCTCTCCAGCCGCACCACCCGATCCCCTAGAGCCTCGTATCGAAAGATCGGCTACAAACTAAGGCGTGTCTGGCAAATCAATCAATCGGTGGGGTCAGCCGCCGGCAACTCGGCCCAGAGCGGGTCAAGGCGTAGCTCATTCGGAAAATAGCCATCGCGCGCACCCGGAAAGGTTTCCAAGCCTAGCGCGAGATCACGAATTTCGGCGATGGAAAACGCCCGCCAGCCAGGTGGCGGGCGCGAGGCGCTGCCGCCACCGGTCTGATAACCGTTCAAGACCGGTTCGCCTTTGGACGAAACCCCACAGGCATGCAGTTCGACCGTGCGCGAGTGGCCCCGGTAGATAAAGGTGAGCACACGCCGTTCGCGGATGGCTTGGAGCAGCAACTCCCGCCTCGCAGCTAGAGACGATACTTCAGAGTCGGTCGGGGCGGGCATGGTTAGTTCGGCCGACACGAAATTTGCGCCCACCAAACCCTGAACAATTGTTAGAAAAACCAGACCAAACGAATGGTTATTTTCATATCGAAAAAACCACATAAAACGCTAATTTTATGCAATATAGGACCCACGGGCGGAGTGGCACCTATATTTTGGCCTGCGCAGCCTTCGCGTGACATCGGTGCGGATTTTAGCGCGAAGGACGCAAAAGGTTAGTCTAGGCCAAGAAACCCCGCCTACTGCCCGCCGCGCGGGGCAAGCTTGGCGACCAACTCGGCCCGCTTAGGCAAATAAAGGTAACGATCCGACTCGAAGGTGGCGCGGAGTTGCGCAAGCAAGTCGGCTGGGGGTTTGCGTAAAGTCGGCAACCGCTCGACCAAGGGGCGCAGTTCAGCCATATCTCGAGCGGACTGCTCCGCCCGCAATAACGCGACAAGGGCGGGCTGGTAGAGCACATCCACCTCGACGGCATGGCGTAGCAGCTTAAGCGCGGACTCGGGTTGCCCCATACTGGTCAGACCCCGAGCCAAAGACGTGGCCGCTTGGGCAGTGAAATAACGTGATTCCAAAAGACGCCCCAACTCGGGCTCGGCCTCGACTTCCTTGCCGAGTCCGAAGAGCGCTACCATGCGAAATCCAGCCAGGATCGTGCGCTTTGATTCGCTCCAACCCAAATCCTCCGCGCCAAGCTCGTTGGCGCGAGCCAAGGCCCGAGCGAAATCACCCGCCTCTAGGTAGGCCGACAATACCGCTAAGGCGGAAGCATCCACTCCTTTACGCAAAGAGCGACATCGCGAAAGTATCTCCTCGGATAGGGCTGCCCGGCCATTTTTGGCCGCGTATTCGGACAATTTTGCCAAGGCTTCAGGATTGCTTGCAAAATGAGACAGATAATCCCGCTCCGCCTCGTCGCGGCGTCCAAGATTGGCCTGTTCTTGGGAATTGTTTAAAAACTCGAGGTAGGCCTCCGGACGGTCAGGAAACTTGATCTGACGATCGATACTGATCCGCCGAATTTCGGCGCCAGCCTCGGCTTGCCGCAAGTGAGCGACCAAATTATTAAAAATCTCGTCGTCTGCCGGGTAGGCACGATGGAGTTCACGAAGCTGGAGCAGGGCGGTCTCGCGCAGGCCTTTCTCCCATGCGATGCGGGCCAGCAGGAGGCGGCTTTGGGGATTTGCCAGCAAGCCACCATCTTGCAGAGTTTTTTCCGCCTCGGCGTAGTGATCGCGGTTAAATAAAGCGATGGCCTGGGCGCTGCGGGCCAATTGGTGCAATTGGGCTTCGGGCGGAGTGGTTTCAATTATTTTTGCCAACAAAACCGTGACCACTTCATCGGCCTGCTGGGAGAAGAGGAAACCCAGAACGGAGCGCACATAATCGTATTGATCGGCGTTGTGGGCAAGGCCTTCGACCAAAACGTCGCGGGTAAAGTCATTACGACCGGCCATCAGGTAGATGCGGGCCAAGGCGATACGGGCTTCCGTATTCTCCGGCACTTCGGGC
>RGVP01000080.1 GCA_010027235.1 bacterium
GCGGCAACCCTGGTTCAAAGTCCATGCCAAGGAAATGGACGCCAATCATGACGGCACGCTAACCCGAGAGGAGTTGGCCGCAGAAACGAAGAAGGTCTTCGCCGGCTACGACCACGACGGCGACCGCCGGCTAACCACCGCGGAATACGCTGGTTCCGGCCCCGGCGTGCGCTCTGCGATGGGCGGCTTTCTCCGCCAACACGCGAAGGAAATCGATGCCGACGGCGACGGTGTGATCCTGCCCGCTGAACTCGAAGCCACCGCCGAGCGGATGTTTACCAAAACCGATACCAACCACGACGATTGCCTAGCCCCGGACGAACTAATCCTCCCGCCCGGCTACCAAGCGACACCTCCTAGCCCAGAAAACCGCCCGCCGCGTCCATGAAGTCGCTTCGCCTTTTAGCCTTACTCGCCCCCCTCGCCGGCTTTGCCGCGCCGCTCGTGGATCCGCCGCCCAACTTTATTGTGATCTTGGCCGAGGCCCAGGGCTGGGCCAACACCTCCACGCCGATGGATGCCGCCGACTCCACGTCGCGTAGCCAAAATTTAAAGACACCCGCCATCGAGCGCCTCGCCCGCGAGGGTATGCGCTTTGCCCGGGGCTACGCCGCGTCTCCGCGGTGCACGCCCTCCCGCGCCGCCTTGCTGACCGGCAAAACCCCCGGCGCACTGCACATGACCTACGTCGGCGTTGGCCGGCGCGATCAATCCACCGCAGAGCAACGTGTGCTCACACCCACTCCGCTGCTCGAACTGCCCACTGAAGAAACCACCATCGCGGAACTGCTTAAAGACGTGGGCTATCTAACGGCGCACTTCGGCAAATGGCACCTCGGCCGCGTCGATCCCGCCCGCCACGGCTTTGATGCCAGCGACGGACCGACCAACAACGGTGGACCAGATAATGTCGCCGTCCCCAACCCCAAGCAGGCCGAAGGAATGACCGATCGCGGTATAGCGTTCATGGAACATGCAATCCAGACGGGCCGCCCCTTTTACCTCCAACTTTCCCATTACCCGGACCAGGAAACCAAAGGCGGCGGCAAACGGCGCGATCCACAATCGGAGAGCGATCTGGTCGATCGCACCGTAGCTCGCCTGCTCGAGGCCGTCGACCGCCTCGGTCTCGCCGGCCGCACTTACATTTTCTACACCGCCGACCACGGCGCGCAGGGACGCCACGGCAACGAGCCACTCGCCGGCGGAAAAGGCTCGCTCTCCGAGGGCGGTCTGCGCGTCCCGTTCCTTGTGCGTGGTCCAGACGTGGCCGCCGGCGCCTGCGCCCGCACGCCAGTGACGGCCTGTGATATACTTCCCACCTTGGCCGAGCTCGCGGGCTTCCACGGCCGCACCCCACCCGGACTAGAGGGAGGCAGCCTCGCTGCCCTACTTCATGACCCCGAGGGCCGCACCTCGGTGCACCGGCCACGCGAGGAAATCGTCTTCCACTTTCCCCACTACGATCTGGGCAACGGCGGCCCGGCTTCCGCCCTGATGCTTGGATCGGTGAAGTTGATCCGAAACTACGCCACCGGCACCCGCCGCCTCTACGACTTGGATCGTGACCCCTCAGAAAGTCGGGATATCGCCGCCGAGCGCCAGACCGAAGCCACCGTATTGGACGCGAAATTAACCGCCTACCTCACGTCCATTCACGCCGAACTCCCGAGATCTAATTCCGCCTTCACCACCGAGAAAGCGATCAATCATGAGTAACCCGCGCCGCGTCATTACCCGGATCCTATTGATCGTAACCGCCATCGTCTTTTCCGCCGCTGAAAAGCCCGAGGGACGGCGCGCCGCGGCAGTCTTCCACACCGAAGTTCCAGTCCAGCCGCTGAACATCTTGCTGGGCCGCCCCACCAAAAGCTCGATCACCCTTAGCGTGATTTTTCAGGCGAAGACCCGCGCCGAGATCACCTACGGGCCGGAAATTGACGGCCGGCCTACCACGCTGCCAGCGCGCGATTTCCCGGCTGGCGAGCCCGTAGAGGTCACCCTGAACGGTCTACGTGCCGGCACCCGGCACCGTTACCGCATCAAACCCGTCGGCGCCACAGCAGCAGATATCCAAACCGGAACCTTCACCACCGCGCGGTCGGCCGGTGAAACCTTCGTTTTTACCCTGCAGGCCGACTCACACCTCGACGGCGGCACCGACCCCGTGCTCTACCGTCGCAGCCTCTCCTTGGTGACCAGCGCCAACGCCGATTTTCACATCGACCTCGGCGATACCTTTATGACCGACAAGCGGTCCGACTTCCGCGACGCCCTGCCTCAGTATTTGGCACAACGTCACTACTTTGGCCTGCTTGGCCAAAGCACGCCGGTCTTTCTCGTGCTAGGCAACCACGACGGCGAAGACCCATCACGCGGCGGCGACGGTGCCGACTCAATGTCGGTCTGGGCAAACGCGACACGGAAACACTTTTTCCCCAACCCCGAACCTAACATTTTTTACACCGGCAACGCTACGCCCCACCCGATTGCTGGCCCGCTCCAGAATTACTACGCTTGGACTTGGGGCGACGCGCTTTTTGTGGTGTTGGATCCCTTCTGGTTCACTCGAAACCGATCTCGTGAAGGCGACAACTGGCCGCGCACGCTCGGACGCGCGCAATACGACTGGCTGGAGCGCACCCTTGCCGCCAGTCACGCCCGTCACAAATTCGTCTTCATTCACCACCTCGCCGGAGGGGAGGGGAAAGAAGGGCGCGGCGGAGCGGAAGCATCGCGATTTTTTGAATGGGGTGGCCTGAATCCTGACGGAACGGATACCTTCTCCGCTCGGCGCCCCGAGTGGCCACGCCCCATCCACGCGCTGTTGGTCGCATACGGCGTCAGTGCGGTTTTCCACGGCCATGACCATCTCTTCGTAAAACAGGAACGCGACGGAATCGTTTACCAGGAGGTCCCCCAACCTGGTCATCCGCGCGCAGAGGCCAGGAGCGCGGCGGACTACGGTTACCGCTCGGGCGTCATCCTGCCAGGCACCGGCATTCTCCGCGTGAGGGTAACACCAGAGGTGGCGACGATAGACTTCCTGCGCGTCGACCGCGATCAACCAGCTTATTCCTACGAAATTCCCGCGACTGTTAAAAATTAGCCGAGCTCAGCGCGCGAGCGGCTTGAGCAGGGCGAACTTACCACTCGCTGCCGGCGCGATGAGACGCTTGCGGAAAGCCACCACGCGCGCGCCGTCGCCGAGCACGTCGGCGAGGGTAGAATCAAGACCGGCAGGCACGACTTCGTCGGCCACATACTCAAAATTCCACCGGGCCTCGCCCGACTGAACGAGGCTGTAGTGCCAACAGCGGAACGCTGCCGGGATGACAGCATCGATCTCGGTCGGGGACACCACCGAGCCATCGGCCCGGAAATGCAGCCCAGCCTCGCGCCCGAGCACGCGGTAGCCCGTCGGCAGACGCCGCACAACATCGCCAGTGTGGTAACGCAAGAGCGGCATGGCCTCACGGCCGCGGGTCGTGACGTAGAGCTGGAAAACATCCGTCAAGCGTCGGTAGGGCGCGAGTTCCACAAAGACGTTATCGTCGATCACCTGAGAATCGTCTTGGAAAGCGCCGCCTACAAAGATGTAGCCGGCCTCCGTCGAGCCGTAGAGATCCACTTGGGCGGCGGACGGAAACGCCTCCGCGATGCGCCGACTATGGACGAGACTGGCCTTGCCGTAGGTGAGAATGACCACGCGCAGAGACGGCACCGACACGTGCCGCCGCAATGCCGCCCGCGCCAACAGGGCGAGGTAGATCGGCTCGCCCTCGAGAATCTCGGGCTGCACGGCCTGCAACTCGGTGATGATCCTATCCCACTCGGTCTCGGGAAACACAAACGGATCACTGGTGAGATTGAGGTAAACCACTCCGTCGAAATAGCGGTGCGGAAAGGGATGATCTTCGTAAGGACACAGGTTCGAGGAGCAACCGACCGGGGCCAAAACGCACTTGCGGTGCGGCCGGTCGGCGTAGGGCGAGAGCAGCGGATACGCTCGGTAAGCACGAGCAGTCTGGGCGTTCCACCATCCCTCCTCCATGATCACAGTCATCGGCCCTTGGGTCGTGCCCGAGGTGGACTCGTATTCGTAGCGCTTCTCATCGAGTCCTTTTTGAATAACCCGATAGTCCTCGAAAAACGCCTCGTGGCCGTGGGTCACGATATCTTTTTTCGAAAGGGACGGAATCTCGCGATAACAACTCCAGTGCAGCGGGTCCGGATGAAGCGGGAAACGTTGCCCGTAGATTGGGCTGCGCTCGTAGATCCGCCGTATCTCCTGCTCAAGGGGCAGAGGCAGGCGCGAGACCGCTTCGCTGGCAAGGAGAGCGGGGGAATTAGCGAAGACGGGCGAAACGGACATGGAAGCGATAATCCGAGACAAACCAAACGGCGCGCCGAGTCAAACGGCGGAACGCACACCACCCGCCCGCCAGATCGGCTCGAAAAAAAACAAAGCGTCGAGCACTAGGCTATGAGTGATCTCACCGGCGCGCGCCCGCGCGAAAATCTCCGCCACGGGCGGAGCAGAGACTGCGATCTCCTCGTCGGCATCCCAGGCAGGCGGCGCCGCCAATCGGCAGTTCTCCACCAAAACGAGGTGGCAGCGGTTGCTCATGAAGGCGGGATTCGGGTGCACACAGGCAAGCAGGCGGGCACGCTCGCCAACGTAGCCGGTTTCCTCGGCCAACTCGCGCAGTCCGGCTACGATCGGATCTTCACCCGGCTCTACTACCCCACCTGGAATCTCAAGGGAAAAGTCGTCGATACCGTAGCGAAACTGATTCACCAGCACGAGACGATCATCGAAGGTGTGGGCGAGCACATTCACCCAATCGGGCGCATCCACTACGGTAAAGTCGCGCGTCACCGCCCGGCGCGGATGCGTGAACGGCACGGCCTGCAAACCCAAGATGCGGGTGCGGGCCAACTGGCGCGCCTCGCCCCGATGCCAGCGGGCGGGCACGGCGCTGTTAACCAGCGGCGGAGCAGGCGAAGAATCATTGGACACAGGCAAAAAAAACCTCCCGCTGGGAAAGCGGGAGGGAAAGGAAACCGTTTAACGAAGGTCGGGAACCAAACTTACTTCTTGGCGGGAAGCTTGACCTTCTGGCCGACCTTGAGCCCGGTCCAATTGACACCAGGATTTACGGAGACGAGGTCGGCGAGGGCGACGCCTTTAGCGCGGGCGATCTTGGCGCCGGTATCACCACCGACGACGATGTATTCATCGGGACCAGCCACGACGGGGCCAGCGGACTTCGCGCCGGCAGCCTTCGCGGCAGGACCTTTGGTGGCAGCTTCTTGAAGCTTGGCGAGCTCGCCATTGACCTTGCCAATCTCGCCGGCGACAGCGGTGAATGCCTCTTGGGTGGAGCGCTGGAGGGAGGCGACATTTGTAGCAGCTCGGTCAGCGGCGGAACTGGCGGAAGTCGCAGTGGCCTCGACCCCGTCCACCTTGGTGGAGAGGGTGGTTACCTGCTCGACGGCACCGGCCGCAGCCTTATTGGCCTTGGAGGCGTTGGCGAGGGCGATACCCCCGAGAAGCAAGCCGACCAAGCCGGCAATAAGACCCGCGATTGGCAGGTAGCTGGGGGAAGATTCGCGCGAAATCGTGTCCATTTGTTTAAAATTGAAAAATATTGGGTAGGCGGTGCAAGCGGGGGATTCAAGCAGAGATTGACCCCGCAATGTGAATAAAAGTGCTAGGATACAGAAAATACGCAGTGGTCGGGGCGATAGGATTCGAACCTACGACCTCCTGGTCCCAAACCAGGCGCTCTACCAGGCTAAGCTACACCCCGAAACCACGTGCGAAGGATCATCGAGGGGGCGGATGGCGGCCAAGTCAATGCTAGCATCGAGATATCCAGACAAAACGAAACCCGCCGTTTGGGGCCGCGGCGGGCTCGTCGGGTGTCCCCCAGAACCAGTGGGAGAAAGAGACTGGAAAAACGTTTTTATTGCTTTCCAGGAAAGGTGACTGAGCTCGGCTCGGCCGCGGCGGGCGTGGCAGCCGGTGAAGTGCCAGCCGAGACGGGCGTAGGCGCGGAAACCGCGGGGATGGACTCGCGAAGCTGGTTGGCGCGATTAGCCCAAGCGCCCTGCGGCTCCACGGTAGTCACGAGCTCGATCCAGCGCGTCGCGTCAGCGTTCTGGCCGGCTTCGTGAGCCACGACGGCGAGATGGTAAGCCGCCTCGGCACGATAGGCCCGGGCCAGCGTGGTGTCATTGGCAAGAGCCTCGAGCGCGGGCTTAGCCGCAGCCGTATCGCCGGTCTGGAGGGGAGCAAAGGCGGCACCTAGACGGGCACGGGCGGCGAGAGCATTGTCCGCCAGCAGGGGCGCGGCGGCAGTGTAAGCCTCGCGGGCGGCGAAATAGTTGCCAGCCGCATAAGCCTCATCCGCCAACCGCAACTGGGCGACTCCCGCAAGGATAGCAGAGGGGTGGCTTTGAACGAAAGCCTGTAACTGCGCGGTCGTGGCGGCAGCGGCATAATCAGCCTGCACCTGACGCTCGCGGTATGCAGCGTAAGACTCGAAGGCATAACGGCCAACTAGCACCGCAGAAACAATACCGGTCAGTGCCCAGACCTTGCCGGAATGTTTTGACCAAAAAATTTGGAGCCGATCCTCGAGCGTGGGGGCTAGATAATTTTCGTCGATGGTGACGAGGTTGCGATCGTCGCCGGCGGGGGACTGTTGAGGGTTTGCGGCCATGCGGAAGAAAATAGGGGGAACGTGAACAAAACACCCCGTTCACCCACCGTAAAGCCGCGAATTTTTAAGTTTTAATTACATAACTAATAACAACTTAAAAAGTCATCAGGCAAACACGACGGTGCGCTTCCCGTAAACCAAAACCCGATTCTCCAGATGCACGCGGACCGCTTGAGCCAAAACCATTCGCTCAAGGTCACGGCCCATCCGCACCAAATCAGCCACATCGTGGCGGTGCGTGACCCTAGCCACGTCTTGCTGAATAATCGGGCCGTCGTCCAGAATCGCCGTCGCATAGTGGGCGGTTGCACCGATCAATTTTACGCCCCGCTCATAGGCCTGATGGTAGGGCCGGCCACCCGCGAAGGCAGGCAAGAAGGAATGGTGGATATTAATCACCGGCGCGGGGCTTTGCTCCAAAAACCAAGCGGACAAGACCTGCATGTAACGCGCCATCACCACGAGGTCGACCCGCAATTCGCGAAGCAACGCGACCTGACGCGCCTCGGCCACCGCCTTAGTGTCGGCCGTCACGGGGATGTGATAGTAGGGCAGCCCATAACCTCGCGCCGCCGCCTCGAGGTCAGGGTGGTTGGAAACGACAGCCACAAAGTCCGCGTCAAAGTCGCCTGTGCGCCAGCGCAGGATGAGATCATGAAAACAATGGTCAAACTTCGACACGAAAAGGGCCACGCGCGGCCTCACCTCGCTGCGCGCCACCCGCGTCTGCATGCCCAGCCCTTGCCCGAAGGCCTCAAACTCAGCCGCCATCGCCACGCCGTTGGCAGCGGCACCAGGCTCCCACTCAACCCGCTGAAAAAATACTCCCGCCTCCATATCGCGGTGCTGGTCGGCGTGTAGAATGTTGCCGCCACGCTCAAAAATCCAACCCGACACGCGGGCCACGAGGCCGGGTTGATCGGGACCGTGAAGCAGTGCGACGAGACGGGGAAGGTCGAAGGCGGACATGGGAAGGCAAAGTTACCTCCACCACGCACGCGCCCCAAGCCACCCGGCGCAAGCTTCTTGTCAATCCAAGCTCGGCCCTGAAGCGACCGCACCCAGCAACTAAAGTCTCTGAGATTTGGGGTGGCTACGGCGGCTACGTTCGCTTTTCTAGACTGCGGTGTGCCTCAGCCCGAGTGGCGGAACGGTAGACGCTCCAGACTTAAAATCTGTTGTCCGCAAGGACGTGCGGGTTCGAATCCCGCCTCGGGCACCACCGCTTCAGCGGAACGGGAAGAACCCCGCCCCGCAGCTGGCCGCATCGCTCAAAGCACGTAACCGTCTGGCACCGCCACACCCTTCGGCACCACCAGAACTCCGTCTCGAATAATGATTCCATGCGGGTAGTTGCCGTCGGCATTGCCATGGGCGCTGAGCTTCACGTTCGCGCCGATGCGGGCGTTTTTATCAATGATCGCGTGCTCGATTTGGGCCCCCGGCCCTACCCCCAAGTGCGGCCGGCCGCGGGTCACGTTCTCCTGCAACTGGTCCTCGCTCTCGTAAAAATCAGCGCCCATCATAACAACGTCCTTCAAAACCGCGCCAGCCCGCACAAAGGAACGCATGCCGAGCACGCAATGCAGAATGGTTGAATCCTCGATGATCGAACCATCCCCGAAGACGGCGTAGTCGATCTGACATTTGTTGATCTTGGAGGGCGGCAGGTAGCGATCCTGAGTGTAGATTGGCGCGCCGGGATCGAAAAAATTAAATGGTGGCAACGGTTGGGCTAGCGCCAAGTTGGCGTCGAAAAATGCCTTCACCGTGCCAATGTCCTCCCAATAACCTTCGAAGACATGGGCGTAGAGCTTCTTAACGCCGAGCAAACCCGGGATGACTTCCTTGCCGAAGTCGGTCATCTTGTTATCCAACGCATCGGCCAGAGCCTTGCGGTTGAAAACATAGATGCCCATCGAGGCCAGACAGTGTTTTTCGGCGATGGGCTTAGCCAGGCGAGCTTCCACCGCTGGAGTGAGCGTGAGGCTATCGATAACCTTGGGGTCCTTAGGTTTCTCGACAAATTGCGCGATCGAGAGGTCGTCGTTCACCCGCATCAAACCTAGGCCCTCGATCTTGGAAACAGGGAACGGGATCGCGGCGATGGTGACGTCCGCGCCGGTCGCGATGTGCTGGTCAATGATCTTCTGGAAATCCATCCGGTAGAGCTGGTCACCCGAAAGAATAAGCACGAAATCATGCGGGAAGTTACGGAAGTGCTGGAGATTGCGCCGCACCGCATCCGCCGTTCCCTGATACCAATCCGTGCTTTTCTCCGTCTGCTCAGCGGACAGGATATCCACGAAACCGCCCCCGAACGGATCAAAGTGAAACGTATTTTGAATGTGCCTATGCAACGAAGCCGTGTGGAACTGCGTGAGAAGGAAAATACGGTTGATCGCACTGTTGATGCAGTTGCTGATCGGGATGTCCACTAGGCGATACTTACCAGCAAGGGGCACCGCCGGTTTGCAACGCTCTTGGGTAAGAGGATGCAAGCGCGTGCCGCGCCCGCCACCCATGATTACGGCCAGGACATTCTTTTTAGGGGTCATGATAATGAGGCTAAAACCTTGCGGATCTTCTTTAGCAGCGCGTAGGTTCGCCAGCTAAAACCTTAAAAAAACCATGTGCGGAATCGTAGGTTACGTCGGTCGCCAGCGCGCGGCTACCATCATGATCGAAGGCCTGAAGCGCCTCGAATACCGCGGATATGACTCCGCGGGGCTCGCCGTGCTTCAAAATGGCGGCCTGACCGTAGTTAAGACCGTCGGTCGCGTCGCCGCCCTAGCCAAACTCGCCGTCGGAAAAAAACTCTCCGGCACCTCAGGTATCTCCCACACCCGCTGGGCCACCCACGGCGGCGTGACCGACGCCAACGCCCACCCCCACATGTCTAGCGACGGCCAGATCGCTCTCGTGCACAACGGCGTGATCGAAAATTACGTCGCGATCAAAAAATTCCTGCTCACTAAAGGCTACTCCTTCGCGTCCGAGACCGACACCGAGGTGCTGGCAAATCTGATAGCTTATCACTTAGCCAAGGAACCGGAAAACTCCCCCGAGGGCCCACGCTTCCTCAACGCCGTCCGGAAGACCCTGCTGCACGTCGAGGGCACTTACGGTATCGCCGTCCTCTCCCCCGCCCACCCCGATCAACTGGTTGCCGCCCGAAAGGGGTCCCCTCTAATTCTCGGCGTCGGCGATCAGGAATACCTCATCGCGTCCGACGTCTCGGCCCTCGTTTCCCGCACCCAGAACGTGGTCTACCTTAAGGACGGTGAACTGGTTCACATCACGACCGGCGGCTTTACCCTCAATACCCTCGATCTTGCCGATATTTCTCCGGTGATCGACAAGGTTACCTGGGCGGTAGACGAAGCCGAACTCGGCGACTACCCTCACTTCATGCTGAAGGAGATCTTCGAGCAGCCCCAGGCCCTCGAAAACGCCATGCGCGGCCGCTTTTCCGCTGATGGTTCCTCCGCTAATTTTGGTGGCCTTAATCTCACCGCCGCCGATTTCCGCCTGATCGATCGCTTCGTGTTCACCTCGTGCGGCACTGGTTGGCACGCCTGCCTCGTCGCCGAGCACCTGATCGAACGCTACGCCCGCATACCGGTGGAGGTAGATTACGCCTCGGAATTCCGCTACCGCAACGCTCCGCTCGACCGCAACGCCCTGTTCTTCGTCGTCTCCCAGTCAGGCGAGACGATCGATACCCTCGCCGCCCTCCGCGAAGCCAAACGCAAAGGCTACAAGTGCATGGCCATTTGCAACGTCGTCGGCTCCACCATCGCCCGCGAGGCCGGCACGCCGGCCCCGAGATTGGCGTCGCCTCGACCAAGGCCTTCACCAGCCAGCTCCTCATCTCCGCCATGTTCGCGCTCTACGTGGCCCGCATGCGCGACCTGTCCTTCGCCGATGGCGTCGAATACGTCGCCGGCCTCCGCCGCGTGCCCGACCTCGCCCGCCGCGCCCTCGAACAGGCCCCGCACATTCGCGAGATCGCCCTGCGCTACGCGCGATTCAACGACTTCCTCTTCCTCGGCCGCCTCTCCCTCTTCCCCATCGCTCTGGAAGGCGCGCTGAAGCTCAAGGAAATCTCCTATATCCACGCCGAGGGCGCCGCCGAGATGAAACACGGCCCCATCGCTTTGATCAGCGAGCAATGCCCGAGCGTGTTCCTCGTGCCCAAGGGAGAGCTGTTCAACAAGGTCGTGTCCTCAATGCAGGAGATCAAGGCGCGCAAGGGCCTGATCATCGCCATCGCACCCGATAGCGTCGAACTGCCCGAGGGCCTGGCCGACGAGCTCATCACCATCCCCGACTGCCACGAAGCCGCCCTACCCATCCTCGCGACCATCCCAGTCCAGCTCCTGAGCTACTACATCGCCGTCGCCCGCAAGTGCGACGTGGACAAACCCCGTAACCTCGCGAAATCCGTCACGGTGGAGTGATTGATCGAAGTAGCGAGCAGCGGGTAGAGAGTAGCGAGCATACGACCCATTTTCCGGCTTAACCTCCACCCAACTCCGCTTGCTGCCTTCTCTACTCGCTACCCGCTACTCACTACTCGCTACTTTTTACAATCTTCCGCCATGACCATTCTCCCCTCCGCCGCCAACTTCGTCCGCCTCGCCGCGCAGGGCAACCTCATCCCGGTCTACGCCGACCTGATGGCCGACTTCGAGACGCCCGTCTCAGCCTACGCCAAGCTCCGCGCCCACGGCCCCTCCTACCTGCTCGAATCAGTCGAGGGCGGCGACACCCTCTCGCGTTACTCTTTCATCGGCTGCCGCCCGCGCAAAACCCTCGCCTGCGGCCCGGTCACCACACTCATCCGCGAACCCGGCCGGCCCGATCGCACCGTCCCAACCCCCCCCGATCCGCTCACCTTGGTTGAAGCCGAACTCGCCGGCCACCAACCGGTAAAACTCCCCGGCCTACCCCGCTTCACGGGCGGCGCAGTGGGTTTCATCGCCTACGAATACGCCACCCGCATCGAACCCAGCATCCCCGCGCCCGCTAAAGACGAATTAGGCACGCCCCTGCTCTATTTCATGCTGTCGGATTCGCTCCTGATTTTCGACCGCGCCAAGCAAACCCTGCGCCTTTGCGTAAACGCTCGTATCGCCGACGGCGAGGCCCCCGCGGCCGCCCACGCCCGCGCCGTC
>RGVP01000009.1 GCA_010027235.1 bacterium
GTGTAGTTCATGGCACCGCCAAGGGTATCACGCACCGCCAGTCGGCACGGCTTCTTCCCTTAGCTGCCACTCATGTTACCTGACCCCTTAGGCTTGGTTGACCCCTTAGGCTTGGTTGTGAGTTTCGCGGTTAAAAACCCGAATTCACTCACTTCGCACTGGCGCGGGCGGCGCCGATGGAGGCGAGTTCGTCAAGGAGGCTTTGCTCGGCTTTATCCGCGGCCTCGCGGTGCTCCGCCCGGGCTTTTTCCTCCAGGCGCTCGATGATTTGCAGGGCGCGGCGGGCTTCCAGCCAGGTTTCCCGGGCCCGATCCCGCGCGGTCGCGGCTTCCTGCCGGTCTTTCTCGGCGGCGGCTTCCCGGTGCGCGGCCTGGCGCAGGGCCTCCAGGCCGGCGGTTTGCTCGGAGGGCCGAAAGACGCCGCTGCGGGTGCCGGCCACATGGTCAAAAAGCTCGCGGCGCGCTTGGGCCGCCGCCTGCACGGCGGCTTCAGCTGTGGCGTAGCGTTGCTGGGCCGCGCCAAAGGCCTCGCGCTGGCCACGCTCGGCGACCTCGCGGAGCGTGCGCACCGCCTCCAGCCGAAAACGAAAGCGCTTCATGCCGGATTCGGCCCGAGCAGCTTTAGGAGGCGAGCATAGGCATCGCCTCGGGGGGTGGCCTCGTCGACGAGTTGCTTGAGAAAGGCCTTGAGCGGCTCGTTCAACTCGACCGCGCGGTCAAGGGCGGGGCTCGCGCCTTTCTGGTAGGCCCCCACCGTGATGAGGTCCTCGTTGCGCTTGTAGAGCGCGAGGTGCTCGCGGGCGCGGGCGGCAAGGATCACCTCTTCGGGGAGACAAATATCGCGGGTCAGGCGACTCACGCTCTCGAGCACATCAATCGCAGGGTAGTGGTTGGCGTGGGCGAGGGAACGGGAGAGCACGAGATGGCCGTCGAGAATACCGCGCACCGTATCCGCCACCGGCTCATTCATGTCATCACCTTCCACCAGCACGGTGTAGAGGGCGGTGATGGCGCCGGTCTCGCCCGCACCCGCGCGCTCGAGCAGGCGGGGCAAGAGGGCAAAAACCGAAGGCGTATAGCCGCGCGTGGCGGGCGGCTCGCCGATGGCTAGGCCGATCTCGCGCTGCGCCATGGCGTAGCGGGTGACGGAATCCATCAGCAGGAGGACATTTTTGCCAGCATCGCGGTAGCCCTCGGCGATCGCGGTGGCGGTGGTGGCGGCACGGAGGCGCAGGGGAGCGGGCGTATCCGAGGTGGCCACGACCACGACGGAGCGGGCCAGACCTTCGGGGCCGAGATCCTTCTCCAGAAACTCGCGCACCTCGCGACCGCGTTCGCCCACCAGCGCGATTACCACCACGTCGGCCTGGGCCGAGCGGGCGATCATGCCGAGCAGCGTGGACTTACCCACGCCGGAGCCGGCGAAGAGTCCCAGACGCTGGCCGCGGCCGAAAGGGGTGAACACATCCAGCGCCCGCACTCCGGTGGGGAACTGGTCGCGGATACGCTGGCGGCGCAGAGGGTGCGGAGGCTTGCCGCCGCCGGCGGGCGCACGGTGCAGCGGCACGGCGCCGCGGTCATCAAAGGGGCGGCCAAGGGCATCGAGCACGCGGCCCAGCAAGGCCGGCCCGGCGACCGGCAGTGGCGGGCGGTCGCAGGCCGCGACGGGGCAGCCGGGGTGCAGACCGGCGGTATCGCCCAAGGGCATCAGCAAAACGCGTTCACCGCGGAAGCCCACCACCTCGGCCATGACCTCGAAGCCATCGCGTTCCGAACTGAGCCGGCAAAGCTCACCGAGGCCGACGTTCGGGCCTTCGGACTCGATCACGAGGCCGGTGACGGCGGCCACACGGCCGAGGCGGCGCACGGCGGGAGCGTGGCGCACCTGGCTCCGCAGGGTCGCGACCAGATCGGAAACTCCGGAGTTGGCGCTCATGGGCCGAGCACCTCGTGGCTGAGCGCCTCGATCTTGGCCGAGGCGCGGGCGTCAGTCACGCCGAAGCGGCTACGCACGAGGCAATCGCCGGGGTTGAGGGTATCGTCGATGGTGATGCGCAAATTAGTGAACTGCACGCTCCAGCTGGGTTGGAGACGATTCAGAGAGGCGGCATCGGCCGGCGAGACCACCAGCTCCAGCCCGTCGCGTTCGGGGTAAAGTTGATCGAGGGCGGAGCGGCACAGGCGCTCCACCAACTCGGGCGGGGGCACAAAATCCGCCAGCAGCCGGCGCCCCAGCTCGACGGTCAGCTCGGGCAGGGCCGTGCGGACCTCGCCCAGCAACTGGTCGTGCGCGGCGATGAGCCCTTGAAAAAGCCCGTGCTGCAGCGCCTGAAACTCAGCGCGCAACTCCACCAGTTGCTCGGCGCTAAAGGCGCGGGCGGCATCTCCGCCGGCTAAAAAACCGGCCGCGCGCGCAGCGTGCAACTCGGCGACGGTGTGCACCCGCTCGGCGCCGATGGTCAACTGGGCGGCGACCAAGGGGCGGTCGAAAGTCAGAACGTGATGGGCAGACATGACGGTCGCGGTGGGCTTAAGCAACTTCGCCGCCATCACCATCGCCGATCGTGATCGAGCCATCCTCCTCCAAGCGACGCACCACTTGAATGATGGCATCCTGCGCCACCTCTACGTCCTTTAGGCGCACGGGGCCAAGCATACTGATCTCGTCGCGCAGCGACTCGGCCGCGCGCTTGGATATCGCGCCGTAGATGGTCTCGCGCAGCGACTCGGTGGCGGACTTCATCGAAATCGCCAGATGCGAGGAATCGACTTCGCGCAGCACGCGCTGGAGGTTGGTCGACGTTATGCGGCGGATATCCTCGAAACTGAACATCTTCCGGCGCACCGCCGCGCCCAGCGCCGAATTGCGCTCCTCGATACGGCCGAGCAAGCTCTTCGAATTATCCTTATCCAAGTGGTTCAGTAGATCGGCGACCGAGCGCACTCCGCCGCTCACTTGATATGACTGCGAGCCCTGGCTGGCTACATGGCGGCTGAGGTTACGCACGATCTTGGAAACGAGATCCCGCGGCGTGCTCTCGATCGTGCCCAGACGCTCGATCACCTCCTCACGCATTTCGGGCGACAACATCATAAAAACCTCGGCCGCCCGGGACGAGGCGAGGTGCGAAAGCAGGAACGCGACCGTCTGCGGCTGCTCTTCCTTGACGAGATTATATATCTGGCGGCCTTCCATCTCGGCGATGCCGCTCATCAACTCGGTGGAGATGATCATCGTCTTGGCACCGACCCGGCTGAGCATCAGCGAGGCCTTGTATTCACCTCGGCTGAGCTCGAGTGTGCGACGGGCGTAATCCAGCCCGCCCAGCGTGTTGGTGATGCCCTTTCCGATCACCGGGGTAAACTCTTCCAGAGCGGCGGCTCGGGCCGCCTCCGGGATAACGCTGAGTTGCCCCATCTCGCGGCACACCAGCTCAAGATCGGTATCCTCAAAATGGCGCAGAATCTCGGCGGCGGCGTCGGGGCCCACCACGTTGGACGGGAAAGTTTTTCGTAAACGAGATCAGCCATGACAGGAGGGCGATAGGCGGGCGGGGAACGGGCGGGGCCTTAGTTTTGCTTGGTCCCGATCCAATCGCGCAAGGCGGTGCCGACGTTGGCCGGTTTCTGGCGGATCAGCTCGTTCAGAAGTTCGGGCGTGAGCACCGCCGGGCCGTTGTTTCGGGAAGAGCCCGCACTAAAGGGCGTGAGCAGATCCATCGGCACCGGCTCGACGCGCTGGCCGCGCAGCATGCGGTAGAAGAGCAGCAGCGCGCCGATTGCTATGGCCACCGAAAGATAGCGGGAAGCGGCACCCACCCAGCCCTGGATACGCGACTCGGTGGCGAGCTTGGCCACAGTCTCGTCAATGACCACTGGCTGGAAGGCCGTCTCCTGCAAGGTTACCAACTCCTCCAAGTTCTGGCCGGCGGCGGGCTTCAAACCGAGGGCATTCAACACGGTGCGGCGCAGGGCATTGAGCTCGGCGGTGGTGCGGGCCGTGGAAGGCTGGCCCTCAGCCGCGGGCGGACGAGCGGCGATAAAGACGGCAGCCGTGAGCGACTTAATGCCACCGGGGTTGCGCTTCACGTTGCTCGTGATGCGGTTGATCTCGTAGCTCACGGATTGGTTCTTACGATTCTGGGCATTGGTAACGTTGGGACGTTCCTCGGCGGCGGCGGCGCCCGGCTCGGCCGGGGTATTGCCCGTCACGCCCACGGTGCCACCACGCTTGGCCTCGGTGGAGCTGTTGGTGTCCTCGGTATTAGTCTGGGTGCGGATAACGGCGCTCTCCGGGTCGAAACGCTCTTCCACCAGCGTGGCCGACTCGTTGTCGATCTCGGCCGAAACACGCACCACGGCCTGGCCGGGGCCGAGCACGGGGCTAAGCATACCCTCGATCTTCGTCACAAAATATTCCTCCACCTGCTGGCGGTAGCGGATCAGGCTGGAGGCGCTGCCGAGCAGGGGATCCTCCTTTAAATTCGCGGAAAGGACCCGCCCGCGTTGATCGACCACCGCGACCTCATCTGGCGACAGCCCCTGCACAGAATTCGCCACGAGATGCCGGATCGAATTAACCGCTTCCGTCTCGAGACGTCCGTTGACCTCAATAAAGACGGACGCGGTGGGCTTGATGCCTTGATCGGTCAGAAGCAGGCGGTTCTCCGGCTGCACGATCATCACTCGAGCGGACGAGACGCCATCGAGCTGGGCGATGGTGCGGCTCAGTTCGCCCTGAATGGCGCGATTGTAATTGGTGCGCTGCACAAAGTCGCTCAGGCCGAACTGGCCTTTATCAAAAATCTCGAACCCCACACCCTCGCCGCCGGGCAGCCCCTTGCCGGCGAGCTCCATACGCAGGCGGTGCACTTGCTCGGCGGGCACATAGATGGTGCCGCCGCCGCCCATCACCTTGTGCGGGATGCCCTGGGCCTGCAGCGAAGACACAATCGCGGCAGCGTCCTTCTCGGCGAGACGACCGTAAAGCAATTGGTAATCAGGCTGGCGCGACCAGACCACGAGACCGGCGACCACGCCGGCGACCACGAGGGCGGCCACGACGAGCGAGACGCGCTGGTTCAGGCCGAGCTCGCGCCAAAGGGAGAGCAGTGACTGGGCAAAAGCTTTCATTTCTTAAAAAAAGGGGACGAGAGAGAGGGAAAACGAGGCGGGGACAGCGCTTACACCGGCATGCGCATCAGCTCTTGGTAGGACTCCACGACTTTATTGCGGACCTCGACCATCAGGCTGAAAGAGAGCGAGGCTTCCTGCATCGCCAGCACGCTCTGGTGCAGGTTGGGATTGTCGCCGAGCAACACGGAGCGCGTGACCTCGGAGGCGTCGGCCTGACGGGTCTCGACGTCGTTCACCATACGTTCGAAAACGGAACCAAAATCACCCCCTGCGGCCGGTGTGCCGCCCGCTTTTTCCAGGCCGGGCGAACGAACACGCTCCACCTCGGGCTGGAACTGCAGGGAGCGGGCGGCGAGGGAAGAGGCGGCGGAAACGGGGAGCATGGCGAAAGTGGTTTAGGGCCGGGGCGGCGAGGCTTAGCGGCCGATCTCCAAGGTTTTCATCGCCATCTGGCGGGAGTTTTTAGCCACCGAAAGATTGGCCTCATAGGCGCGGGAGGCGGTGATCAGGTCCACCATCTCAAAGGCCAAATTCACATTCGGCAGGGTGACCATGCCCTGCGCATCGGCGTCCGGATGACCGGGATCGGTGATACGCTGCCCCGGGGAAGTGTCCGTGTTGATGGCGGCGACGCGCACCGTTGAGAGGCCGACGTTGCCACGGCCATCCGGACCGGTCGACCGCAGGAGCTCGTTCTCAAAACTAACCACCCGGCGCTGATAAGCCCGACCGTCTGGCCCTCGGGTGGTGCGGGCATTGGCGATGTTCTGGGCGATCACATCGAGACGGGTGCGCTGGGCGTTCAGCGCGCCGGACGTGGCGGAAATACCGGAAAGGAGGTCCATGATTAAAAGAGGGCTCAGACCACACGGCCGGTGATGGCCATTTTGAGTTGTTTAATATCCCGGCTCACGAGGTCGGTGAGGAACTCGTGATCGACGTGATTTCGATTCATCTCCAGCAGCTCGCTCTCGATCTCCACGCTATTGCCATCCGGACGCACCGCGCGAACCGAGGGGTCCTCGACGAGCTTCGGGGTCAACGAATCTATTTCCGAAACATTGGGCCGGTTTCCGCCGGAGAAACGGGCGCGCAGGGTGGAGGCAAAGTCAGAGGAAACATCCAGCCGGCGAAATCCGGGCGTCTCCGCGTTCGCGATGTTTGTCGCGATCGCTTCCTGACGCAGCACCGACGCATCCAGCAGCTTGCGCGCAAGCTGGTAGTTGAGGGAGTTGGCTACGGGTTGAATCATGGCAAGACCATCCCTAAGCACTGTCGGTGCCAGCATGTGACATAAACTCCTAAAACTATACCTTGAAACGATTTAAAATTATAAAAGCTTGAATACCTCGAATCAAAGTCAGGTTCCAAATCTGGCTAGGCAAAATATGCCCGGACGTCGTGGAGCTCTTCTTTTGAAAAAAACCAACCCCCGACGTTCATTTTGGGCGTTCGGAGTCGATAATTAAAAAGGAGGTCAATGAGCTCAAACGACTATGAATTCAGCCGCGATATCCCATATCGCCCCAGTCGTCTAAATCCGGGATCCGCTATTCCAGAGCGAGTTGCGGCACAATTAGGCAATCGTTTCGGCGTCACCTCAGACGAGGCCACCGATGGAGGCTACGGAATGCCGCCCGAGCGCTGGAATCAAGGAGGCCCCGAGCGCCAGCTGCCGAGCGAAACTAGCGCCGAGCAGATCGTCCGGCGCTCCCTCCCCCACCCCGCCGACCATGCCTGAAACTGAGAACCAAATCTCGAAAACGATCCTCGTCGTGGACGACGAGCCGCGCATCCTCTCCGCACTGAAGGAACTCCTTGAGCGGCAGGGTTATCACGTGGTCGCCACGGGCGACGCCACCGGCGGCCTCGCCGCACTGCAAAAACGGAGGTTTGGCGTGGTGATCTCGGACCACCTGATGCCGGATATGTCCGGACTGGATTTTCTCGTCGAGTGCCAGCGGATCCAGCCCGAGGCCTCGCGCGTGCTCGTCACCGCCGTGCTATCCCTGCCCACGCTGGTTGATGCGATCAATAAAGGTGAGATCTACCGCTTCATCGCCAAGCCCTGGCTGCGCGAAGAGTTGCTCGCCACCGTGCGCAACGCCGTAAACCGCCATGAGCTACTGACCCAAAACCAGCGTCTTCTGGCCGAAAGCTCCGAACTGAACCACCGTCTGACCGACGCCAACTCGGCTTATGCAAAGCAGATTATCCAGCTCGAGGCCCAAAGCCATTCGCTAGACGTAGCCAACCAAGAGCTAAGCCGGAGCTATGACCACTCCCTGGAGCTCTGCAGCCGCATCCTCGCCACCTACGACCCCTACCTCGCCGGCCAGACGCAGGCGATCGCGACCGTGGCCCGGCAGATGTGCGGCTCGGAACACTTTTCCGAAGAGGAGCGTCACGTGTTGAAGACCAGCGCTTGGATCTGTGATCTCGGCCTCATCGGCGTATCCCGCGAGGTCCTGCGCAGTTTTCGCCGGGAGCCTGCGAGCCTGACCGAGCGGGAACTCGCCGGCATCCACAGCCACCCGATCTACAGCCAGACGCTAGCCGCGCACCTCGACAATCGCAGCCAAGTAGGAGAAACCATCCGGGCCCACCACGAGCGTTTCGACGGCACCGGCTACCCAGACGGGCTGGTGGGCCAAGCCATTCCCTGGACCGCCCGCTGCCTGGCGGTAGCGGTGTGGTTTGTCGAGTGCGGTCGCCCCCCGGCACAGGCCCTGGAGGAAGTCGCCTCCCAGGCAGGCAAGGCCCTCGACCCCGAGGCCGTGCGCCTCTTCCGCGCCACCACCCACCTCAGCCCGCTCCCTCGCAGCGTGCGCGAGATCATGCTCGATGACCTCAGTCCGGGCATGGTGCTAGCCGGTGGCCTCTACAGCCCTCACGGCATGTTACTGGTGGGCGAAGGCCAGTCGCTTAGTTCCGGCACGATTTCGAAGATACGCAGCCACAATCTCATGACTCCGATCACCCAGCGCTTGCTGGTCTATTCCTGAGTTTAATAGGCGGCGCACCACGTTCGCAGCCCTCTTCTTCTCCTACTATAAAAAGCCGCGTTAGCCGTGGCCAATTCGTCCCCTCGGACCCGCGCCGGTGGCCCCCCCGAGGGAGCGCCATTTTCAGCTTCAGAATGAGCAGGATAAACCAACCGGCTCCGGCCCGGACACCAAGTCATCGCTGACCGAGGAGCGGTGCGGCAGGCGGATGCGGAAAGTCGTGCCTAGTCCCAACTGGGTGTTGATCTGAATCTGTCCGCGCAGGCGGTCGATGTTGCGCTTCACTACGTCCATGCCGACGCCGCGGCCGGAGACAGAGGTGACCTTCTCGGCAGTGGAAAAGCCGGGGAGGAAAATCAAATTCAAAACCTCGTCCGGAGCCGGGTTCGCATCGACTGGGACGAGCCCAATGGCCTGAGCCTTGGCGAGGACGCGCGCCGTATCGATACCCTGGCCATCATCGGTCAGCTCGATGACGAGACTACTGCCCTCCTGGAAGGCGGCGAGCCGCAGCCGCCCTTGCGCGGGCTTGCCAGCTGCAAGCCGCCGCTCGGCGGTCTCGATGCCGTGGCCGAGGGAATTCCGCACCATATGGACGAGGGGATCCACGATCTCCTCCACCACCGTGCGATCCATCTCAATTTCTTCGCCGCACGTCTCGAAGACTACGCTCTTGCCTATGGCCCGGGAAAGGTCGCGCACGAGGCGCTCCACACGCTGAAAAGTCGGCTTGATCGGCACCATGCGCAGCGATGTAGCCATGAGCTGGAGCTCCTTCGTGATAAGGCTCAGCCGGGCAAGATTACGAGTGATCGGCTCCGCTTCGACGGCAAAGGCCCCGCCCGATGCTCCTAACTGGCTCTGCACGATCACCAGCTCGTCCACTAAATCGATCAGTGAGTCGAGTTTCTCGATTTTCACACGAATGGACGAGCTTGATACGCCTTTCGAGGTCCGGTCTCCGCCCCCTTCCCCGAAAGGCGACGTAGTTTCTTGCGCGTGCAGGGCCGCGGCTACGGCACCGGCCTCTTCTACGGCAAGCGCCTCGACCGTGGCCTGAACCAGCTCGCGCACGGACTTAATCAACGCGTTCACTGGAATGATGCGGTCTGGCAGTTTGCCGCTCTCCAGTGCATTCGTAATCTGGCACACCATCTCATGGATGACGTCGCGACTGCGCAGGATTTCCGTGATGATGGCTGGGCCCAGCCGCAGACGGTCGGTGCGCGCGAGATCAAGAAGGGACTCCACCTCATGCGTGAGGCGGTGCATGGGCCCGAGATTCAGAAAACCCGAGACCCCTTTGATCGTATGAAAAGAGCGGAACAATCCGTTGAGCGCATCACGGTCGGCCGGATTAGCATCCAGCACCAGCAGCGCGGCCTCGATCTGCTGCAGGTGGTCCAACGCCTCCGCGTGAAACTCGCCAAGGAGTTCCCGGTTTTCCTCCATTTGCAGGGCCAGCAGCTCCTCCTCCGGCTCCCTATCCGCGGTTGCCGTTTTTACGGCCGGCAGGGCGGCGGCCACCGGATCGGAAACAGGGGCCATCGGAGGGAGGCCTCCGGCTGCCTTGAGCGGCTCAAGGCGCGCGGTCATCAAGGCGAGCGGCAGCCAGTTCACAAAATTACGAAGGTGCTCCACCGCGGCGGCATCAAAGGGCTTGGACTCACTCAACAAACGATCGAGCCGCTGCAAAAGTTCCTGCATCGGCCCGACCAATTCCGGCGCGTCGCCAGCCAAATCGATCATTTCATTTAGCAGACTGTAAGCGGGCACGAGACCATCATTGCTGCCGGACTGGGCAAAGATCGATTCGCCGGAAAGGCGGCTATATAAGTCGTTAATCTGAGAGAAGGAATTGGCCTGGAGTGGCATGGAGTGGCAGAAAGGAGGTTTCGCGCCCCACAAGAGGACCGTAGCCTTCTCTTCTACGGCACGTCTGGGCTAAGTCTTAACTGACAATTTTAGCAAAGGCCCTAAAGCGGGAGCCAAAAGCGTCGATAAGCACGCGCCCGATTCAGGATTTTGCATCCAAGCGACCGGCTTTCCCTCGCCTTGGCCTCCAGCCCGCCCCAACCGGACCAGCGATAATCGCCCGCGCGACCCACTACGCCACTGTTGTTTTTGATCACGAAGCCCACCGCATAGAAATCTTTAAACTATTTAATTTCAATGACCTGCAAAGGCTGATGCCTGCCCTCGCGGGCGCAGCAAGATTAAGGGCCGCGGTCGATCCTCCGCTGGATATCGATGACGTGCTCGCCGCCGACACCGGCAAGCACACTCAGGTCGGCATGCCAATCTGGCGCAAGGCCTCGTAACAGGCTACGCCCGCCGCCGTGCTGAGGTTCAGCGAACGCAGCTCGGTATTGGCCTGCGGAATCGTGAGGCTGCGATCCTCGCCCAACTCTTCGTAGAGCCACGCCGGCGACCCGCGACCCTCGTTGCCAAAAATCAGGCCATCACCATCGGCGAAGCGCGCGTCCCAAATCGTCCGGACGGGCCCGGTCTCGATCAACCAGAGGCGGGACGGGGCATGGGGGCTGGCCTTGAACGCCGCCCAATCGGCGTGCTGGTGCACATCCAGTGAGAACCAATAATCCATGCCAGCCCGGCGCAGAGCGGCATCGGTGATCTTGAAGCCCAACGGATGAATGAGGTGCAACCGTGACCGGGTGATGGCGCACATGCGGCCAATGTTGCCCGTGTTTTGGGGAATCTCCGGACAGTAAAGAACAACATGCAGCATAGCCGGAAACCCCGAGGCGCGCTCAACTCTCGACGACGTAGCCGACGTTGTCCGCGGCGAGGTCACGGACCTCGGAAGGCACGCCAACCGCCGCGAAGGCCGCCTGCATGGCTGCGCTGACCTGCGGGGCGGAGGCGGCGTCGGCCACGCACAAGACGCTTGAACCGCTGCCACTCAACCAGCCCGTCAAGGCCCCGGCCGCCAGTCCCGCCGCAATGGCCTCACGCCCGCCACGGATCTTGGGCAGCCGGTAAGGCTCATGCATAAAGTCGCCCGCCGCGTCGCGCAACCGAGCATAGTCGCCGGTGGCAAAGGCGGCCACCAAGTAGGCGGCGGCGTTGATGCTCCGCACCGCGTCAAAATACGGGAGCGTCGCGGGCAATACGCCCCGGGATTCCTTGGTGAGCAACTCGACCGAAGGCGAGGCCACCACAAAACGCAGGGAGGGCGGCACAAGGACGCGGATGGTGCCGAGGTAGTCGTTTTTCACCGGTTCGCAGCGCGCGACGCAAAAGCCGCCGAGCAACCCGGCGGCGGCGTTGTCCGGATGGCCCTCAAGATGCGAAGCCACGGCCACGAGCTGTTCGCGGGACAACGGCGCACCGCAGAGCACATTTAAACCGGCCAGCACCCCGCCGATCACCGTGATGGAGGAGCCGAGCCCGCGGGCAGGCGGGACCTCGCCGTCGATGCGGTAGGAAAAGGCAAAACCGCCCACCCGCGCCAACCGCCCGAAGGCCTCGGCGGCGGCCGCGACCATCTTGTCCGCACGGCCATCGGCCTCGCGCTCCGGCCGGGGCAGCCAGCCAGTGGCAGCCCCGGGCGCTTCCTCGCGCTGCAGGCTGACGCGATTGTAAACAGAGAGCGCCAGACCGAGGGTGTCGAAGCCAGCACCGCAATTCGAGGTGCTGCCAGGGACGCGAATGGTGACGCGGGGGGTAAGGGGGCCGGTGCTCATGTCGGTGATAAAAGTCGTCGCAGGATTTGCGCGTGCGTCCAGCCTGGGATGCGCGGGGGGCTCAACGACGCTGGTTGGCCTGCTTGATCGCCTGCTTCATCTCCATCGTCACCACGCGCTTCTTCAGGTCGTCGCGTTTGTCGTGAAGTTTTTTGCCGGTGCAGAGCGCGATCTCCACTTTCACGAGGGCCTCCTTGAAATAAAGCCGGAGCGGGACGAGGGCGTAGCCGCCGATTTGCAGGGCTTGGGCGATCTTGCGCAGCTCGTGCTTGTGCAGGAGCAACTGCCGGGTGCGACGGGTGGCGTGGTTGTTAAAACTGCCAAACGCATACTCATCGATGTGCGCGTTCAACAACCAGAGCTCGCCCTTCTCAAAGCGCCCGAAGGCATCGTTGATCTGGGCGCGACCCGCGCGAATAGCCTTCACCTCGGTGCCCTGCAGCTTGATGCCGGCCTCAAAGCGTTCTTCCACGGCAAAATCGCGCAGCGCCTTGGCGTTGCGGATTTCAGTATAGCGCTTGGCGTCTTTCTTGGCCTTGGCGGCGGACATGAGGATAAGCTAAACAAAAAGCCGCCACCCGCGAACAGGTGACGGCGCGAAAAGGGAGGCCGGCCGGCGGCGGGCCGGACTTAGGCCAGCTCGAAGGTGATTTTACCCTCGCTGACCTCGCGCAGGGCGATGTCCTCAGGGGAGAGCTTTTCGAGCGATTCGACTAGGGGGCGACTGCCGCGCTTGAGCTGCTTCACGCGGCGGGAAACCACGTTGATAAGGACGTTGGGATCGCTGATGACGGTCTTGGCTTCTTTAAGGTAATCTTCGCGCATGGTCGTTCGATGAGTCGGGCGGTGAGTTGAAAACCGGAAAGAACAAAACCCCCCGCCGCCTCGGTCAAGGGCGATTTTCCCACTCGCGGCGGCGTCCGCCCTAGCCCATGTCCCGCGCACCGCGCCATGCTTATCGCCACCACCACCCTGCCCACCCGCCTAGCGGCCGATCAGCTCGCCGCCGCCGCCATCGCGCAAAATCTCGCGGTCTGCGCCCAGGTGGAGGGGCCGCTCCACTCGCACTACGTCTGGGAAGGCCGACCAGCCGTCTCCGAAGAGTGGCGCGTGACGTTTAAACTGCTCGCGGAAACCGCCACCGCGCTTTCCGCCTACGTGCACGGCGCGCATCCCTACGCGACGCCGCAGTGGCTGGTAGTCAAAGTCGAGCAAACGGGAGAAAAATACTTGTCATGGGCCCAGCAGACCCGTAACTCAGTCAACTTTTAACTCGTCTCCTACACCCTCCGACCACTTCCCGCCATGTCGCAACACGCCAGCCTCCAAGGTGCCAAAGGCATCGTCATCAAACGCAACGTCCTCAAGCGCTTCGAGCGCGTGGCCACCCTGAAAAAGCGCGGTCAGTGGAAAGAAGGCGACCGCATCATGGGCCTCCGCAAGACCAAGCCCGACGTCTAACCGGCTCTCTTTATTTTCTTATAAACCGGCGCACCTACGGGTCGCCGGTTTTTTCGTGCCCAGTCTTCGCGGCTACTGACTAAAAACCGCGCCGATCAGGGAATTGTAGGCCTTCCACAGCGTGGGGAGGATTTCGATGAGAAACATCAGCACCACCGCCGCCTCCAAGGTGGTCATCAGACGGTGGTTTTGATCATTTTGCAGAAGCTGATAGAGATCGTCGAGGGTGCGCTGTTTATTGGTGATGGTCTGCTGCCACTCAGTGAGGTGGAAACGGCGCGAGAGCAGTTGATAAACCCGGGCATAATGCCAGTCACCGAGGAACTTGGTGGCGTTGGATAACTCGTCACCGAACCGCGCCATATCCATGCGGATTTCCTTTAGTTCCTTCAGGATATCTTTCTTCACCCGCGTGCGGCGGGATTGCACGTCACGATAGGCGCGGTCGAGGACGCGATCGAGCAGACGATCAAAGGCTTCGAGTTCGGCCAGTTGCAGGTTGGCCAGCTCGATCACGTGAAGCGCCTCCATGAGGTTGCGCGGGGTGTCGATAAGCAGGGCGGCATCCCAATCGATCACGGCGATATCCTGCCGGTAATAACTCACGCGCTGGTGAATGCTTTCGTCGATCTCTTCATCGGCGAGATCCGCGGGGTTCTCCTCCTGCGTAAGCAGGGCAGCCACCCCGCGTCGATTCGTTTGGAGCCACTCTTGGGCGTTATCCGGCGGGTTATGGATGCAGAAGACCGTATAGGCCTCCTCCGCGGGTAGATCGAGGTGCGGCCGCACGCAGGCGTCGCCCAGTTCTACCGTGATTTGCCGGGCAAGGACGCGGGCCTGCTCCTGCAGGTCGATGACGCCAAAGCTCGGCAAGTGATAAGGCACCAGATCCTCCAATGTCTTGTGCGCGAAGGGCACGCGGAAGGTGATGCTCACTGCACCCGTCGGCAGGAGGCGCACGGTGCGTTTAGCCGGCACGCGTTTGCTCTCGCGATCCACATCCACGTGGACGTCCGGCAGATTAACCATTTGGGAACGATAGAGAAACGATTGGCGCGGGGTGCGTTTACTCGGATCTAGGGTAGTCTCGGTAACGGTCTGGCCGAGCAGGGTGGCGACCTTGCATCGCAACTCGTAGGCGATGTCGAAGGCGTAGATGTAGGCGATTTCGCCGCTATAAGTGTTGGGTAACATGGCGAAAAGAGTCCCACCAAACTAACCGCAAGCCGGCCGGCACGCAACCACGCAGCCCGCCGAAGACGGGGCGGATAACTTGCCACATAAAAGCGGTGGTTTCCGCCGCGGCTTCGGCTCTACTCAGCGCATGCTCCCCGAATGGAAACCCGCGCTCGATGCCCTGATTGGCGCCCGCCACGGCGGCCGGATCGAACACCTCGCGCCCGCGCTGCGCGAGCTCGACCGCCGCTACCCCAACGTGCCCGAGATTGCAGCCGAGCTCGGCTACACCCTCGCCGCGCAGGACGCGCTGCCCGAGGCCCTCGCCGCCTACGAACGCGCGCTCGCCCTCGGCCTCCCTTCGCCCGCAGATCAGGCCAACACCCTCGCCGGTCACGCCATATGCCTGCTCCGGCTAGGCAAAGCGGTGGAGGCGGCACAAGCCTTGGATTCCGCACGGATCCAGTTTCCCGATCACTCCGAGTTCACCGCCTACCTCGCCCTCGCCCGCCATCAAGCCGGGGCCACGTCGGAAGGATTCGCGCTGCTGCTGGGGCTGCTGCTGGAGACCAGCGAAGACCTCGGCCTAAGCGCCCACCAGCGCACCCTCCGCGCCTTGCTCGCGCCGACTCCGGCTGACGCCGTTTAGCGCAAGGGAGCCAGGTCGGGATCGGTCCTGGCCAGTTCTGCAAAGCTAGGATCAAGCCGGACCGAGCCGGCAAGATAGGCCCGAGCGATGTCGAGATGGCCGAGCTGGGCCTCATAGCAGGCGAGGTTAAAATGTATGGTCGCCTCGCGTGGGTGCAGCGTCAGCCCCCGCCAGAGGATCTCCCGCGCCGCCGCCAGACTATCACCCCGCCGGGTCGCGTAAGCGCGCTGGATCCAGTGGCTGGCGTCTCGTGGCTCGCGCTCGCACAAGTCCCGGGCGAGCCCCGCCGCGGCGACCCACGCCGCGCGGGCGAGCTCGAGCCCGAGCCGCAGTTTCAAAACCGGCAGGGCTTCGTTCTCTTCCGGCGGCAAGTCGGCCAGTTCCTCCGCCGCCTGCTTCGCAAGCCCGAGCATGAGATAGCCCTCGGCATAGGACAAACGACGGACCGTGGCCGGGGAGAGATGCATCGCGGCACCAAGCGAAACATGAATCCAGCCGCGTCAAGACCCGCGCCGCCTCTATTCGCAGCCCAAAAGCAAAAAGCCTCAGAGCCCTTACGGGTCCGAGGCTTTTTATCTAAAATGGAGCAGGCGAAGAGACTCGAACTCTCGACGTCCACCTTGGCAAGGTGGTGCTCTACCAACTGAGCTACGCCTGCGTGAGAAGGATGGAGAAAAGGGGGCGCGGCGGCAGGGTCAACAGGTTTCTTAAAACCGATGCAGATTTTTTAGCGGACGTTCTCCAACTCGAATACCAGCTGGTTCCTCGTCTGGACCGGCAAGGGCACCACGCCCGCCTTGAGGAGAGTCGGGGCTGTCTCATCGGCCAGAAGGTGACGGATGAGAAAATTTAGGCGCTTGGCGTCGGTCTTGCGAAAAACCAAGCGCACCGGTAAGCGCAGCGGGTAATCACCCGTGTGGAGGTTCTCCGACGTCGGGCCGTAGGCCACGTCGCGCTCGCCTTTGGCCACCAGCAGGACCTTGAGCGGGCCGCCTTCCTCGGGCGGCGAGGGTAGCAACGCGATACCACCTTCCTCGCCCCCGATGCGCGCGGTGGCGCTGGCGACGTCCTTAAACTGGACTACGGTTGACTTGAGATCGGGGGTCTTAAGCACCTCGTAGCGGAAAAGATCCACCGCCAGGCCGCCACGCCGGCTCACCGCAACCGCGGTGATACCACGCACGCCCCACGAACCGGTGACGCCCAGCTCGCTCCAGCGTTTGATGTTGGTCACCTCCGAGGCGCCGAAAACGCCTGCCAGCTGACCGAAATGAATTTGGCTGAGCGGCACCGTGGCCGGCACCGCCACCACCGTGGTGAGATAACCCACAATCGAGTTAACAAACTCCGGACCGGGCGGGGTGTCCTCGGACCCCAACACCACCAGCGCCAGATCGGCGCCGCCAGCCTGCAAAGTCTCCATACCGAGGCGACTGCCCCGCAGCTCGATCGCGAGACGTAATTCGTTCACCGCAGCGAAGGCCTTTAGCTCCGGCCCGAGCGTATCGGCGACCAGATCTGAGCCAACCAGGCGGATCGGCTCGGCAGACAAGAGGGCGAGAGGGCTCAGTAAGCAACAGAGTAGGGCAACGGCGCGCTTCATAGGGTGCCATAGTCGTGTCCGGCTGGGCCGATGCAGGCAAACGCAAACCCAAGCGATGCGCTTGCCTCAGCCATCCCTCAGCCCGCCGCCACCACCGCGCACAGCTTAATCCAGCGTATCAAGCTCCGGCCAAACGGCCAGCTTGCGGTGGAGCGTGCGCCGGCTGATGCCCATCAGGTGGGCTGCCTGCGTGCGGTTACCGCGGGCCTTGATCAGGGCCTCGCGGAGCAGGCGTTTTTCATTCTCCTCGACCGAGAGGGAGGGGCCTGAGGGGCCGGGTAGAGCGAGCAAGGGGGCCTTGGCCGTCAAGGCCAGTGCCGGCGCAGCGCTCCCCTGCCCCGCATAGCCCTGCCACTCGGCGCGGTAACGCGGATCCAAATCGTATTCGCTGAGGTTGGCTCCGCGGTGCATGACGACTGCATTCTCACAAAAATTCCGCAGCTCGCGGATATTACCCGGCCAGCGGTAGGCGCAGAGCGTGCGCAAGGCACCGGGCTCGAGGCGGGGCGGGGCCACGCCGTTTTCCTTGGCAAAAAAGATCAGGTAATGCGCCAGCAGCAAGGGTATGTCGTCCGGGCGGTCACGCAGCGGCGGCATGGTCAGGCGCACCACATTGAGACGGAAAAAGAGATCCTCACGGAACTTGCCCTCCCCGACCATGCGTTCGAGGTGGCGGTTGGTGGCGGCGACCAGGCGAACGTCGAGCGAGATAGGTTTACTGCCACCGACCCGCTCGATCGAGCGCGTCTCCAAAAATCGCAGCAGCTTCACCTGCGTGCTTGCGGTGATCTCACCGATCTCGTCCAGAAAGAGCGTGCCGCCATCGGCGGATTCGAAGCGCCCTACCCGCCGCTCACTGGCACCGGTGAAGGCCCCGCGTTCATGGCCGAAGAGCTCGCTCTCGAGCAAGTTTTCCGAAAGCGCAGCGCAGTGCACCGCCACAAAGGGTCCGCGGGCGCGGGGGCCGGCCTGGTGCAGGGCTTGGGCGATGAGCTCCTTGCCCGTGCCGCTCTCGCCCTCAATCAGGATGGTGGCGCGCGACGGTGCCACGAGGCGGACCTTGTCAACCAAGTCACACAAGGGCGCCGAGTGGCCGACGAGGCCGTCAAAACTGAACTTCTCGTCCAACCGTTCGTGGAGTTGCTTTACCTCGATCTCGAGCGTCTTGGTCTTCAGCGCGCGCTGCAGCAGCACCTCGAGTTGTTCGATGTTGACCGGCTTGGTCAGGAAATCGACCGCGCCCCGCTTCATCGCCTCGACCGCCGTGTCCACGCTACCGTAGGCCGTCATCATAATAACGGCCGGGCGGTGCGGGAGGGCGAGGGCCTTATCGATGACCTTCAGGCCGGATTTGCCCGGCATCCGCAGGTCGGTGAGCACGACGTCAAAGGGCTGGGCCTCTAAAAGATTAAAAGCCTCGTCCGCATTGGCCGCGATCGAGACGTCGTAGTCTTCTTCCAAGGCCTGACGCAGGCCTTCACGGGAATGCTTCTCGTCATCGACGATCAAAACGCTGGGCAACATGACCACCCAGCACGCCGCACCTTCCCCGCTGGGTCAAGCCGCACAGCGCCATTTCGGCACACTTTGACCATGAATTAGAGGG
Source organism: bacterium (assembly GCA_010027235.1). Lineage (GTDB taxonomy): Bacteria > Verrucomicrobiota > Verrucomicrobiia > Opitutales > Opitutaceae > IMCC26134_A. The sequence continues at coordinate 18,343 of RGVP01000009.1, forward strand.
GGCGGTGCGAAACCTTGGCGGCCTCAAGAGCGCAGCAGGCGCACACGGCGTTGTTTAAGCGGGAACTGCAGGGTAACGGTCGTGCCCCGATGGGAATCGCTCTCGACCACGATCTGCCCGCCATGCTCGCGCAGGATGCGCTGCACCACCATCATGCCAAGGCCGTGGCCGCCGGGTTTGGTGGTGTGGTAGGGCTCGAAAAGGCGGGCGAGGTGCTCGGGCTTGATCCCGCTGCCGGTATCGGCAAAGGCGAGGAGGAGGTATTGCTCGTCGACGCGCGCGGTGATGCGCAGGTGCCCCCCCGGCTGCATCGCCTCGGCGGCGTTTTTTATGACGTTAAAAAACACCTGCTTCACTTGATCGCGGTCGGCGCGGACCAGGGGGAGACCCGCAGCGGTGGTCACCTCGACCTGAATGCCGCGGTCAGCCAGCTCGCGCTCCTGAAAACTCAACACCTCGGCGAGCACGTCCGTCAGTCGGGTGTCGGCGAGGTCGGGTGGCCGCGGGCGGATGGCCTGTAGAAAGTTCGCGATGATGCCATCGAGACGAGCGACCTCGCCTTGGCAGACACGCAGCGAATCAGCCAGGCCAGCGGCGTCCTTTTTATCCAGGCCCCGCAGTTTGCGCAGCCGCCGCTCGACCAGTTGGAGCTGGATGGTGAGGGAGTTGAGCGGATTCCCCAGCTCGTGGGCCACGCCGGCGGCGAGCAAGACGATGGACGCCACCCGCTCGCTCTCGATGCGCTGGTCGGTATCGAGTTTGTCCCGGGTCAAATCGGTGAGGACTACCGCGAAGCGCCGGGCATCGCCAGTGAAAGCGGGCGCGGCGGCGGCTCCGGGCGAGTCGAAAGGCACGAGGTAAAGGCGGACGGTGCGCGGCTCAGGGTAGCTCAGCTCGATCTCGCGGGTGAGGCTGCTGGCGTTGGCGAGGGCGGGGCCGAGGAGGGCCTGCAGACCGGGCACCAGGCGCCAGAGCGTGGGCGCGGCGGAGTCGGCCTCTTTCAAGCCAAGGAGGCGGTGCGCGGCGGCGTTGGCGTAGGCGATTTCGCCATCAGCATCAACCACCAGCACACCTTCCTGGAGGACATTAAAAACCCGCTCAAACAACCCGCGCTCGCGGCCAAGACGCTGAGCGAGGGTCGCGAGGGTGGGTGCGTCGAGGGTTTCTAGCCGCTCGAGCATGCGTTCCAGGGAACTGGGTTTCTTCACCGCCACGGGTTGGATGTGAGGCCTCGGCGCGCGCTTGGCAACGCGGGGCTGGAGGCGATGTCCGGTTCAGCAGAGGTTCACCGGATCGACGTCGAGCACTTGGATAAGGTCGTCGGGCCACTCGAAGCCGGCGCGCAGGCGGGTTAACTCGGCCACGATGCCGGTCACGGGGGCGTTGCAAAAATACCAGAGCTGCCAGCGATACTCGTCTTGAATCTTCTCTATCGGGGCGGCGGCCGGCCCCATCAGCGCAACCTTGTCCTTGAGCGACTCCTCGACGCGTTTTTTCCACTGCTCGGCGTAGAAACGGAGCTTTTCGGGATTTGGACCACGAAAAAGATGGTGCAACAAATGCCGCGAGGGCGGGTAGCCGAAATCCCGCCGCACCTTGAGCTCGGCCTGGGCGAAACCGACAAAATCGGCGTGACGCGAAAACTGGATCGCACCCGCCTCGGGCGTAAAGGTCTGCACCATCACCTCGCCGGCTCGATCGCCGCGCCCGGCCCGCCCCGCCACCTGCACGAGGAGCTGGAAGGTGCGCTCGTTGGCGCGGAAATCGGGCACGTGCATGGAGAGGTCGGCGTCCACCAACCCCACGAGGGTGACGTTCGGGAAATCGAGCCCCTTGGCGATCATCTGGGTGCCGACCAGAATATCGATGCGACCGGCGCGAAAGGTGGAGAGGATTTCCCGGAAGCGGTTTTTTTTACTCATCGTATCGGTGTCGATCCGCTCGATCCGGGCCTTGGGCAGGAAACGCCGCACCGCTTCCTCCACGCGCTGGGTGCCAGTGCCGCGCCATTTGATCTCGGGCGAAGCGCAAGCCGGACAGCGGGCGGGTGCGCCACGCTGGTGCCCGCAGAGGTGACAGCGCAACGTCTCGTCGGTGCGGTGGTAGGTCATGGTGACGCTGCAATGCGGGCACTCCTCGGCGTGGCCGCACTTACGGCACTGCATCGCCGACGAATAACCGCGGCGGTTAATAAAAAGAATAGACTGCTCGCGCTTGCTGAGGCGGTCGTGCAAAGCATCGATCAGACGGCGCGAGAGCGTGACCGCGCCGCGCTGCTTCATCGCCTCCACGCGCATATCCACGACGTCGATGAAGGGCAGTTTGCGATCGTCGATGCGCTTGGTGAGCCGGAGCAGCCCGTATTTGCCCGCCTCGGCGTTGGCCCAGGATTCGAGGGAAGGGGTGGCAGAACCCAGCAGGCAAACCGCACCGCAGAGCTTGGCGCGGTAGATCGCAGTATCCCGCCCATGGTAGCGCGGAGTCTCGTCCTGCTTGTAGGCCGGCTCATGCTCCTCATCGACGACGATGAGCCGCAGATTTTGCACCGGGGCGAAAACCGCCGAGCGCGCGCCCACCACCACGCGCGCCTCCCCGGTAGCCAGTGCCAGCCAGCCGTCGAGCCGCTCGCCCTCGCTCAGCGAACTGTGCCAGACGACGGCCCGGTGATCGGGCGCGATGGCCTCCAAGCGCGAGCGCAGGCGCGCCACGGTCTGCGGAGTGAGCGCGACTTCGGGCACCAGAAAAGCCACGCCCCCACCGGCCGCGAGGGTCTCCTGAATAGCGCGCAAGTAGACCTCGGTCTTGCCCGAACCGGTGACGCCGAAAAGCAGCCGCACCGCGAAGCCGCCCGCCTTTACGTCCACCGCGAGGGCATCGACCGCCGCCTGTTGCTCGTCGTTAAGCGCATGGGGCCGGGCGGCGACATGTTCGCCCGCCGCATGGTCGTCGTCGTAGGCGATGCGCTCAACCCGACGCGCCTCCTCGCGCACCAGCCCGCGTTCGACCAGTCCGGTGATTGTGGCGGCAGAGACCGCGAGCCGGTCAAGCACCAGGGCCTTGGCGACCGCGCGCGGCTGGGAACGCAGAAACGCGTAAACCCGCGCCTGCGCCGGGGCGCGTTTAGTCAGCACGGCCTGTTCCTCGGGTGAGAGTTCGCGCGCGACCGCGAGGAGTTTCTCCTGTTTTAGCGCGGCGGCCTTGCGCACCGCGCCCGGTAGCATGGTCTCGATAATGCCATCAAGCGGCGCGGCGTAGTAGGTGCTCATCCACTTCGCCAGCCTCAGGAGATCGGGCGGCATGGCCGGAAAGGGGTAGACCAACCCGGCAAGCGGCTTGCAGCGCGCGACCGGAAAATCCTTCGGCTCGGAAAACTCGGCCACGATGCCGAGGTGAAAGCGGTTGACGATGGGGATGCGCACCAGCGAGCCCACCTGCAACTGCGCGCGCAACGAGACCGGCACCTGATAGTGCAGGAGCTTGTCGAAACCCGCGAGGGGATGCACGCCGACGGTCATGGAGCAGACCTTTGAAGGCAGGTGCGCGGCGGCGGTGCGAACGGATTTTTCCAGCTCGCCGTGCTCACGGACTGGGGTCGAGTTGCACTTCGCGGGCGAGGGCCCAACCGCTGGGCAAATGCTCCAGCGCAACCACGCCCTCAACCGGAAGCGCAGCCCGAGGATCCACCGCAAAACAATACACCCGCCGCGCCTCCCCGCTGTGGTCCTGCTGCCAACGAGTATCTAGCCAGCCCGAGCGCAGACTACGCCAAAAACCCTCAACTGCCGCCCGCCCCGATGCGTCCACCGCGCCGCCGCGCACCTCAAACCAAGGCGCGTTTTCCGCGATCTCGGCCCCGGCGTGGACCGCAATCGTGCGCCCGCCCTCGGCCACCCGGACACACGCCCATTCCACGCCGTCGGGCCCCAGCAAGCGCGCCACCAGTCCAGTGGCCAAAGGCTCGGCCCAGCCGAGTTCGGCGCGGTTCGTCCCCGCTAGCGCCTGCACCCGGCGTTCGCCATCTGGCTCCATTCGCCAGACCGGCGCGCCGCCGGCGGTCGTCGCCTTCGTGAAAACCAAAACCCAACCAGCGCGGGTGATCGGTTGGCGTAACGAAAGGGGTAGCGCTGCACGCACCTGCTCCCACGCCTGACGTCGAGCCGTCGCGAGTGCTTCCTTGGCATCGCCTGCCGCCGCCACCTCGGAGGGGACGGTCGCAAGGGCTACATCACGCGTGCGGGCCAGACGCCACTCACCCAGTCGGCAAGTCCAGGCGCGTCGAGTCCGGAAGGCCTTGGCCGGAGCCTTGGCGGTCGGTTTGAGCAGAGCCGCCCCATCCCGCTCGCCCACATTTGTTTTAACCGGCACCGCCGGCACCGGCTTGGGCTGCGCTGCGATGCCGGACACCCCCGGCGCTACGGCCACGGGCGCGTCGGGCGAGCTGGTGCCGGTCGAAGACGATGCAGTAGCAAGATCCCCGAACGAGTCGGAACCCGGCCAATCCCGCCGCACCTGCGCCCCTACCCGTCCGGTGACTTCAGACGGCATGACCGACCTTTCGCCAGAAATGCGCGCGAGCGCGTCTTGCGCCACCCCAGCGGAACCCGCCAAGTCAGAGGAGGCCTCCGCGAAGCCCTCGTGCCGCGAGGCATCACTGCCCTCGGGCGGTTGGTCCACCCGCCCCGCAGAAGCCTGCACGGGATCAGGGTGGCCACCTTGATTCGGATCAGCCTCGACCTCCGGTGGCCGGGGCTCGGCCTCGGGCGGTGAAGAGATCGGGCCGGTGTAGGCCATCGGAACCGGCACGACCTTACCGGGTATCTCCAAAGACCTCGGGGCGCCCCCCAGGCGCGAGGCGGTCGCTTGAGGTGAAAAAATCCGAGGCACCACCGGTCCCGCCGCCGCAGTTGGAAAGGGCTCCTGCCCGACGTGCAAAGCCGCGGAGGACATTCCGCCGGCGGGTGCAGTCGACGCCGTTGGCGGAGACACCAGCACCGCCTCCTGTCCAGGCTCGGCCTCGAGGCCTTTCAATGGCTTTTCCCGCAGTCCCCAATACGCCAGCGCCAAGAGCCCAAGAACAACCGCACCGCCGAGGAGCCAGCTAACCACCCGTCTGCCCGGTGCGGATTTTTTGTCCGCCGGCGCGACCACAGGCAAGGCCGGCAGGGGCGCGGGCACCATGGCGCTTAGGGCCGCTACGGACTCCGCGGGGAGCTCGTTTTCACTTTCATCCGCCCGACGCGCGGCGGCTGGTCGAACGATGCCCCAGCTTCGAATCATCCAGTCCATTTCGGTGCGAACCGCAAAGGGCGCCAGCTCCGCATCGGGCGCCGCGGTTAACCCCCCGATCAAACTCTGCATCCCTTCATGGAGAGCCAGCGCCTCACCGCCACCCCTCTCTTCATCGCGCTCCAGCTCGGCCGCGAGATTGACCAAACCGGCAGCCAAACGCTTGCGCAGGTCGGCCAGCTCCGCGCTACCCGGCGAGGCCGAGTCCGACGGTCCGGTCCAGCTCCAGCTCACCCGGCCATCGCCTGCACGACGGTGTGGCTCCAGCAGCACGCCACGAAAACTTGAACGCAGCCGCCGCCAAAATGCCTGCGCCGGCCGCCCCGCGATCCGCTGCGCTCCCTCCTCGCCGTCCTCCGCCTTCCAGAGCACCAGCCCGCTCATAAATCGGGGGCCTCCTCAGACAACAAGGTCCCCAAGGGCCAGACGTAAGTCCTCCCTCCGCCTAGATCCACCTCGGCATCCGCCCTAGGCGGCATCGAGACCCGCTCGGCCTCCCCCGCTCCCGCCACCCAGCTGCGCACCCGGTAGCCGCCGGGCGCAAGCGCGAGGCGCCGCCTCTCACGAGGGCCTAGCTGCACACTGGCAGCCGCGACATTCGCCGTGGTTTCCCGGTTAAAAAACTCCACCTGCCAGAGATACCCGCTGTGATTCTCCACCATGACTACGGCGGCCGCGAGGGGCGCCCGAGCCGGCCCAGCGCACGCCGCGAAGCACAAGCCAGCCGCCAGCACCGCGCCGGAAAACGCCCCCGTCCATACGGACGGCCAGAAACTGCGGGCGACCTTATGGCAACTCATGACGCCGATACCAGCTCCGCCAGACGCCACGCGCAAGTCCTACACACGCCAATCAGTATGAACGTAATTCGTTTTGGCCGCAATGAAATCGACACTTGCCCGCGCCGCGCCGCGCCTCCCATTGTCGCCCTTTACACGCGCCGCGACCACTCCGGTTCACCGGCGCCCCCGCTCCGTTCCTCTCCGCAAACACACCGCATGCATAGCTTTTCCGAGCAGTGTCTCGATATGGCCCATTCAATGTTGGGCCACAACTTGGACGCCATCCAGCCCGACGGCTCCATTCTTCCCGCCTCCGGCGAGGAACCTCGCTCCGACGAGCCTGGCCACGTCGCCTTCGCCCTCGGCGAATATTACCGCGCCACCGGCGAGACCACGTTAAAGGGCTACGACCTGATCGACCTCGCCGCCCGCTGCATCACCGCGCAGATGTTCACCGAGCCGCCCGCGGAAAACGGCCTCGCCTACGCCGCCCTCGGCCTCCTCTGCTTCGGCCCCTCCAAGGAGCGCAATCCCGTCTGGGAACGCCTCGTCGACGAGACCCGTGAACGCATCGACAAGGCCCTGCTCCAACGCTCGGACTACGACAACCACTGGCAGGCGTTTAACGTCGCCAAGGCCGTCGCCCGCTTCTCCCTCGGCCTCTCCAAGAAGGACGAGACCTCCCGCCTGATCGAGCGCATGGTCGAGCGGATCAACGCCACCAGCTCCACCGGCTTCTTCGACGACGCCACCACCGGTATCGGCGGTAATTTCAACCTCTACGGAGTGATGAGCTTCTCGTTCATCCGCTCCGCCCTTCAACTCCACGCCAACTCTGGCGTGCGCGACCGCAAGCTCCCCACCCTGCGCACCTACGGCGAGAAATACATCAAGATGATGCCCGACTTGGTCCGCCCCGACGGCCTCGGCTGGGCCTTTGGCCGCGCCGCCGGCGTCTACGGCCAGATGCACTGCATTTCGCTCATCCTCCAAGGCCTCCGCGACGGCTGGATCGCCGACGCCGACAAGCCGAAGTATTTCGACCTGCTCCGCCGCTTGTTCGTATTTTTCTACCAGACCTACCTCGACCAGGAACACGGCTTCCTAGACCTGCGCGACCCCGAGCGCACGGCCTACGCGCACCACACCACGCGCATGGCCAACTTCGACGCCGCGCGCTACCTCTGCCAGTGGTCCCGCCTGTCCAAAACCGTCGCCCTGCCGCTTTCCGCCGGCAAACCCGAAGCCCCCCGCACCGTCGCCCGCTTCGTCATCTTCGATAAATCCTCCCGCAAGGAGCAGGGCCTGTTCCTCTACCGCAACGCCGAGACCGGCCTGCACGCCCAGATCCCCCTCGTCGGCACCGGCGCCCACCTCACCTCTGATTCCCTGCCCTTCCCTCACTCTCCGGGAGTCTTCGACTGGCCCAATAACGTCTACGCGCCGATCCTCACCCCCGAGCTCACCTTCGGCGAACAAGTTACCCTGCCCGCCTTCTACGGCCGCGGCTGTGTCACCGGCCTCGGGCTGCGCAACAGCTTCTTCTTCCGCTACGAGCAACCCGAACTGATCAACACCAAGGAAGAAATCCAAAAAGGCCTCGGCTCCGTAAAGGTGCAGTGGACCTTCACCGGCCCGCAGATCTCCGTCGAATACGCCTACTCCGTCAAACAGCAGGTCACCCTCGATAAGTTCCGCTACCAGATCGCCATCGCCGCCCCCCACTCTCGCTACCGCGTCGCCGGTATGCCTACCGTCGGCGAACACGGCCACCGCTGCACCGTGCAAAAAGATGATTTCCAAGGCGTCTGGCAGGAGATCGAGGTCGTCACCGAAGACCCGGCCTACCGCACCAACTTCGGCAAAATCCACTACCTCCAGACCCTCCTGCGCGATCACCCGCTGATTATGCGCCCCGGCCAAGTCTACCGCTTTGTCGTGAATTTCGAGCCAGACCTCACCCATCTGGATGGCTAAGGCCAATAGTAGCGAGTAGAGCGCAGTGAGCGTTTCCGAGCCTCCGGCCTACTCACTACCCGCTATTTTTCCCTGTCTCGATGTCCACGCCGGCCGCGTGGTCAAGGGCATCAAGTTCCTCGAGCTGCGCGACGCCGGCGACCCCGTCGAGTCCGCCAAGGCCTACGATGCCCAGGGCGCGGATGAGCTCGTGTTTCTCGACATCACCGCGTCCTCGGACGGCCGTGGGATCATGCACGACGTCGTCGCTCGCACCGCCGAGCAGTGTTTCATGCCCCTCACCGTCGGCGGCGGGCTTCGCACCGTAGCCGATATCGAGGCCATGCTAAAAAGCGGCGCCGATAAAGTCTCGCTCAACACCGCCGCGATCAAGGACCCCACCCTAATACGCGACTCCTCTGAACGCTTCGGTGCCCAGTGCATCGTGCTCGCCATTGACGCCAAGCGCGAACCCGACGGCCGCTCCTGGCGCGTCTACACCCACGGCGGACGTAACCGGACCGAGCTCGACGCCGTGAAGTGGGCCGAGCAGGCCGTCGCCCTAGGCGCAGGCGAGATCCTGCTTACCTCGATGGACGCAGACGGCACCCTCGCCGGCTTTGATTGCCCGCTCACCCGCGCCGTGTCCGACGCGGTTAGCGTCCCAGTTATCGCCAGCGGCGGAGCGGGTAAACTCGAGCACTTCGCCGACGTGCTGCGCGAGGGCCATGCCAGCGCCGTGCTCGCCGCCAGCCTTTTCCACTTCGGCACGCTGACCGTTGGCCAAGTGAAAAATCACCTCGCCGCCGCCGGGCTGCCGGTCCGCCGCTAAGGCGGACTGCAACACCTCTTCAGTCAACGGCGGGGGGCGGTTATCCCACCTGCACGGCCGGCAGACTCCAGATGTCGCGAGCGTATTCGTGGATGGTGCGGTCACTGGAGAACTTGCCCACGCGGGCGGTATTTAAGATGGCCTTCTTTGCCCAAGCGGTGCGATCGCGGTAGGCTAGGTCCACCTTTTCGTGGGCCTGAATGTAGCTGCGATAATCAGCGAGGCACTTGTAGGGATCACCCGCACCGGTGAGGCTGTGATGCAGCGCGCCAAAGGCGTTCTGCTCACCGGGCGTGAAGAAATCGCTGCCCAGCCAGTCGATGACCGCGCGCAGCTCTTCATCGCGATGGTAATAATCCCACGGGCTGTAGCCCTTGGCGTCCAGGGCCTCCACCTCGGGCACGGTCAGGCCGAAGATGAAAATATTGTCGTCACCGACTTCCTCGCCGATCTCGACATTGGCGCCATCGAGCGTGCCGATGGTGAGCGCGCCGTTCAGGGCGAGTTTCATATTACCAGTGCCCGAAGCCTCCTTGCCGGCGGTGGAAATCTGCTCGGAGAGGTCGGCGGCAGGGATGATCTTCTCGGCCAGCGAGACGCGGTAATTGGGCAGGAAGGCGACCTTCAACTTCCCCCCGATACGCTCATCCTCATTGATGCGTTTGCCGATCACGTTGATGGCGCGGATGATGTTCTTCGCCAAGTCGTAGCCGGGAGCGGCCTTGGCGGCGAAGACAAACACGCGCGGCACGATGTCGAGCGCCGGATTCTGAAGCAGGCGACGGTAGAGCGTGAGGATATGCAGCAGGTTCAGGTGCTGGCGTTTGTATTCGTGCAGACGCTTGATCTGCACGTCGAACAGCGCGTCGGGCGAGACGGTGATGCCGCACTCGCGTTCGATCACGGAGGCGAGGGCCACCTTGTTGGCGTGTTTCACCGCCATGAAGCGCTTCTGGAAAACGGCGTCGCCGGCGAACTTCTCGAGCGCATGGAGCTGGTCAAGATCGCGGGCCCAGTCCCCGTTGCCGAGGGTGTCGCGCAGAAGCGTGGCGAGATGGGGATTACAATCCAGCAACCAGCGCCGGGGGGTGATGCCGTTGGTCTTGTTCTGGAATTTGCCCGGATAGAGCGCGTCAAACTCGGGAAACAAATCCTTCTTCAGGAGCTGGGTGTGGAGCGCGGCCACGCCATTGACCGCGTGGGAACCTACCACGGAGAGATTGGCCATGCGGAAGGCCTTCGCGCCGCCCTCGTCCACGAGGGAGCAGATGCGCTTCTTGTCGTTGTTCCCCGGCCATCGGGCCTCGACCGTCTCCATGAGGCGGCGGTTGATTTCAAAGATGATCTGGGTGTGGCGCGGCAGGACTTTGGTGAAGAGTGGCAGGCTCCACTTTTCCAAGGCCTCGGGAAGGAGGGTGTGGTTGGTGTAGCCGAAGGTCTTGGTGACGATGGCCCAGGCGTTTTCCCACGTGAACTGTTGCTCATCGACGAGAATACGCTGGAGCTCGGCCACCGAAACCGAGGGGTGGGTGTCGTTGAGCTGCACAGCGACCTTGTCGGCGAAGTTCGCCCAAGTGTTTCCAGGGATGCGGAAGTGGCGACGGATGATGTCGCGCAGGGAGCAGGAGACGAAAAAATACTGCTGAATGAGACGCAGCTCTTTGCCGTTCTCGGTCTTGTCGTTCGGGTAGAGCACCTTGGAGACGGTCTCGCCGATAGCCTTCTCGCGCACGGCCTCCACGTAGCCGCCGGAGTTGAAGGCGCTGAGGTCAAACTCCTCGGTCGAACGCGAGGCCCAGAGGCGGAGGAGATTAACGGTTTTGGTGCCGTAGCCCGCGATGGGGATGTCGTAGGGCACGCCGAGGATCTTTTTCGCCTCAACCCAGCGCGGGCGGTAACCGCCCCGGTCGTCGAAGACGTTCTCCACCCGCCCGTAGAGGTGGATTTCCTGGGTGTATTCGGCGCGGCAAATCTCCCACGGCGTGCCGAAAATCATCCAATTGTCGGGATGCTCGACTTGGTTGCCGTTGACAAACTCCTGCTTGAACAGGCCGAACTCGTAATGGATGCCGTAGCCGATGGCCGGGTAATCGAGGGTGGCGAGCGAATCGAGGAAACAGGCCGCGAGACGTCCCAAGCCACCGTTGCCGAGGCCCATGTCGAACTCGGTCTCGGTCAACTCCTCCAAATTGACCCCCAACTCGGCCAGAGCGGTGCGCGCCGCCTCGGTGAGGCCGGTGTTCTGGAGATTATTCTCCATCAAGCGCCCCATGAGGTATTCAAGGGAAAGGTAATACAGGCGGCGGACGTTTTCCTTGTTATGCACGGCCTGAGTGGCGAGCAGGCGGGCGAGGATTTGCTCCCGCACGGCCGAGGCGGTGGCGATCCACCAGTCACGAGGGGTTGCGGAACCCTGATCGCGGGCGAGCGTGTAGGTGAGGTGACGAAGGATGGCCTGCTTAAAAGCGGCCGTTTCGATCTCGAGCCCAGGCACAGGGTGGCTAGGGGCGACCTCAGCGGAGGCGGCGCGGGCGGTGGCGGAGACTTTACGAGTTTTGGAAGAAGCGGCGCACATACGAGGAGGGGAGAAGGTGGAAGAAACTAAAACTCACCATTAAACGTGCCATGCACTGGCTCAGGGGCACGTTCTTTTTTTCGACTATAACTTTAGCTTGCCGATACCTTCGCGCTTGAAAAATCGCCCCGGCTCATTTCCTCCAGCAAATTTCAATTACAAAAAACTGGGGAACCTTTGCCCGCCATACGGTTCCCACAGCCCGCTCAGCACGTTTCCATTCCCCCCTGCCCTACCTCCCTCGCACATGATCGAAGTCAAAAGTCTGGTTAAAACCTACGGCCATAAACGCGCCGTCGATGGCGTGAGTTTCACCGTCCGCCCCGGCGATATCCTCGGCTTCCTCGGCCCGAACGGCGCCGGCAAGTCCACCACGATGAAGATGATCACCGGCTATATCCGGCCCGACGCCGGCACCGCCACGGTGGCGGGGATCGACGTCGCCCAGGACCCCGTGGCCGTAAAGTCCCGCATCGGCTACCTGCCCGAAAGCGCCCCTGCCTACGGCGAGATGACCGTGCTAGAGTTCCTTAACTTCATCGCCGAGGTCCGCGGCTACCGTTCCTGCGCCGAACGCCACGACCGCGTTGAACGTGCCCTCGCCCGCACCCACCTCGAACCCGTCCGCCGCCAAGCCATCGAAACCCTCTCCAAAGGCTATAAACAACGCGTCGGCTTCGCCCAGGCCCTTCTGCACGAACCCCCCTGCCTCGTCCTCGACGAGCCCACCGACGGCCTAGATCCCAACCAGAAAAACGAAGTCCGCGCCCTGATCAAAACCATGGCCGCCGACCGCGCCGTCATCCTTTCCACCCACATCCTCGAGGAGGTCGATGCGATCTGTAACCGCATCATTCTCATCTCTAACGGCCGCGTGGTGGTCGATGAGACGCCGGAAGCCTTCCACGCCCGCCGCCCCGGCGCGCGCCTCGACGCCATCTTCCGCGAGCTCACCAACGTCGACGCCTAGACCCAACTATCCTCCTCGTTTCCATTTTTCCTAACTTCTAGCTCCACGCTCCCTGCCCCCATGTCCCAGATCACGCCCGTTTTTAAACGTGAATTCCTCGGCTACTTCCGCTCCCCCGTAGCCTACGTTTTCCTCATCGTCTTCCTCGTCGCCTCGGTCGGCCTCGCCTTCTTTGTCGGCGGCTTTTTCAAGGCCAACCAAGCCTCCCTCCAGAGCTTCTTCGTGTTTCACCCCTGGCTCTACCTGTTCCTCATCCCCGCCGTGGGTATGCGCCTCTGGGCCGAGGAACGCCGGGGCGGCACCATCGAGCTGCTCTTCACTCTCCCCCTCACCACTCTGGACGCCGTGTTGGGCAAGTTTTTCGCCGCGTGGGCCTTCCTCGCCCTCGCCCTCGCCCTGACCTTCCCGCTCGCCCTGACCGTGGGCTGGCTCGGCGACCCCGATTGGGGCGTGATCGCCGCCGGCTACCTCGGAAGCGCTCTCATGGCCGGCGCCTACCTCGCCGTCTGCGCCCTGCTGTCTTCGCTGACCAAGAACCAAGTAATCGCCTTCGTGCTCGGCGTAGTCGTGAACCTCGCCCTCGTGTTCCTCGGGTGGAGCGTGTTCAACGGCCTCTTGTCCGGCTTCCTGCCCGTAGCCGCGGTCGATTTCATCGCGAACCTCGGCTTCATCCCCCACTTCGACGCCCTCTCGAAGGGCATCCTCGACCCGCGCGATTTCGCCTATTTCGGCTCCGTCATCGCCTTGGCCCTGACGCTCAACGTCGTCGCCCTCGAACGCTAAGCCCTCCGTCCCTCGCCCTCTCTCGTTCCAAGCCCCCTTACGCCCATGAAATCCGGCCTCGTCAAAACCCTCGCCGTCGTGCTGCTCGCCGTCGTCCTGCTGCTGGTCAACTTCCTCGCCTCACGCCTGCCCGTGCGCGGCGACCTTACCGCCGGGCGCATCTACACGTTGTCGCCTGGCACCAAGACCCTCCTCGGCAAGATCGAGGAACCCATCACCCTCCGCCTCTACGCGACCCGCGGCGTGGACGGCCTCCCCGTATCGTATAAAAACTACGCCGACCGCGTGGAGGAGATGCTCCGCGCCTACGTCCGTGCCGCCGGCGGTAAACTCACCCTCGAGACGATTTCGCCCTCCGCCGATACCCCCGAGGAGGAAAAGGCCCAGGCCGCCGGCCTCCAGCCCCAGCAGGTGCCCGGCAGCGGCGAACCCTTCTACCTCGGCCTCGTTGTGACCCAAGCCGACCAGCAAAAATCCCTCCCCGCCTTCAGCCCCGACCGCGAGGAACTGATCGAATACGATGTCTCCTCCTTGCTCCACTCCGTTCAGCAGTTGAATAAACCCAAACTCGGCGTGTTCACCCGCCTGCCCCTCGCCGGCGAGCCCTTTAATATGATGCAGCAACGCCGCCCCACCCCGCCGCAGTTGCTGATCGAGGAGTGGAAACGCTCCTATGAGGTCGTGACCATCGATTCAGATTTCACGACGCTGCCAGCCGGCCTCGACGCCCTCGCCGTCCTCCACCCCGCCGGCATCAAGCCCGCTCAGGAATACGCGGTCGACCAGTTCCTGCTTTCCGGCAAGCCCGTGCTCGTCGCCGTGGATCCCTCGTCCACCTATTTTAAGCGTCAGGGCGGGCAGCAGGCGATGTTCGGCGGCGGCAGCCCCGACGTGTCGTCAAACCTGCCCACTCTGTTCCCTGCCTACGGCATCACTTACGACACCGCCCAAGTCGTCGGCGACGAGGCCCTCGCCACCCCGGTCAACGCCGGCAACGGCCAAGTCTCCCGCATGCCCGTGTGGCTCTCGCTTACCGCCAAGAACCTCAACGCCGCCACCCCCGCCACCGCCCAGCTAAAATCCCTGCTGTTCATCGAAGCCGGGGCCGTGGCAGTCGAGACCCGCGAGGGCCGCGAAGTTACCCCGCTTCTTGAGACCACTCCCAGCGCCGGCACCGTGCCCGGCTTTTCCCTGCAGTTCGCCCAGCCCGACGACATCGGCCGCACCCTCGTCGCCGGCACCGTAAAGAAGAACCTCGCCGTGCTGGTGCGCGGCCCCTTCACCACCGCCTTCCCCAAGGGCGCACCCGCCGCCGATTCCGCCGATAAATCCGCCCCGGCCACGCCGCCCGCGGAGTTGCGCAAATCCGGCACCGGCACCCTCGTGGTGATCGCGGACACCGATTGGCTACTCGACGATTTCTCCGTCCGCCGTCAGGCGATCTTCGGCCAAGAAATGGTCCAGCCGCTGAACGATAATCTGTTCTTCGGCTCCAATGTCGTGGATTTCCTCGCCGGCTCGCCCGACCTCATCGCCCTTCGCGGCAAACGCTCCGCCCAACGCCCGTTTGAGGTCGTCGCCCGGATGGAGGCCGACGCCCAGAAGCAGTTTAATTCGAAACTCGCCGCCCTCGAGACCCGCATCACCGAGGTCCAATCCAAACTCTCCGAACTTCAGGGCAAATCGCCCGATGGCGGCCGCCTAGTCGCCACCCCCGAGGTCCTGAAGACGATCGAGGAGTTTCAGGCCCAGGAACTATCCATGCGCCGCGAACGCCGCGATATCCGCCGCGCCTTGCGCGAGGGCATCGACGCCCTCGAGACCAAACTGCTCGTGATCAACCTGCTCACCACGCCCGTGCTGCTCGGCTTCTTCGGCCTCTGGTTCGCCCGTCACCGCAAACACGCCGCCTGAGCCGCACGGCGGCAGGAAGGTAGCGGGTAGTGAGTAGCGGGTAG
>RGVP01000081.1 GCA_010027235.1 bacterium
GTGCAGGCTGACGGCTCCGGCAATCGCCCCCTCTTCGCCGAAGCCCCCTCCGACTGGGTGACCCACGAGGTCTTTGTCGATCGCGACACCGTGCTTTTTAACCTGATGGGCCATACGCCGGAACTCCGCCTCCGACCCACCGGCATCCAATCCATCCACCTCCGCACCAACGAGGTTCTGCCCCTCGGCCAGACCGCTCGCGGTCAGGGCTTCTGGCATTGCAACGCCACCCCCGACGGTCGCTGGGCCGTCGGCGATAATTTCGACGGCGAGGTTTTCCTCATCAACCGCCACACCGGCGAGATCCGCCTGGTGTCGACCGGCCACGTGATGAAGCCAGACCACACCCACCCTAATTTCAGCCCCGATGGCACCCGTATCCTTGTGCAGTCAGGGATGTTGTCGGGGGGCACGAGCCTGGACCTGATGCTGATTCCAGTGCCCGAAACCGCCGCCCCGTGAACCCCGTAGCACCTTAGGCGACCGCGGACCCACTCGCCGCCTTGACACCGCCGCGCGTCACCGACTTCCTCCCCAGCCCAAGGCAAACGCCAGAGTAGCTCAGTGGTAGAGCAGAGGACTCATAAGCCTTTGGTCGCCGGTTCAATCCCGGCCTCTGGCACCATTTTAGCCTCAAAGCCTGAAACCCAGGATTTGAGGCCTCGCTGAGTCCTCCTGTTGGGGACCTGCCCCCTCTCCCGCCATTTTCGCCACGTCAGCTACCATACCACCTTGGCCAATCTCCCGCCCATCACCGCCACCGCGCCCCTCGCCGCCGCCCTAAGCGCCCAACTCGGCGCCCACCGCGTCCTGACCGCCCCCGAGGATATCCTGCCCTACGGCTTCGACGGCACCGCCGCCCTGAAACAACTCCCCACTTGCGTCGCCTTCCCACGCGACGCCGCCGATGTCTCTTTCGTCCTCCGCCTCGCCCACGCACACCACACCCCCGTCGTCACCCGCGGCAGCGGCACCGGCCTGTCCGGCGGAAGCGTCCCGCTCGCCGGTTCGATCGTGCTGTGCCTCGCCAAGCTGGACCGTATTCTTGAACTCGACGCGGCCAACCTCACCCTTCGCGCCGAGGCCGGGGCCATCACGCAGAAAATCTTCGAGACCGCCGACGCCGCCGGCCTGTTTTACCCGCCCGACCCCGGCTCGATGAAGATCAGCACCATCGGCGGCAACGTTGCCGAAAACTCGGGCGGCCTGCGCGGCCTCAAATACGGCGTCACCCGCGATTACGTGATGGGCCTGGAGGTCGTGCTCGCCGATGGCTCCATCTGCTGGCTCGGCTCGAAGTGCGTGAAGGACGTCGCCGGCTACAACCTGCGCGATCTCTTCATCGGCAGCGAGGGAACCCTCGGCGTCGTTACCCAGGTTCTCCTGAAACTCCTCCCCAAACCCGCCGCCCGTCAGACCCTGCTCGCCACCTTCTCCGCGATGGACGCCGCCGCCGGGACCGTCTCGGCCATCATCGCCGCCAAGATCATCCCCTGCACCCTGGAGTTCCTCGACCAAAAAACCCTCCGCTGCGTCGAGGACTTCGCCCGGGTCGGCCTGCCTCGGGACGCCGCCGCCGTCCTGCTGATCGAGACCGATGGCCACCCCGCCGCCGTCACCGACGAGGCCGACGCCATCGAGAAACTCTGCCACGCCCACGGCGCCACCTCCGTCCGCCGCGCCGCCACCACCGCAGAAGCAACCCAACTCGCCACCGCCCGCCGTAGCGCCTTCTCCGCCCTGGCCCGCCTCCGCCCGACCACCATCCTAGAGGACGTCACCGTGCCCCGCAGCGAACTTGCCGGCATGATCCGCGCCGTGGAGGCCATCGCCCAAAAACACCACTTGAACATCGCCACCTTCGGCCACTTCGGCGACGGCAACTTGCACCCCACCATTCTCACCGACGAACGCGATACCGCCGAGATGCACCGCGTCGAATCGGCCCTCGCCGACATCGTCGAGGAAACGCTCAAACGCGGCGGCACCATCACCGGCGAACACGGCGTGGGCTTGGCCAAAAAGCCCTTCCTGAAGCGCCAGCTCGGCGATAATTCCTACGAACTGCTGCGCCTCGTGAAGCGCGCCCTCGACCCCGACGGCCTGCTCAACCCTGGGAAGATCTTCGACTGAACCAATCAAACACGAACAACACGGACCCTTACGGACACAAAACCTCCGCGATCCGTGCCCATCCGTGAAATCCGTGGTTAAAAAACTCTGTTTCCTACGTGGTTAAAACTCCGTCTCCGCAGTCCCCCAACCTCCTCGTCGGCCTCGACTACTCGGTGCTCCAGCAGTGCATGCACTGCGGCCTTTGCCTGCCAACCTGCCCGACCTACGAAGAGACCAAGCTGGAAAAACACAGCCCACGCGGCCGCATCGCCCTCATGCGCGCCATCGCCGACGGCGAACTCGCCGTGTCAAAAGCCTTCGGGGAGGAAATGTATTATTGCCTTGGGTGCCTCGCCTGCACCACCGCCTGCCCAGCCGGTGTGAACTACGCCGAACTCTTCGAAACCGCCCGCGCCGAGGTCGAGCGGCAGGGTGTGCTCGACGCGCCAAAGCGTAGCTTCATCCGCTATTGGGTGGTGAAGTTCCTCTTCACCCGCCCCCGGCTGCTCCGCTTTTTCGGCCGCACCCTCTGGCTCTGGCAGGCCTCCGGACTCCAGTCCCTCGCCCGCCGCTCCGGTCTGACTAAACTCCTGCCCGCCAACCTGCGCCGCCTCGAACCCCAATCGCCGGCCATCCGCGCAAAATTTTCCCACCAGCTCATCCGCCCCATCGAGCGCCCGGCACCGAGCCCTGACGTATCCACCAAGCCCCCGCGCCGCGTCGCCGTGCTGACCGGTTGCGTGCAGGATCTCGCGTTCAGCGATGTCAACCGCGCCACCGTGGATGTCCTGCTCGCCAACGGCTGCGAAGTCCACACCCCGCCCGTCCAGCCCTGCTGCGGTTCCCTCCACGCCCACAATGGCGACCTCGCCTCCGCCCGCACTCTCGCCCGGCGCCAACTCGACCTGTTTAACCCCGAGGACTTCGACGCCATTCTCACCAACGCCGGCGGGTGCGGTTCGCATCTCAAAACCTACGGCCACCTCCTCCACGATGATCCCATCTACGCCGCCCGGGCGGCCGCCTGGGATAAAAAGCTGAAGGACATCCACGAATATCTCGTCGCCATAAACTTTCGCCGGCCAACCTCCACCGCTCCCGCCTCTACAGTCACCTACCACGAGTCCTGTCACCTCTGCCACGGCCAGAAGGTCAGTGCCCAACCCCGCGCTATCCTGCGCGCCTTGCCCGGCGTCGAGTTAAAGGAGTGCGCCGAGGCCCAGTGGTGCTGCGGCAGCGCCGGTATTTATAACATCACCCAGCCCGAAACCGCCGCCCGCCTGCAGGACCGCAAAATCGGCCACGTGCTCGCCACCGGCGCACAAACCGTCGCCACCGCCAACCCCGGTTGCCACCTGCAAATCGAGAACGGCCTGCGCGCCGCCCACTCCACCCAGTCCACACCGCCGCGCGTTGCCCACCCCATCGTGCTGCTCGCCGAGGCCTACCGGGCCGAGACCGCCGCCGCTGACCGAAACGTGCTTTGAGGTCCGGTCTGGTCGCGGAGCTTCACAACCGCTCGATGACGAAATCCCGGATCTCGATGCGCGAATCCACCGTGCGAAAACCAAACCAGCCCGCACGCAGCGGCTCCAAGTCCACATACGTGAACCAGACCATTCCATCTCGCGCCCAAGTGGTCCGGCCGTCCCCGTCCACCGTGATCTCGATCCGGTAGGCCCGCTCCGCCTCAAGTAGGGCCGCCGGTTCCTTTAGATCATTCTGCGGCAAAAGCAGTCGCGCCCCCCGGCCATCGTAACGCCGGAACCGCGTGGTCGTGTTAACATTACCACCGCAGCCGACGTAGTAGGTCGCCAGCCCGTCGTAGGTGCCAAACCGCCCGTCACGCCCATGCCCCGGCGCAAAGAGGTTATCCGGCCGCTTTGGATCCACCGCCATCCAGAAACAGTTCAAGTCGGAGACCCGCGCCTCTCGCTTCATCGTCGCAGTGTAACGGATAACCAGCGGCGCCTCCAGACGCTCGCACCACCAGACCGTGCAACCCGCTCGGTCCGCGATGGTCAGCACCCCAGCTTTCGCTTCGACCGTCCCGCCCGGTTGCTGCTCCACCACCCAGGCCGCCAACCCATTCCGAAACGCATCCTGCGCCACGACTTCACCCGCCGGCAAGGGCGTCACCCAAGCAAGGCCGCCGGCCAACCAAACCCTCGCGCTGCACCAAATTTGGTTCATACTGTCAGCTTCCGCCCCCGTTGCCCGAGTGCCATCCGGAAAGACGCTGACCGTAAGAATTCTCCACCCTGCCGCCACCCTGCCCCCTTTGGCGTCGCCTTTCGATTTTTCCGCATGCTCATCCCCGCCCTCTCCACCGCGCTCGCCTACGGCGGCGATTATAATCCCGAGCAATGGCCCGAGTCCGTCTTGGCCGGAGGACGCCCGGCTGATGCGCGAGGCCGGCGTGAACCTCGTGAGCGTGGGCATCTTTGCCTGGTCCCGCATCCAGCCCACCCCCAAGACTTGGGACTTCGCTTGGCTCGACCGCATAATGGACCTGCTCCACGCCCACGGCGTGCGGGTGTGCCTCGCCACCGCCACCGCCTCGCCACCAGCCTGGCTGGCCCGGCTCCATCCCGATTCGCTGCCCGTCACCGCCGACGGCGTCACGCTGCACATCGGATCGCGCCAGCAGTTCTCCCCCAGTTCGCCCGACTACCGCCGCCACGCCGCCGCCCTCGTGCGCCGTCTGGCAAAACGCTACGCGAAACACCCCGCGCTCGCCGTCTGGCACGTGGGCAACGAGTTCGCCTGCCACATGAACGAGTGTCACGGCCCGCACAGCACGCGCGCCTTCCGCGTGTGGTTGAAAATTAAATACAAGACCCTCGCCGCCCTCAACGCCGCCTGGGGCACCGCGTTCTGGAGCCAGCTCTACGGCGACTGGGACGAGATCCACACGCCCCGCCGCGCCCCCTACGCCAGCAACCCCGCCCAGCAGCTCGATTTCAAACGCTTCACCCACGAGGCCTTTTTCGACCTCTACAAGATGGAGCGCGCCATCCTGAAGGCGGCCACGCCCGGCGTGCCGGTCACGACCAACCTGATGGCATTTTTCAAACCCCTCGACTACCACGCCTGGGCCAAAGCGATGGATTTTGCTGCGTGGGACTCCTACCCCGACCCCGCCCTGCCTGACGAAGGCCGCCACTGGGCCGCCGTCGGCCACGACCTCACCCGCTCCCTCAAGCCCGGCCTGCCCTTCGTTCTGATGGAGGCCGCCACCTCGGCGGTTAACTGGCGCGCCTTTAACCGACCCAAGCCCGCCGGCCTGATGCGCCTGCAGAGCCTCCAGGCCGTGGCCCGCGGCGCCGACGGCGTGATGTTTTTCCAATGGCGCGCCTCCCTGTCCGGCGCGGAAAAATTCCACAGCGCGATGGTCGCCCACGTGGACCCCGAACGCAGTCGCATCCACGCCGCGGTGCGCGCACTCGGCGCCGAACTCCGCCTGCTCGCGCCCGTCGTCGGCTCGGTCGTTCGCGCGCGCATCGCCATCGTGATGGATTGGGCCGCCTGGTGGGCCCTCGAGCTCGAGGCCCGTCCCACCAAACTCGATTACTTGGCGACCCTGCACGCCGTGCACCGAGCCTTTTACGCCGCGAACCACGCCGTCGATTTTGTCCATCCCGAGGCCGACCTCTCCGCCTACTCCATGGTCGTCGCGCCCGTGCTTTACCTGCTCACCCCGGCCGGCGCGGCCAACCTCTCCGCTTTCGCCCAAAAGGGCGGCACCCTCGTCGCCACCTACGCCACCGGCATCGTTGACGCCGACGAACGCGTCGTCCCGGGCGGCTACCCCGGCCTGCTGCGCGACACCCTCGGCGTCTGGGTCGAGGAATGGGCCCCGCTTGGCGACCGCTTCGCCAACTCCTTTCGCCTGCCCGGCAAGGGCGGCGCGAAACTGGCCTGCCGCGAATGGTCCGAGTTTGTGCGCGTCGATGACGCCGAGGTGCTCGCCACCTTCGCCGCGGACCTCACCGCCGGCGGCCCCGCCCTCACTCGCCGGCGCGTTGGCTCCGGCCGCGCGCTCTATCTGGCCGCTGGACTCGACGCCCCGGGCTGGGTCGCTGTCGCCGCCTTCCTCGCCGCCGAGGCGGGCGTCGCGCCCGTGCTCGCCACCCCAACTGAGGTCGAAGTCTCGGAACGCATTTCCGCCGACGGCACGCGCCACCTGTTTGTGCTCAACCACCGCCACACCCCGGTGAGCGTGCCGCTGGGATCGCACCGCGGGGTCGACCTGCTGACCGGCCGGTCGGCGGCCCGCACGCTCACCCTCGCGCCACTGGGCGCGGCGGTCATAGCGATCCCCCCCGGCGGACTATCTGGCAAAAAGCGGGGATGATAAGATAACCAAATTTTTACTGTAAGATTCAATTTATCTATCCGCCGCCTGTCAAAGGTATCCTGATAGCAATACCCCACACAGAGCCCCACCCCAAATAGAATCACGTTTATGCCTGCTAGAGTTACCCTGCGCCCAAACAGCGAGCGCCTCGCTATGCGCCTCCACGATATTCCAAGTGAAATCCTAGGATGACCGAAATCCGGTCACTCCAAACACTTTTAACCAATAGTCTAACCCCAGCCCTAAAAATTCCAGTCAATGAAAACCCCGCTAGCCTCCATGCAATCCAGTGCCTCCGCCAGTTCACCCGCCGCCCGTCTCCTTCTTGCCGCCATGCTGGCAATCGGGACTAGTTCTCTTTACGCAGCCAACCAAACATGGAGTTCCAGCGCAACAAATACAAGTTGGAGCACTACAAGTAACTGGGTAGGATCAGCTGCACCAGGGGTAATTACTACCACAAACGCTAATAATACCACCGACATTGCCACCTTCAATTCAGCTTTAAGTGGCACTATAGGAAGCTCAAGCAATCCGATCATCATTGATACCAATCGCATGATCGGCGGCCTCACGTTCGACACACAAAATGCGGCCTCCTACTTTATAGGTGCAGCGAGCGGTTCGCCCACTCTTATGGTGGGAAATAATTTAACGACTCAGATCAAAGCAACGGTAACAAACGCACAAACCATCAACGCAGCTTTGGGCGTTCACCTTCCCTCCAGCACCAACGGTGCTTATACAATCAAAAATGATTCGACCACCTCAAGTGCAACTCTCACCTTAGCTGGTGGCATTGTTAATTCCCCAAATTCGACTCGTGGCACGGCATGGACTCTAGGCGGAACCAATACTGGCGACAACACAATTAGCGGTGTAATAAATATTTCCAACTCTGGAGGAATCGCGAGCACAATTACGAAGTCAGACTCGGGACGTTGGATTTTTAGCAACTCAAACACAATAGGTGGAGGTGTAATTGTAAATGCAGGCACCTTAGTAGCCAGTAATGCTGGTGCTCTAGGCACTGTAGCTCCAATCGTTAATAGTGGAGGCACACTGGAAATCAAAAACGTAGCTCTTAATAACACTTCAACAACACTCAATGATGGCGGCACTATAAGCGGAAACGGAGCTTCAGAAAGTGTAAAAGTCGTATCAATTAGCGCAAGCGCCGCTAGCGTAACCCTAGCCACCGTTAACGCGAATGACATCTTCACAGTTGGGGTAGCAACCAACGGGGTCACAGGCGGCCAAGCTTCTACAGTGGCACGCGTCTCTGGCCCAGGCACTTTGTTGCTGGGACAATCCAACAATTACGCCGGAGGTTGGTCCATCGACAGCGGCACGCTTCGCACCGGCAACTCAAGTGCGCTTGGAACAGCAGCTGGAGTAACATTTGGATCAGGCAGCACAGGTAAACTTCAACTCAACGGTGGTAACCTAACTGTATCAGCGCTAAGCACCAACGCAACAGTTGGTTCACCAATCATAGAAAACGGCGGTTCTGGAAATATCTCACTAACAGTAAATACCACAGCAACAAGCACCTATGCAGGAACAATACAGAACGGTGGAGCAGGAACTCTAGCCCTTACAAAATCGGGTATAGGAACTCTTAGTTTAGCCGGTTCCAACACTTTCTCTGGAGGGACAACGATTTCAGGCGGCACACTCAAGGCCAATAACGCGTCCGGCTCCGCTACCGGCTCCGGGTCGGTTTCAATCAACACAGGCGGCACTTTGGGCGGCACCGGCACGATATCTGGAGCCGTATCTTTGGCATCGGGCGGGATCATCGCCCCGGGTAACAGCGTCGGCACCCTCACCGTGGGCTCTCTCACCGCCGCCTCGGGTTCGATTTTCAACTTCGAATTCAACAGCACCCCCGCCAACGACCGGATCAATGTCACGACCTCTGATGGCCTCACCTTGAACGGTGGCGGCTTTAATTTATACAGTGAGGGCACCCTTAACGGTTGGACCACTACCGGTAACTACAACCTTATCCAGTATGCCGGCGCGATCCAAGGCACCGGAACCGGAGCCCTATCCGTCCTGAATCCTCAGGCCGGTTATGGCTATACCTTCGGCTCCTCGAGCGGCTATGTTACCCTCCAAGTCTACATCGCCGCCGTCCTCTCCAACTGGAACGTCGACGCGGGCGGTAGTTGGAATACCGCCGGCAATTGGAGCAGCGCCGTCCCGAACGGAACAGGCGAAGGCGCTATTTTAAATAAGGCACTTTCCTCGCCGGCTACCATCACCCTTGACGGTAATAAAACTGTCGGCGGTCTCACTCTCAACAGCGCCAACGGCTACACCATCGCCGCCGGTTCTGGTGGCACGCTTTCACTCAATAGCGGCGTCAGCCAAGCCAGCATCATTGTGACCAGCGGCTCGCATACCATCAGTGCGCCCGTAGCGCTCGCCTCCAACACCGTCGCCTCCACTGATTCGGGCACCGGTCTCACCATCTCTGGTCAAATTTCCGGCAATTCGAGCCTCACAAAATCAGGCACAGGCTCCCTTGATCTGGATAGTTCCAACACCTACTCCGGCGGCACAACTATTACCGGCGGTTCCGTCGGGTTTGTCGCAGGCGGCCTAGGCTCGGGAGCCGTCTCGGTGGACAACGCTTCGCTCACCTACAAGGGCGTAAACACCAACGATCTTTCCGCGCAGGGATTGTCCATCGGATCTGGCGGAGCCGCGATCAACATTGGCTCCAACAACGTGACTTACAGCGCCGCGGTCACCGGCACGGGCTCCTTTAGTAAGAGCGGGACCGGCACCCTGACCATGCAAGGTAACAATACCTTTACGGGATCGACCACCATCAATGGCGGCGGTCTCGTGCTAAGCGGATCCAGCGCCACCACCGGTGGCACCACGCTAAACGGCGCAGATACCTTCATAGAGTTGGCCGGCGATTCTTCCCTCGGTGCGGTGCCAGGCGTCGCCACCACAAATCTCACCCTCAACCCGGGAGCAGGCAATACCTCGAGCGTGAAATTTAACGGTGCCACCACCCTCGCCGCCAACCGGAGTATCTCCCTCGCTAGTGGAACAGGGGTTTTAAATACCAATGGTAACGCTGTCACCATCTCCGGCTCCCTAGGCGGTTCCGGCAATCTTGTTAAAAACGGCAGCGGAGTGCTCACCCTAGGTAGCGCTGCCACCGCAAGCGGCTCCACCACCATCAATGCCGGCGGAATCACCGTCAGCAATGTCAACGCCCTACCCAGTGGAGCCATCGTCCTGAACAACGATGCCGCAATCACCATCACTCAAAACTCTGGCCAGACAGTCAACAACGTCACGGTCAACGGAACCAACTCCATCACCGCGACCAACAATACGAGCAATGTCGTCAGCCTCGGCAGTATCACCGGCGGTTCCGGCACCCTGACTTACTCGACTCGTTTCGTTGGCGACCTGACTGGATCGTGGTCTGGTTTCTCCGGCACCATCGCCTTGGCTGGCGATGCAGGCTACCGCTTCTTCGGCACCGCCACGGGTTCGCCAGACGTGACCCTGGACTTGGGAACCCGCTATGTTAGCGTTCGCAGCACGCAGTCGGCCATTACCTTGGGTGCCTTGGTGGGTGCCTCTGGTTCGACGCTCTCCGGGTCCACAGGTGGCGTAGGCAACGTGCAAAATGTGAGCTACACCATTGGTGGCAAAAACCTGGATACCACCTTCGCCGGCGTAATTCAAAACGGCGGCGGCACCACCGCGATTACCAAGGTCGGTAACGGCACTCTTACCCTTAGCGGCGGCAATACCTTCACTGGTGACACCACCATCAGCGCGGGCACCTTGGCGCTCGGAGCCAATGATGTCCTGGCCAATACTTCTACGATCAAGCTGAACGGAGGCACTCTTGCCGCTGGAACATTCACCGACACCCTTGGCACGCTAAACCTCACTGCCAATTCGTCCATCACGCTGGGAAGCGGTGGCTCATTGATCTTCGCCGATAGCAGCTCCCTCTCCTCCGCCTGGGGATCATTTACCCTGAGCATCGCAGGTAGCTACGTGGATGGTAGCTCCATTCGTTTTGGCACGAGCAACACCGGCCTAACCTCGGCTCAGTTGGCACTGATTAACATCAACGGACAATCGGCTGTCATCGATAGCAACGGCTACCTCTCCGCCGTCCCCGAGCCCTCCACTTGGGCCGCCCTCGCCGGTCTCTCCGGTCTGGCCTTCGCCGCCGGTCGCCGCCGTCGTCGCGCCGCCTGATAGGTCGCCTCATCCCTCCCGAGCCCGCGTCCACCCGGACGCGGGTTTTTTTATGCCCCGCCGCTCGCTTCCCGCGCCGGCCGTGTTTCCGTAGACCCGATGACGGTCCCTTCCGCCCCTCCCGCCCTCGCCGTCTCCGGCGGCGCATTCATGTTCGGTCAGCTCATGACCGGCGGACTGATCACCGCTGACGTGTTCGGCTGGGGATGGCGGTGGGCGTTCATCCCGTTCGTGGTGGCGGGACCGCTCAGCCTGCTGCTCGCGGCGCGGGTCCTGCCCTACATCGAACCGGCCGGCACCGGCCGACCCGATCTCGCCGGCGCCGGTGTGCTGGCCGTGGTGTCGTTCCTCGTGATGTTCCCGTTGATCCAGGGACGCAACGCCGGATGGCCGCTGTGGATCGTGGTCATGCTGCTGACCGCCATCCCGGTGTTCTGGGCATTCCTGCGGATGGAGCGCCGCATCGTGACGGCCGACGGCGATCCACTCATCGACCCGTCGTTGTTCCGGATCCGCACGTTCGCGCTCGGCAACGCCATCACCCTGCTGTTCAGTCTCATCGCTGCGGCCGGACCGCTCTACCTGATCCTCACCATCCAGTTGGGATTCGGCCGCAACGCACTGGAGGCGGCGCTGCTCACCGCCCCCATGCCGTTCGCCAACATCGGAGGATCACTGATCGCCGCTCCCCTCCTGCGCCGGTTCGGTCGTCAGACGTTGACGATCGGGGCGCTGTGCACGGCGGCCTCGGCCGTCGCCGTGCTGATCGGCGTGACCGGGAGTGCCACCAGTCCGTTGGTGATCACTCCGGGTGTCGCCCTGCTGGGCGCGGGACTGGGCATCTCGATCGCTGCGTCGATGGCCATCGTCCTCGGCGACGTACCGCCGCAGCACGCCGGGAGCGCGTCGGGTGTGCAGGGAACCGGGATGCAACTGGCCAGTTCGATGGGCATCGCCGTGTACGGACTCCTGTTCTACGGCGAGGTCGGTTCGAACGGCGATCTGTCCGACTACCTCGATGGAGCCCGGGACACCATGTTCCTGACGCTCGTGTTCGTGGCGCTGCAACTCCTGCTGGTACCCCTGCTGCCCCGCCACCGGTTCGCCCAGGGAGAGGAGATCCC
>RGVP01000082.1 GCA_010027235.1 bacterium
CGGCGGCGAGGATGGCGGCGGCGTCGGCCACGAGCTGGGCGTCGCGCAGGCGTTGGAGGTGGCTCTTGGAGAAGTTGATTTTCCCCAGCGCCTCGGTCGCCCCGGTCTTCTTGTAGAAACTGCGCAGACCGGTGACGACGAGGTAGGCGGCGTCTTCCAGGGCGGTCTCGGCCTCGTCCTTGGCGTCGGAGGCGCCGGGCAACGCGCCGCCGAGCTGCGCGGCGAGGGAGACGGTGGCGGCGAGGTCGGTTTTTAGGGCGGCGAGGTCTTCGCCGAACGCGAGCGGTTCCTTGCCGTCCCAGACCGCGCGGTGGGCGGGTCCGTGGGCGAGGGTGAGGCAGGCGTTGAGCATGTTCAGGCGGTTTTGGATGCGATCATTCATGGCGGGTGGTGGGTTTGTGCGGGCATGGGTTGATTGCGCCGGCCAAGGGGGCCGGCGCGCGGTCCGACGGGACCGCAAGGGTGGAAACCGTTTTGAATGCGGCTTTTGCAACGCCGACGCCGGTGATTGCAGCGTGGGTGGTCTCAATTGCAGGCCTGCCGGTCTCAATTGCAGCGTTGTCGGTGCGTGTTGCAGGCGTGTCGGCGGCCCTTGCAACGCCGTCGATGCCCATTGCAGGCCGGTCGGCGGGCGTTGAAACGCGGTGAGGGCTCATTGCAGGCGGGTAGCTGCGTGTTTTCACGCATCACAAGCCCGTTGAAGCAAGGTAAACCGCGATTGCAGCGCGGTAATTCACCGTCGCGACACAGTTGGTGGCCGTTGCGACGAGTTAAACGGACGTTGCAACGTGGTAAAGCGATGTTGCGACGCGGCAAAAGGAGTTGGCGGCGCACGCGCTTTGCCGTGACGACGCGCGGCGATGCGTTGCGGGTGGGTGTGCCTCGGCCTAGCGCGGTCGAGGGGCTAGGGCGACTCTATCAGAGGGATTCGACGAAGAGATTGCGAAACTCCACGCGGGAACCGCCGTGGTCTTGGAGGCCGATGCGGCCGATGCGGGCCATGTCTTTATAGGCCTTGGCGAATTTATTCTTGGTGCCGTCGGGGTTCATGCCCGCCTGGGTCCACTCGTCGAGGTCAATTTTGTTCACCTCCTCGCCGTTTAGGATGACGGTGATCAGGTTTTTCCGGGCGATAATCGTGTAGCGGTTCCATTCCCCAGGGATGAGGGGGAGAATACGGCGAGGCGCGGCGACGTCGAAGATCGCGCCGGTCGCGTGGACGGGGGAGGAGTCACCCTGAAAAATTTGCACCTCGATGGAGTGGTGCAGCCAGTTCACGGGATCGTCGGAACGCAGAAATACGCCGCTGTTGGCACCTAGGTCGCGGGTGCGGAATTCGACGTTGAGTGCGAAGTCGCCGTAGCTTGTCTGGGTCCAGATATCGCCGAGGGAGCGGGCCTGCGGGTCGCGGGTGGGGGCGAGCACGCCCTCGGCGTCGACGGCCCAGGCGCCGGGGGTGAAATCGGCGTTGCTCAGATCCGGAGCGAAGAGCGGCTGTGGAACGGGCCAGCGGGCGGAGTCCCGACCGCGGCCGTTGGCGTAAACTTGGTGAACGTCGGTGGAGAAACCGGCGGGGGCGACGCGGCGCTTGGTGGTGGCTTTTACTCTGGCCTCGAGAGTGGTGAGGCCAATCACCAGCAGCAGTAGGGCGGAGCTGAGGAAGCGAAGCGGGGAAAGGAGTTTCATAGGGTGGCGGGAGTGGAGTGGGCCTTAGAAGAGGCGATAGGACTTGTGGATGAAGCGGTCGGCGGCGGGGAGGTTGGTGCAGCGTAGGCGGGCAGAGTCCCACTCGATGGTTTGGCCGGCGCGGAGGGCGAGGTTACCCAGCAGGACCATCTCGGTAAGGTCGGCGGAATGGTCCACGATGTTGGAACCGGGGTTGGGGCCTTCGCCTTTGCAGGCGCGGATCCACTCGAGGTGCGGGTTGGACTTTGGGATTCGTGGGATGGTTTTTTTCGGGCGGTCGGTGAAGGCGCTCATTCGTTCCTCGGGGAGGAGGCGGGGGGAGGCGCCGTAGGTGTCGGAATTGTAGAGCACGCCGCGATCGCCGAGGAAAAAGACGCCGCCCTCTGGTAGTTTGGCGCCGGGGCCGAGTTCAGGCGGGGTGGGCGGGCGTTTTTCGCCGTCATACCAGACGATTTTCACTGGGGCGCGTTTGCCCCGGCAGGGGAACTGGTAGGTGACGACGGAGGAGCGGGGTGCGGAGACATCCGAGTGGTCGCCCTCGCTGACGGCGGAGAGGGTGGCGTCGCCGCGCAGATCGAGGGCCCAGAAGGCGGCGTCGAGGATATGGCAACCCATGTCGCCGAGCGCGCCGCAACCGTAGTCCCAGAAGCCTCGCCAATTGAACGGTGCGATGCCGGGGCTGTAGGGGTTTTCGGGAGCTACGCCAAGCCAGAGATTCCAGTCCAGAGTTTTTGGCACGGGAGCGGGCTCGGGGAGGGGCACACCCTGGGGCCAGATGGGGCGGTTGGTCCAAGCGTGGACCTCGCGGACGGTGCCGATCACGCCGGCCTCGATCCACTCTTTCGTGAGGCGGGTTCCCTCGTTGGCGTGGCCTTGATTGCCCATCTGGGTGACCACCCTGGCCTTGGCGGCGGCGGCCTTGAGGATGCGGGCTTCGCCGATGGTGTGGGTCAGAGGTTTTTGAACATAGACGTGTTTTCCCAATTCGATGGCCATCAAGGTGGCGCTGAAGT
Organism: bacterium; assembly: GCA_010027235.1. Taxonomy (GTDB): domain Bacteria; phylum Verrucomicrobiota; class Verrucomicrobiia; order Opitutales; family Opitutaceae; genus IMCC26134_A. The sequence continues at coordinate 2,700 of RGVP01000082.1, forward strand.
GGGTGTGGTCGGGGGTGGAGATGGTTACGGCGTCGATGCGGTCGCCCATTTCGGCGAGCATCTGGCGGTAATCGCGGTAGCGGGCAGCTTGAGGATAGCGGTAGAAGAGTTCGCGACCGCGCTCGAAATCGACATCGCATAGCGCGACGATCTCCTCGCTGGCGCAGGCGAGGGAATCGCTTTGGCCCTTGCCGCCAAGACCGATGCAGGCGACGCGGAGTTTGCGGCCGCCGGTCACGAGGTTGCGGAAGGGAGCAGCGAAGGCGCGTGGGGCGAGCGAGGCAGCGGCGGCGAGCGATGCGGTTTGCAGAAAACGACGGCGGGTTGGGCAGGCGGTTGCGGGCATGGGGCGAGCAGCGGAGGCTGGGGTAATGGGTATGAATAAATTCACAACCAAGGCGGCTTCGCGGGCAAGAGCGGCGTCGTATTTAAGATCAAGCTGCGGGTAGAAAGGACGGGCGGGCAGCTCATTTTACAGTCAATCGATTCGCCGGTTTGCGGTCTCGCCATTGGTTTATGAATTACGCAACGCTGCGCTTTATGAACCCCGCCCCTATTCCTTCCGCTCCTCAATCTAAGTCTGCGCCCGAGGTTACTCATGGCTCCAAGCGTTGGCGGGTAGGCACGTTAACTTACGGCACGGCCGGGTTGGTCGTTTTGTTCTGTTGGTTGCTCTGGGGAGACTTCGCCTGGAACATGAAGGAGCGAGCGGTGCAGCCGATGTCGCAGCTTTTATTTAAGCAATTCAAGGCGACCGACCTCATCCTCGGCTTGATGGTCACTTCGTTACCGGCGGCCCTGGGTATGCTGATAGGTCCGATCATCAGCGTGCGCTCGGATAATCATCGCGGACGTTGGGGGCGGCGCATTCCTTATCTGCTCATCCCCACGCCGATCGCGGCGCTGGCCATGGTCGGCATGGGCTACACGGTGGAGATCGCCGACCTTTTGCATGGCCTGCTCGGGGCGGGCGCGCCCGATCCGATCGCGTGCCGGTTACTTGTTTTCGCGGGCTTATGGACCTTCTTCGAGATTTTTACGGTCATTGCCAACTCGGTCTTCGTAGGCCTGATCAATGACGTGGTGCCGCAGGCGGTGATCGGGCGCTTTTTCGCGCTGTTTCGCATCGTCGGCCTGGGCGCCGGCATCGTCTTCAACTCCTTCCTGATCGGCCACGCCGAGGAGAACTTCAAACTGCTCTTCATCGGGTTGGGGCTGCTCTACGGCCTGGGTTTTTCGGTCATGTGTTTCATGGTCAAGGAGGGGGATTATCCGCCACCGGCGCCGAAGACCGATGGGGCCTTTACCAGTCGGGTGGCGGAGCCAGTCCGGGCCTACGTGCGTGAGTGTTCGGCTCATCGTTTTTATATCTGGATTTTCGTCGCCGCAATGATCGGCAACGCCGCCTTCCTGCCGATTAACTCCTTCGATGTGCCTTACATCCGGAGCATTGGCATGACCATGGAGCGCTACGGCGAACTGCGATCGATCACTTATGCGATCTCGATCTTTTTGGCCCTTTTTATCGGCTGGTTCGCGGACAAGTTTCACCCCATCCGAGTGGGGCTTTGTGCATTGGGTGTCTATGCCGGCATCGCGTTTTGGGCCGGTTTTATAGCGAAGGACATCACGAGTTTTTCTGTGGCCTACGTGGCGCATGGGGTTGTCTCGGGCATCTTTTTCACCGGCACGGCGTCCTTGTTTCCCAGGCTGTTTCCCCGGGCGAAATTCGCCCAGTTTGCTTCAGCGGCGAACATCATCCTTGCGTTTGGTTTTATCTTGGTGCCCCCCGTGGTGGGGCGGTTGCTCGATCTGACGGGCCATGTTTACCACTATACCTTTGTGATCGGCGGGGGGCTGGCGGCCACGGGGGCGGTGGTCTTTTTTATCCTCTACCGGCAGTTTGTCGCGCTGGGCGGTAGCGAGCGCTACGCCCCGCCGTCCTGAGGCGAGTGGTTGCGTGACTTTCGGAACGTGAAGGCGTGATCGGGTTATTGCCGCCCCGCACCCTCTCCGCTAGATGCGCGTGGCGGGCGGGAGAATTAATCCTGCCAAAATCCGCCGCCGGACTGGCCGCCGCCGGCCTCGACGAGTTCGCCGGCCTCCTCGTCGGCGGAGGTCTCGTCGGTTTTTTCCTCAAGCGGGGCGAAGCGTTCTGAGCTGAAACCGAGTTCCTGTTTACCCTGGTGGAAGGGGTCGGGCGGGTTGGAGAGCTCGGCGAGGAGCAGGCCTACGGTGGCGGAGTCGCCGCCTTTCACGACTTTTTCTCGGCCGAGGAACACCTCGCGGATGGTGTAAGTGCTGCCCTTGATTGGGAGTTGTTTATAAATCGCGCGGATCAGCGCGGGGAAGGTATCGTTGATGCAGACGACTTTCTGGCCTTTGATCATGGCGAAAGGGTGACAGGAACGCGGGCGAAGCGGAAGTGGGGAAATCGTGCGACGCGCCCTTCTTTTCGCGCGCTAACTATGGCTAGCGACTGGCTTTAACGGATGGGGCCGTAACCGGCGGGTTTGACTTGGACCAGTTTGGAGCGGACTGCCACCACCAAGGGGCGATGCACCAAGCGGGAAAGCACGATAGGCAGCATCAGCAGGAAGCAGGCGGTGGCGAGGGTAAGTAGGCTTTGTCTGAACAAAAAGCCGAAGCTGCCGACCGCGATCGCCGTCATGATGAAGCCCCACGAGAGGTGGCGCAGGCCGATGCCGGAGAGTATGCCGATGGGCAGGGCGAACAGGGCGACTTTTAGTGGTAAGATGGCAAGAACCAGACCGGCAAGGTAGGCTAGTGGCGCGTGCATAGTTTCGTCTTTCGTGCGGTGCAGACCATGCTGGACCAGCAATCCGGCAGTCGTGGCGATGAGTAAAACTAGCCGAGCGGGTAATTGTTGCGGGCCGGTGGGGTGGATGGCGGCGAAAGCGGCGTTGATCAGCGTCGCACCCGCAAAAGCCCTCGCCATATCCAAGGCCTTTAAGGGATGGATCAGGCCAAGGCGTCCGCCTGGCACTTCTGAGAGTTTGCTTAGAGTAAGCGTTTTAAAATATTTTCTAATAAGCGGACCACTGGGTAAGGTCAGAAGCAGGATTCCACCTGCATATAAAAGGTAGGGTTCCATTTTTAAATTTATAAATTTTTGCCAAACAATGAAAAAAGTAATAAATCGAAAGCCGATCGGTTCAGCCGTTCGTCCGTAACGATTTACTTCAGGACGGTGTATGAAGTTGGAAAATCAAGCCATCCTTTTTCGTTGATCGGTTGAACGATTAAAGGCGCGGGTTCGGTGAGGCCGGTTGGGGTGAATGTTCCCAGATGCCACTGGGTTAGTTTGCCGAGTGAGGGATCAATCCAACGTCTGCCGATAGCGTTTCACGCCGATGGTCATGGCGACGGCGAGGAACAGTAGCAGGGGCCAGATCTCGGGGGTGATCTCGGCTAGGCCATTGCCTTTCAGCAAGATACCACGCACGATGCGGAGGAAGTGGGTATTCGGCAAACACGAACCGACGGCTTGGGCCCAGTTTGGCATTCCACGAAACGGGAACATGAAGCCGGACAGCAAGATAGAGGGCAGGAAAAAGAAGAACGCCATCTGGACCGCTTGGAGCTGATTTTTCGCCAGAGTAGAAAACGTGATGCCGACCGCGAGATTCGCAGCGATGAAAAGCAGGGCCACCGCGTAGAGCAGCGGCAGACTGCCGACCATCGGCACATGGAAAATGAAGCGTGCCGCGACCAAAATGAGGGAGACCTGAATATAACCCACCGCGATGTAGGGCAGGATCTTGCCCGCCATGACCTCGAAGGGGCGGACGGGGGTGGCGAGCAGGTTTTCCATTGTGCCGCGTTCGCGCTCGCGGGTGATAGCTAGGCCGGTGATGATCACCATGGTCATGGTGAGGACCACGCCCATGAGACCGGGCACGACGTTGTATTGGGTGATGTTTTCGGGGTTGTAGTGGGCGTGGATGCGGAAATCCACCGGGCCGTTTTGCGCCTGCAGCGGGGCGAGCGGGCCGGGTAGGTCGCGATTAAAAACGGTGTTGGCCAACTGGGCGACGGCGTTCAGGGCGGGACCCGTGGCGGCGGGGTCGGAGGCGTCGGCCTCGATCAGCACGGTCGGGCGTTCGCCGCGGAGGAGGCGGCGGGTGAAATCGATCGGGATGTTGATCACGAATTGGACTTCGCCGAGTTGCAGGAGGCGTTGGCTCTCAGCCTCGGAACCACTCTCGTGGACAATCTGGAAATAGTCGCTGGTGCGCAGGGCCTGCACGAGGGTGCGGGCAAAGGGTCCGGTGTCGGCGAGGTGGACGGCACTGGGCAGGTGGCGCGGATCTGAATTGATGGCGAAGCCGAACATCATCAACTGCATCAGCGGGATGCCGACCATCATGCCGAAGGTCACGCGATCGCGCTTCATCTGGATGAACTCCTTCAGCACGACGGCCCACAGGCGGTGGAAGGAAAGGCGTGGCTGGCTCATGCGAAGTTGTCCTTGGCTGAGTCCATCAGGCCGATGAAAACGTCTTCGAGCCCGGCCGGGATGCGTTTCCATTCGTGGCGAGGCTCGCGCAGGGCAGCGACGGTGGCGTCGAGGCCAGTGGCGTCGCGTCCGCTCACATGGAGCGTATTGCCAAAGGCGGTGACCTGCTCGACCCCAGGGCGGCCGCGTAGAGCGGCGGCGAGGGCGCGGAGGTCAGGACCGGCCACGCTCCAGGTGAAAAGCTGCGCGGCGGCGAGCACCTCGGCGAGGGTGCCGCCGGCGAGGAGTCGACCGTAGGCGAGGTAGGCGAGGCGGTGGCAGCGCTCGGCCTCGTCCATGTAGTGGGTAGTGATCAACACCGTCAGGCCGTCAGCGGCGAGTTGGTGAATCTCATCCCAAAATTCGCGACGGGCCTTGGGATCGACCCCGGCGGTGGGTTCGTCGAGCAAGAGGAGCTTTGGCGAGTGAAGTAGAGAGGCGGCGAGGGCGAGGCGTTGTTTCCAGCCACCCGAGAGCTGGCCCGCGAGCTGGTGGCTACGTTTCGCCAAGCCCAAGCGATCGAGGCTGCGTTGCACGGCGGCGCGACGGTCGGGGATGCCGTAGATGCGGCCGACAAAATCTAGATTCTCGCGGATGCTAAGATCCTCGTAGTAGCTAAATTTTTGCGTCATGTAGCCAACGTTGCGCTTGATCTCGGCCTGTTGGGTGCGGACGTCGTAGCCGAGGCAAGTGCCGGCGCCGGCGTCGGGCGTGAGCAGGCCGCAGAGCATGCGGATGAAGGTCGTTTTTCCGGACCCGTTCGGCCCGAGGAAACCGTAGATCTCGCCGCGACGCACTTGCAGGGCGATCTCATCGACCACGGTCTTGTCGCCGAAGCGTTTGGTGACGCCGGTTACGTCGATGGCGAAGTCGGGGGCGCTCATGGTGCGCGGGTGCGGCTCAGGGTAGGGGCGTTACGTCCACGGGCTGGCCGGGGTGCAGGTCTCGGGCGTCTTCGGGGCGCAGGGCAGCTTCTATGAGGTATACGAGTTTGGCGCGATTTTCGCGGTTGTAGAGCACGGGCGGCGTATATTCGGCTAGGGGTGAAACGTAGGCCACCACGGCCTCGAGTGGCGTGTGGCCGTCTAGCCCCACGCGCACGCGGACGCCTGGCTTCAGGGTAGCGAGGGCGGGTTCAGGGGCGAAGAACCGCACCTTTAGGTTATCCGGCGGCAGAAGTGAGACCACCGGGCGGCCCGCGGCGACGAATTCGCCTTCGCGGTAAAGGGTATCGTGGACAAGGGCGGCCCGAGGGGCGGTCTGGGTTTTTTGGGCGACGCTCCAAGCGGCTTGGTCGCGGGTGGCGACAGCGGCGGCGACCTCTTGGCCGGCGGCGGCGAGGGCGTCAATTCGACCGCCCAGGCCGGCGGTGGCGAGTTGGGCGGCGAGGTCGTCGATGGCTCGGAGATCTCGTTCGTGGGTCAAGCGGGCGCGGTCGTTTTCGCTCCCGGGGCTCACGCCTTTCCTAAAAAGGGCGGCTTGGCGGTTGGCTTCGAGGCCGGAGAGTTCGGCGGCGGCGCGGGCCTGCGCGAGGCGGGCTCGCAGCGCATCGAGTTCGGAGTCACGGGAGCCCTTAAGCAGGTCCTCGAAGCGGGCGCGGGCTTGAAGCAGGCGGGCCTCGGCCTGCGCGGCGGCGGCGGTCTCGGCCGCGTGCTCCAACGTGAATAATGGCGCCGTCGTCTCGACCCGGCTTCCGCGGTTGACCGCAAGGTGGTCGAGGCGGCCGGCCAGCGGGGAGGCAACGTAGACGAACTCGCCTTCGAGGTAGCCTTGGAAAGAGGTTGCGGCGGGGCGCGAGCAGCCGGCCGCGAGCAGGCAGGCGAGGACGGGTAGCGACTGGACTAGGGTGGTGATTTTCATGCGGCGCGCAGGGAACGGAAGCCATTGCGGATGCTTGAGCCCATAACGCATGACGGCAATGTGGTTCGCATGACATTCGATGCGAACGCAATATTGCCGATCGTTACCGCCCTGGCACGCGGCGCGGGCGATATCATGCTCCGGCATTTTGCGGCACCTATTCCCACGACCAGCAAGACCAGTCGCATCGACATCGTCACGGCGGCCGACACCGAGGTAGAGGGGTATCTAGTCGGCGAGTTGAGCCGGTATTTTCCCGCGCACCACATCGTGGGTGAAGAGGGTGGCGGCCAGGGTGCGGCTTTGGCGGGGGCGGCTTTTCAGTGGTTTGTGGATCCGATTGACGGCACGGTGAATTTTGCGAGCAAGCTGCCACACTTCTGCACCAGTATCGCGCTGGCGACGGCGGACCGAGAGCCCCTGCTCGGGGTGGTTTATGATCCGACGCGGAGGGAGATGTTCACGGCCTGGCGCGGCGGCGGGGCGTGGTTAAACGATCAGCCCATCCGTGTTACCCAGACGGCGAAATTGGTGGATGCCGTCATCACCAGTGGATTTCCTTATGACAAGCACACCAACCCGGATAACAACCTTCGTGAGTGGGGTGCGTTTTTGACCCGTATCCGCGGAGAGCGCCGCTTGGGCAGCGCGGCGCTGGATCTTTGTTACGTGGCGGCGGGTCGGCTTGACGGGTATTGGGAAAAGGACCTCAAACCTTACGATGTGATGGCTGGGATGTTGGTCGTGCGCGAGGCGGGCGGAGTGGTGACCGACTACGCCGGAGGAGCGTTTCCCCAGCGTTTTGATCGGGGGCGTTACGTCGCCAGCAATGGGCGGGTGCATGCCGAGATGCTGAGCGTATTGGCACAGGTCGCATAATAGCTACCGGCTTGCCGCGGGGGTGCGGCGAAGGGAGCGTGGAAACTTTCAACGCAGGGGTGGGTTGCGGCTAGGTGCCGTAGAGGCGGTCGCCGAAATCGCCGAGGCCGGGCAGAATGTATTTTTGGGTATTCAGCTCGCGGTCGAGGGCGGCGGTGAAGATTGGCACATTCGGGTGGCGGGCCGCGACGGCCTCGACGCCTTCCGGAGCGGCCACGAGCACGACTAGGGCGAGGTCATCGGCGCCCTCTGCGCGAAGCCGGTCGAGGGCCTGCACGGCGCTCCCGCCGGTGGCGAGCATAGGGTCTACACAAAGCACGCGCCGGCCGACGAGAGGAGGGAGTTTGCAGTAATAACTACGGGCCACGGCGGTCTCGTGGTCGCGTTCTAGGCCGACGTAACCGACGGAAACTTCGGGGAAAAGGTCGAGGTAGGGCTGCACCAGGCCGAGGCCGGCGCGAAGGATGGGCACCACTACTAAACCGCGGGCAAGCACGTCGCCGATGTGGGGTTCGAGCGGGGTATTGATTGGGTGGGGTCGGACGGGAAGGTCCCGGGTGGACTCCAGTGCGAGCAGCAGGCCCAGCTGATGGGCGAAGGCGCGGAAGGCAGCCGGCGGCGTATCCACCGCGCGCAGATGAGTGAGGGCGTGTGCAGCGAGCGGGTGGCGGAGGAGGTGCAGCATGGAAGAAGGCCGAGCTGGGGGGGGCGAGGAGCTCGAAGTTAGAAGCTAGCAGGAAGGGAGGTCGCGCAGGAAGGCGTGCTAAGTATGGATATTTTAGCTTCTCGCTCCCGACTTCTTTTCCGGCCCTTACAGTAATCCGCGGGCGATTTTTTGCTCGAGCAGTTTGGCGAACTGTTTGCGGATTTTTTTAGGATCGCCGCGCAGACTTGGGAGGAGAGCGAGCCAGGCGTAAACATTGTCGCGGAGGGGTTTGGGCAGGGCGGATGGAAGTTTAGCTGCACGGTCTAGGCCGCGCACTACGACCGTGGCGATGTGGTCGCACATGCTCTGGGCGGTGGCCGAACTGTGTTGTCCGGCGAGGCGGATAACGTCGTTCAGGGCGGCGCGGCGGGCGGTGGCGTGGGCTTTTTTGTAGAGGGCGAGGGCGTTGACTGGGACGGATATGGAGCGGGGATAGAAGCTGGCCATCAAGTTCCACGGATCGTTACCCGGCCCTTGGTCGCCGGCCGCGCGGAAATCGCTACGCAGGATGACGCACGGGATGTCGGCGAATTTGGCGAACATGAACTCCACCACGGTGCCGCTATCTAGTTCGGGGCCGTCGAAGTTGAACAGGGCTAGGTCGCACTCCAGCAGGCTGCGGATATCCTTATCCCGGATGAGCTGGGGGTGGTGGCCGCGCAGTTCGAAATCCTGGGGCAGGCGGCAGAGGTAGCGGCCGTGGGAGGCGGCGTGGATAGCCTCGGCCAGGTAGGCGTTCCCGACGAGGTGTTTTGCGGAGAACAGTTCGCCCGCGAAATAGACCGATCGGCTGTTTTTTACCGGCTGGGGCCTGGTTTTGTGGGTTCACTTTATCGCCATGTTTACCGGTGTACCGCCCAATCCGGCGATCAATATTGCCCGGCTGGCGCCTGGATTCGAGGCCCAGTTTTCCTGGCTAGCGTTGTGGGTCGCATGTATGGCCACGGTGGCCTGGGGCATGGTGGTGCATTGG
>RGVP01000083.1 GCA_010027235.1 bacterium
CTGACCTCAACAAGGCGCTAGAGGGAACGTGAACGCTTTTCACGAATCCTGCTTGCGCAGGCTTCGCGCCAAGCGTCCGCGTCCCTCAGCTTTGACGTGAGGCTTGCGGTTGGCTGTGTGGTCGGGAACTTGCTCTTGTGTCTCCGATGACCTCAAGCGCCACCACTTGTGATTCAACCGCCGTGACTTATCTCCTTGCCGGTGTGGATCTGGCCTGGGGGGAGAAAAATGGCGATGGCGTTTGCCTGATTGCGTATCGGGTTGCCACTACGCAAGAGCCGGCGAGCGCCCGCATCCTTGCCCATACCCACGTAAGGGGCGACGAGGCTCTTTTTGCCGCGCTCGCTTTCTCGACGCCAGACATGCCTGTGTATCGCTTTTTTGCCTTCGATGCGCCCTTGGTCTGCGTCAATGCCGCCGGGCGTCGCCCCGTAGATGGCTTGGTCAGTGCCGCCTTTCGTGCCCAGCATGCAGGCTGCTATCCGGTGAATCTCCGGCTTGCGCCGCGACCTCTGCGGATTGCGGCGCGGTTGGCAGCCTCCGGGTTCGCGCTTACGTCCGGTTTACCCACGGTGGCCATGCCCAGAGTGGCCGCGGAGGTTTTTCCGCACCCGGCACTGGTGCGCTGGCTCGGGCTGGATCGCATCTTGGAATACAAACGCAAGGCTGGCCGCCCGCGTGCTCGCAGCGACGCTGAGTTTGCGCGGTTGCAGCGTTCACTGGCCGGCTTGTGCGCCGATCAATTTCCCTACCTTGCCTGGCACGCCGACTCGTCTGCGCTGCTGACTACAAAGTGGCGCAAGCCGGTGGAAGACCAGCTGGACGCTTGGATTTGCGCCTTGATCGCGCTCTGGCATGTTCACCACGCGGGCCACCACAGTGAGGTCTTTGGCGACGATGCAACCGGCTTTGTGCTGACGCCGTGCGCGGGTGCGGACCTGCAAGGTGGAAACAGCCGACTGCTCGGGTAACGTGATCACCTGCCCTGCGGTTTCAGGCTCAGAGGTGAAGTTTCAAACCTTGGCGGAGGTAAGTGGGGACGTCTAGGTCTTGGCCTTCAAATAGATTGCGATCGCTCTTTTCGAAGCTGCCGCGCGTTTCGTGTTCGCCGAGGGTTAGCTCAACTTGGTCGGGTGCGGTGGTAAGTGGGGCAATGGAGCGCTCGCGAATGGGAGATTTTTTTTCGGGGGCGGCAGCGGCTGGGGCGAGCGTCTCCGTGGAGGACCCTACGGGACCGGCAAGCGGCAGCCCTTCGGCGGGGGCTGGCTCTGGGCTAGCCTGCTGGCGGTTTCTAGCCGTGTTCCGGCGCGGGGTGAAAACCCGCGAGCCTGAGTCGCTCGTGCCCAGCACCATCAGTTCGACTCGGCCATGGCTGGTCTCGTCGATGACCGCGCCCATTACCACGTGCGCTTCCTTGCCGAACTGGTCGGCTACAGCGGTCATGATTTCGTTTACCCGGGGCAGGGTGAGATCCGTGCCCCCCACGATGTTAACCAGGAGACGGTCAGCCTTGCGGGCAAATTCGGGCGTGGCGAGCAGGGGGCAAAGCTTCAGGCTTTCCAACGCTTCAGCCACCGGATTTTCCCCGTCACCAGTGCCTAGTCCAAACAGCGTTTTTCCGCCACGCGTATGGAACGATTGGCGTAGAGTGGCGAAGTCCAAGTTGATTAACCCAGTCCGGAACATCATCGACCAGATGGATTTGACGCCGCGTCCGATCCATTCGTCGGCGCGGGCAAAAGAGTCGAGGACGGTCTCTCCATCGGTGCCTTCCTGCAGGAGCAGGTCGTTGGACAGTGGAATGACGGCGTCGCAGATTTTGCGCAGGGCGATCAGGCCTTCATCGGCCTGTTTGGCACGGCGCCCCCCCTCGAAGCTGAAGGGCAGGGTGACGAAAGCAATGACCAGCGCGCCTTGTTCAGCTGCGATCTCGGCTACGGTAGGCGCGGCGCCTGAACCGGTGCCGCCGCCCATCCCTGCTAGAAGAAAGACCAAATCACAGTCCTTGACCACGGCGGTGATTTTATCGCGGTCAGCCTCCGCGGCTTGGCGACCTAGGTCGGGATCGGCCCCAGCGCCGAGGCCGCGGGTTACGGACGCGCCGATAAGCACCTTATCTTGGACGGGCGAGGCGGCGAGGGCCTGAGCGTCCGTGTTGATCACCGCCATCTGGAGGCGGTCCAGGTTCTCCATTTTTAGCCGGTCGACTGCGTTGGCGCCGGCTCCGCCCAAGCCAATTACTTTTATTGCGATACGGCGATCGGTGAAAAGATCGTCAGCGGCAGGGGGAATATTCTCGGCGGAAGACATGGTGGAAAAGGAATCAGGACTAGCAATTCAGGAGGCGGAAGTCGCAGGTCGGAAAATGTAATCCTGAGTGTGGCACTCGGTGTAAAAAGAAGAAAAAGCCGAAGCAGTGTAGTTATATTATGAATACTAAATCTTGGTTTCTTACTTAAACCGAGGCTATGCGGTCGAGAAAGTTTTTGAATTTGGCGCCGAGGCCGGATTGGGATTGCAGGGCATTCGCCTCGTGTTGCTGGGAAATACCTTGGTGGAGCAGCCCCAGGGCGGTGCTGCAGGAAGGTTGGCGGAGCGACTCGATCACTTCAACGTGAGGAGTGCCGACGCGGGCTGGCACCTCAAACACCCGTGATGCGGCGTCCTCAATACCGGGCAGGGCTGAGGCTCCGCCAGTGAGCACTACGCCGGCCATAGTCTCAGCCGGGCTGTAAAGGGAGCCGAGCTTTTTCCGGACCACTTCGAGGGTTTCACGCGTGCGGGCGGCGGCGATCTGCTCAATGGTCATGCGGGGAAACCGCCGATCGCCGATACCCATGTCGCCATTTAGCCAGACCGAGTCGGCCCGGTCTTTGGCGGTGATGGTGGCGCGGGCGTGGAGCAGTTTCATCTTTTCGGCCTGGCTTTCGGTGATGCGTAGACCGAGCGCGAGGTCGTTAGTGAGGTGGGAGCCGCCGACCGCGACGACGCCGGCGAGGCACGCGCGGCCCTGACGGTAATAGGCGAAGTCAGTGGTGCCTCCCCCTAGGTCAATCACCAGCACGCCATGCTGGCGTTCCTCGGGGGTGGTCAGGATATTTCCAGCGGCCAGTCCGGAGAGAACGAGTTCGCTCACGGGCAGGTTAAAATTCCGGATAATATGCACATTATCGGCGATTCGATGCTGGTCACCGTGGACGTGCCATACGCCGACGGAGAGGCGGTCTCCGCGGATTTCCTCGGGGGAAGGGTTCAACTTGCCATCGAGGTAGAAGGGGCGGCGGAGGTAGTGGATAATACACCGGCCGGCGGGGAGGGCTTTGTGCTTTGCGAGTTTGTAAACGTTATCGATATCGAACTGGCTCACGCGGCCTTCGAGACCGCCGACGTTGACGGATGCCTCATGGTAAAAGCCATCGATATGGGCCCCGCTCTGTGCGAGAAACACCTGCTGGAGGCGAGCCCCGGCCGTTTTTTCGGCCCCGTCAATCGCACGGTGGGTGGCCTCACCCGCAGCTTTGCTGTCCACTACCATGCCTTTAACGATGCCGCGGGAGGGAAACTCGCCGAAGCCGATTACATTCAAACTAGGGCCGGCGACTTCGCCGACGAGGACGGTGACCTTGGTGGTGCCGATTTCTACGGCACCGACGATGCGGGATTTGGAGAAGGTGGGCACGGTGCGGAAAAGTGGGTAGTGGGCGCAGGCGGGGAGATCAGGGGTGAAAAAAAATGCGGGGTGAGCGGGCCGCTTCAGTCGTGCGCCCAGCCGGGCGTGACGGGGTGGGTTTACTCGGGACTGGCGGAGCGTCGAAGGCTACCGGCACCTGACGGTTACCCACCGAAAGGTCGATGGAGTGAATTGGCACTGATCCGGCAGGTCGGGCACGAAGTTGTTCCAAGATGTAGTCGAGGCGGGCGATCTGGAGGTAAAAGTCGTCACGCGTGCCGAAGGCAATTTCGGCTACTTCAGGCGTGCGAACGAGAATAACCCCGTCGCGCGCGAAGCGGGTGAGGGACACCACCTGAAACTCCTTGGCGAGGGCAGGAGCGGAGGAGCGCGCCGTGCCGAGCAGGGTCGTGACAGACTCCATACCTTCGATCGGCGCAAAGCCGCGACCGGCGGGGTTACGCGCCGGAGTGACACCAGCGAGCAGGGGCAGGCACTCGATCAAGTGAGCGGGGTAGAGCTCGCCGGAAAAAATAAAGCCATCCTTCGCGACATAGAGTTCGTCTTGCCCTTTGGTTTCTTTTTCGGCGCCAGGTCGAGCGTAAGTGCGTAGCACGGGGCTGCGTTCCTCGATGATGACGGCCAGCACGTCAGGAAAGCGACGAGCCAGCACGGCGGTGCGGATCTGGCCAGATTGGAGCAAGCGATCGCGCAGGGCAGCGAGGTCGAGATTCATCAAGCCGGCCCGACGGTCTATTTTGAGCGTTCGCTCCACCCAATCCCGGGTCAGAACACCGTCGGTGCGAAGGGCGATTTCCCGCACTGGAACAGAGGAAGCGGGAGCGGCCAGCACCGCGGGGTTGTCGCGCCAGGCGCGCCAGCCTATGTATCCAAAAATCAGGCACGCGGCAGCCGCACCAACCGCGGCCCAGTGCCGGACGCTGGCCATGGCTAGACGGCGTCGGGCCGCGCGGTGGCGCGGACGCGGTGGCGTATCTTGGACTATGGCATCCCTCCAGGTGGGAGCAGTTTGCGGAATAATCGGGACGTGGTTCACGAACGTTGGGAAATTGGGCTTTCCATGAGACGGCGCACGGCAGGACTTACCAATTTTTCGACTAATCCCGTGAAATCCAGTCCTGCACAACGCGCACTCATTGGGAGGAGGCTGGTTTCTTTCATGCCGGGTAGCGTATTGATTTCCAGCAGATAAAACTCTGCGGGCGAAATAAGAATAAAATCAACGCGGGCGTAGTCGCGGCAACTGCATGCTTCGAAGGCGCGCTCGGCGGCTCGGCGGACGGCGGCGGTGGTGGTGGCTTCATCTGGTAGCGGAGCGGGGGCGAAATACTCGGTGGCCCCTTTCGTGTATTTGCTGGCAAAGTCGTAGACGCCGGAGCGGGGCCGGATCTCGACCACGCCCAGGGCGGAGCCGTTCAGCACGCCCACGGAGAGTTCTCGTCCGGTGAGGCGTGGCTCCGCCAGCCAAGAACCGGGGGTGAGGGCGAGGAGAGCGGATGCGAGTGCGGCACGGCCTTCGGGCAGGGCCAGCCCGACGGAGGAGCCTTGGTCGTTGGGTTTCAGCACCACGTTTTCCGTGCCGAGCGTGGCGATGAGCGACTCGGCAGTGGGTAACTCCCCAGGCACGCGGAAAGTGACGTCAGCAGCGACGCGAACGCCCGCGGCGGAGGCCGCACGTTTGGTGGCGGCTTTGTCCATGGTAAGGGCTGAGGCGGCGGCATCGCAACCGGCGTAAAAGATGCCGGCGTCGTCGAGCAGGCGTTGCATGCCTCCGTCTTCTCCAAAGGTGCCGTGGAGCGTAGAAAAAACGATGTCGCGGACGGGATCCAGACCGGGCGGCAAGCTGGCCGCGGTCACGTCCAGTAACCGAGTGGGCCAAAGCTGGGAGAGGGCGGCGGCGGAGGCTGCGCCTGAGCCGAGCGAGACCTCTCGTTCGGAGGAGACTCCGCCGGCAAGCACGGTTATGCGGATCGGGGGGGGCATAGAGAAAAAGAAATTAGAAATCAGGTTTAAGGATTTATTAATCGGCGTGCGCAGGGTGAAGACAGGGAGTCGGGAGGGAGGTTTGGATTTTGGATACTGACCGCTGGCTTCCGACTCCTTTGCCGTCAGAGCACGTCCTTCCAATTCCGACCATAGAGCAGGACTTCGGGTTCGAGGCGGACGCCGTGGGTTTGTTCAACGCTGGCCCGGACGCGGCGGATGAGGGCGATGACATCTGCCGCGCTGGCTTGGTGGTTATTGACGATGAAATTGGCATGGACGGGCGACACCTCGGCGTCGCCTTCGCAGGTGCCTTTAAGCCCGGCGGCATCGATGAGGCGTCCGGCGGAGTCTCCGATGGGATTCTTGAAGATGCAGCCGGCGGAGGGCTGGCGGGGTTGGGATTTTTTCCGTTTGTCGCGGTAGACGTCCACTTGGCGGGCCACGCTCTCGCTGGGCATCGTGGCGGCAGGTTGGAGGATGGCAGCGATGGCGATGGCGTTTTCCAGTTCGGCGCAGTGACGGTAATCCACATGCATCGCCGCCTTGGATAGGGTGCGGACTTCGCCTGCGAGGGTGATTAACTCGACGCTTTCGACCACGTCGAACATCCAGCCACCCATCGCGCCGGCATTCATACGCAGGGCGCCGCCGATGTTGCCGGGAATACCTTCAAGAAACTCAAAGCCGGCGAGACTGGCCTTAGCGGCGATTCCACATAGGTTTTTTAAACGAAGACCAGCGCCGACTCGGACGCGACCGTCGGGCAGGAGTTCAAAGCTCTCCCAAAATGGGTGGCGCAGGCTGACGACGAGGGCGTCCACCCCGGTGTCGGGCACGAGGAGGTTGGACCCGCGTCCGAGTGGCAGCAGTCGCACCCCGAGGGCATGGGCAGCGCGGATTAGGCCTAGTAAGTCCTCTGTGTTGCTAGGTTCGGCGTAGAGGCGGGCGGCGCCGCCGACGCCTAACGTAGTGCGTTGGGCCAGTGGGGCTTCGCGTAAGAGCGGGGTGGCGCCGGAGACGGCGGGTGCGAGGGCGGCGGCCACGTGGTCCCACCAGAGGGAGGAATCTCGGGTGGCGAGCCAAGCGCGAGCGGAAACATCGAGGTCGCCCGCGCCGATGATCGCGACAAGGTCGCCTGGGCATAGGTCGGCGGACAGACGCTTAAACGTTTGGGTGTGTTCGCCGGGAAGATAGATGACGGGAAGCGCGGGGTGCGTGGCGGTGAGATCGGCCACGAGGTCTGCGGTGGTGCCACCGGGCAGGCTGTTTTCGCCCGCACCGTAGACGTCCAGTAGGGTCACGGTGTCGGCGGCGGCGAGGGCGGCGGCGAAGGCGGGGCGAAAGCGCTCGGTGCGGCTGAAGCGGTGGGGTTGAAATACGACCCGCAACCGACCGGGTGCGGGCACTCGGGGGCGAAGGCTGCTCAGCAGGGCGGCGATTTCAGCGGGGTGGTGGGCGTAATCCTCAATCACTACCATGCCGGCGCCGGTTGCCAAGATACTCTGACGGCGGCGGACGCCGGGATAATTGGCGAGGAGGCTGGATTGCAGGCGGGCGCCGAGCAGGGCGGCGGCGGCGAGGGCGGCGGTGGCGTTAAGGGCGTTAAAAGCGCCGAAGGCCCTCACCTTGGCGTCGGGTAGTGAGGGAAGGAATTCGCCGCCTAAGCTCAAGGCCAGTCCGACCGGGCCGTCCGGTTGGTCAGAAAGCAGAGCGTAATGGCCTCCTTGGCCGAAAGTGGTGACTTCCGCGTGGTCAGGGGCAAGGGCGAGGGAGCGCGGGCAGGCGGCGTTGAGTAAAACCGGGCCGGAGGTGCGGGCGATGAGAGCGGCAAAGGCGGCGAGCAGCTCGTTCTCGGTCGGGTAGTGGTCGGGGTGGTCCCAGTCCAGGTTGACCATCAAACAGAGGCTGGGTGTGAACTGGTTGATGGTCCCGTCACTCTCGTCGATCTCGGCAACCAGCCAGGGGTCGCGACCGGCGGCGGCGGGGGGCAAGGAGTCGTCGCCGAACAGTCCGCCGCCCACGTAGCCGGGCTCGAGGCCGGCGGCACGCAGCGCGGTGATGAGCATCGCGGTGGTGGTGGTTTTACCGTGAGAACCGCACACAGCCACGAGGCGGCGGTGGCGAGCCAGCTCCGCCAGCAATTCACCTCGGCGCATGGTCGGCAGGCCCCGAGCGCGGGCGGCCGCGAGGGCAGGATGCGTTTGGGGCACGGCCGAAGAAAACACGACCAGTTCTGTAGCATCCGGAAGGCTTCCGGCGGGCAGCAGGTTGATGCCGGCGCGGGTTAAATGAGCCGCCATAGCGCCGATGGGGCCGTCGTCTCCACCGGTTACGGTGAACCCGAGGCCGGCCGCGTAGATCGCGAGCGGGCCGAGGCCCATGCCGGCGACGCCGATGCAATGCAGGGTGCGCACGGGTCGGCCAAACAGCAGGGGGAGCGGTTCGGTGGTGTTCATGCGGCGACGGTCGCGCGGGAGGCGGCGCGCAGGCGTGGGGCGACGAGGGTATCGAGATCCTCGAGGATGAAATCCAGGGCAGGGGCGATATCGAGGCGGGCGAGAGCAGCGCGGTGGGCGGACAAACGCGCGGGGTCGGCGAGCAGATAGGCGGTAAGTGGGGTAAGTTCCGCGAGGGCGGCCTGTTCCAGAACCACGCCACCGCCTTGGGCGGCGAACCAAGTGGCATTCGCGCGCTGGTGGTCGTCGGCGGCCTGGGGGTAGGGCACGAGGATGGCGGGCGAACCGATGCGGGCAAATTCGGCGAGGCTGCCGGCGCCAGCGCGCGCGACAACGAGGTCAGCAGCGGAAAGCAGCGCAGCGACGTCGTCGCAAAACGGTATCCAAATCGCGCGCACGGGTTCTCCGTGAGGGCCAGCGGCGGTAGTGAGTTCGGCGTCGCCTTTCCCCAGGCCGGTCACGCAAGCAAGCTGCACGTCGCGGGCGGCGAATTCCCCAGCGGCGGAGCGGGCCCAAGTATTCAGCGGGGTCGCGCCTTGGCTGCCGCCAAATACCACCAAGATTTTTTTGGCCGGGTCGAGGCCAAGGCGGGCGGCGGCCTCGGTGCGGGGCAGAGGTCGGATCTCGGTGCGCACGGGCAGGCTGGCGGAGCGCACCTTCGCGGTGGCCACGCCGGGTAGGGTGATACCGGGTGGCAGGTAGACGCGGCGGGCGAGTCGAGCTAGGTGCCGGACGGCCTTGCCGGGCATGCGATTGGCCTCGTGCAGGGCGACTGGCACTCCGTGCAGGGCACCGGCCAAGATCACGCTCGCGGTGGTGAAGCCGCCGAAGCCGATGATGCCGGCCGGGCGAAGTGAACGCACGAGCCGGAGTCCGGCAGTGAAGCCTTTCGACTGCGTGAAGAGGAAGCGGGTGAGCACGGCGGGATGAGCGCCGAAGGGGGAACCCGGGATGGGCGCGAAGCGCAGCGCGGGATATTTCGCGGCGAGGCGAGCGTCCACCTGCTTTTCGCTAATTAGCAGCACCGCTCGGTCGCCGCGGGCGGCGAGGCCTTCGGCTAGTGCGATGCCCGGGGAGAGGTGTCCGCCGGTGCCGCCGCAGGACAGCAGGTAGGTGCGAGGGTGGGCGGGCATTAGCTGAAGTCGCGGCTGCCGGGGAGCACGTCGTCGCGGAGCCAGGCACGGCTAGTGTTGATGAGTAGTCCGACGATGATACCCATGAGCACCAGATTGGACATCCCGGCGCTGACGAAGGGAAGCGACATTCCCTTGGTAGGTAGGCGACCGACCACGACGCCGAGGTTTACAATGGCTTGGAGCGCGACGATTAGGAGGGCGCCGGCCACGAGCAGGAACTGGAACTGGTTTGGGGCGCGGCGTAA
Source organism: bacterium (assembly GCA_010027235.1). GTDB lineage: Bacteria > Verrucomicrobiota > Verrucomicrobiia > Opitutales > Opitutaceae > IMCC26134_A. The sequence continues at coordinate 9,515 of RGVP01000083.1, forward strand.
GTGCAGCACACCGCAAACGAAAAAGAGGAGAAAGGTCAGCACCGTCGCCAGAGTGACGACCAGGCCGAGTTCTTCACCGACCACGGCAAAGATAAAATCAGTGTGGGCCTCGGGTAGAAAATACACCTGTTGACGTCCTTGGCCAAGGCCGGCGCCGGTAAGGCCGCCCGCAGCGAAGCCCAGGAAGCTTTGATAGACTTGGTAGGTGCCGGCCTGTTTATTACCTTCCACGTCGAGAAAGGCGGTGAGGCGGGTGAGACGGTTGGGGTTGAGCGCGACGGCCACGGCAAAAAGCACAACTATGCCGGTGACCGAGGTCACAATATAGCGCCAGCGTGCCCCAGCCAGGAAGAGCAGAGCGACGCCGACTGCGCTTACTAGGGCAGTGGTGCCGAAGTCCGGTTGCAGCATGATGGGGCCGGCGATGCCTCCGATGATGAACAGAGGAAGTATGAAGCCGCGCTTCAGATTCTCCATCATCGACTGGTTCAGGGCGAGGTAGTGGGCGAGGACGAAGACGATACCAATTTTAGCCAGCTCGGAGACCTGAAAGCGGATCGGGCCGAAGCCGAGCCAGCGCCGAGATCCATTCACGCTGATGCCGATGTGGGGGATGGCCACGAGTAGAAGAAGGCCGACCACCCCGACAGCGATTAACCAGATGTAACGGCGGCAGAGCTCCAGATCGAGCCGGGCGATAGTCCAGGCTGCGCAGACGCCGAGACCGAGGCCAAGGACCTGTTTCCAGAAAAAGCCGGACGACTTGTAGGCGGTAGCACTGAACACCGCAATCAGACCGAGCGTGCAAAGGGCGGCGGCGCACACCAGCATCACCGCGACGGGGTTTAAGCCGGTGCGGGGGCCCGGGTTGGAAGGATTCGGCAAGTCGAGATATCGGGCGGTCACGGGGGGCAGTGCAGCCGGCTGAATGAGTGTTTAGTCGATACGGATTACGGGCACGGGCATCGTCTCGATTGCGGCGGGGCCAGGCTCTACCGGCGTAATCGGGGTGATGGCGGTTGTCGGCCCGGCGGCAGGTGCGGGGCTAGGTGCCGGGGCAGTTTTTGCGGACGCGATGGTTTTGGCGCCGGCGGGCAATTTCAGAATCTGACCGACGCGTAGTTTGGCCGGGTCGGTGATGTTATTGAGCAGGGCAAGTTCACCGACCTTTACACCGGTCTTACGGGCGATGGAGCCGAGGGTGTCTCCGGGGATGACGGTGTGGCTGCCGGAACCGGCCTTGGGGGCGGGTGCGGGAGTGGACTTGGCCTCGGCTGAGGCGGAGACGGGTGGGGTGGCGTTGCCCGGGATAACAAGTTTCTGCCCGATCCGCAGGGTGTCACCCGAAAGATTATTGGCGGTTCGCAGGCTGGCGATGGACGCGCCTTGTTTACGAGCGATGGAGCCCAGAGTGTCGCCTGACTTCACCGCGTAGGTATTGTTGGCTTCGGGGTCGGAGGGGGCCGCGGCTTTGCTGGGGACGAGTAGGGACTGCCCGAGATGTAGGGTGGCGGAAGGTGCGAGCTTGTTCGCGGCGGAGAGCTCGGCAACGGAAACGCCGTATTTCTTGGCGATTGACCAGAGGTTTTCGCCCTTGGCGACGACGTGGTTGGATTGAGTCGCGGCAACGGGGGCGGGCGCGATCGGCTCGATGATGGTCGAGGGTCGACTGGGGGCGAAGCGCACCGCGAAATCCACCGCGGCGGGGG
>RGVP01000084.1 GCA_010027235.1 bacterium
TCGCGATCAGTCATGTCACTCCTGCGGTCCCTCGTGATGGTAGACCTCCCAGCCGAGATAACGCTCAAAGGCCTCGGCGAGGACACCGGCGGTGCTAGAGGCGTTCATCACGACGTGATGTTCAAAACCTTCACGGCAGACGTGGCGCATGAGCTTTTGCAGCTTGGGCACGCGGGCGACGGCGCGATTGCCAAAGGTCTTCAACTCGTCGTTGGTGAGCTCGCCCTGGCCCACGTAGGTGCGGATGGCGCCGGCGGCGTCGTCGGTGGTGATCCGGCCGTAGGTGAGCGGCGCAGCAGGGGTGCGGCCGTCGAGCGCTCCCCAGGTGTTCTCCACCCCGAGGGTCGAGCCGAGAATGGGGGCGTTGAGGATCTTAATGTCGGGCAGGAAGGATTTGGCCCAGTTGCCGCAGTGGAAGAGCACGCACTTGTCGTCGGCGGCGCCGTAGTTGTTGTTCCAATCCACGAGGGCGGAAGGGGTGCCCGAGGCCAGTTGCATGGCATACATCGTGAGCACGCCGGTGACGTCCACCTCGCACGCGCTGGGCATGAAGTTTTCGCTCATCATGCTCATCGAGGTGCAGACGTTGCAGCCGTGGTTAGCCTGCACGGAGGTCCAGCACTGGATGGCGGTGGCATCGAGATGGTTGGCGGCCACGAAGTCGTCGAGCACGATGCCGAGGCGGGCCATCTGGGCGAGCTTGGCAGGCGGGACGGCGGTGGCGTTGGCATAGGCCTTGATCTCATCGACTTTCGAGAGCAGGCGTTTGTCGCCGTCGCCGATCTTGCCGGCGGCGCCGAGGATTTCGGAGAGATCCACGGTGGTGACACTGATACCGTGGCGCTCGAGGATTTTTTCGGAGTAACGCACGGTGTTGAAAGCACCCGGACGAGCGCCCACGGCCCCGAGACGCACACCACGCAGACCACGGACAACGCGGCAGACGGCGATAAAATTGACCAGGTCGACACGGAAAGAGGCGTCGAGCGGGTGCACCACATGCTTGGTGGTCAATGAGTAGGCGATGCCGGCTTGGCGGAGATTATTGCAGACGGAGATCTTGCCGCAAAAGGCATCGCGACGACGGATGACGTCGAGCTTATCGAGTTCGTCGGGATAGCCCTGGACGAGCACGGGAACATTGAGCCCGGCGATTTTGAGCGTGTCAGCCACACCCTTTTCGTCGCCGAAGTTGGGCAGGCAAACGAGCACGCCGGCGATTTTATCGCGTTCTCGGCGAAAGAGATCGGCGCACTTACGGGCGTCATTATGGGTCTCCACGCCACCGAGTTTAGTTTCGGCAGGATCGAGCATGACGGCTTCGATACCCAGTTCTCCGAGCAATTTTACGATGTCGGCCCGGGCATCGGGAACCAAGCGGTCAGGAAAAAAGTCACGGTTGCCGAAGATGACACCGAGGGTGAGGGAGGCGGATTTCATGAGTGAAGCTAACGCTGGAAACAACCGAAAGACATCGGGTTGGGCAAAGATAACAATAACACAATCATACCGGTTATTCCTCCGTCAAATACCGCGGTATTTGCGGGATCATAATTTGCTTTGTGGGCCTTGCTCCTAGGCCGAGGAGCCGCAACGTCTTTGGGACAACCGGCCCTGAACAAATAAAAACGTCCGCCGCATGAATCATGCGACGGACGTGAAGTAACGACGAACCGGTAATAGTCCGATTAGGCCTGCGTCTTGCGACGGCGGCGGATGAGGAAACCACCAAGAGTGGCCATGCCCACCAAAAGACCAGCGGAAGCAGGCTCAGGAACAGCGGCGAAAGACACATCGAGACCAGATCCAGTGACGGAATAGGTGGGGACATAACCCGACAATCCCGAGACAAAGGTGGTAGAGATGCTGCCGGCATCGCCCGTGAACGAACCGCTGCTGGCGATCAAATGATAGGATGATCCTTCCTGAAGGGTGCCTGCGGTGAGCGCGTTGAACGAAAAGCTCAAACCGCTAAAGGACACCGCGGAACTACCAGCATTCAAAAGATCGCTCGTGCCCGCGGCAGTCGCCGCCAAGTCGAAGTCGAGATTGGCGCTGGTAAGGGAAAGCGCGCCGGTCGAGAGCGTGGCGGCGACGCCAAAGTTACCGCGGCCACTGGAATCAGCATCGAACGAGTTAGCGCCGGGGGCCAGACGACCGCCGGACAATACATTCACGCTACCAGCGATTGATCCGGTGCCAGCGAGGGTAGAGAGGTTTTTGACGGTGGTGGTGGCAGCACTGGTGCCGAGGGCGGAGCCGGCGCCGAAGGAGAGGGCCTGACTACCGGCGGTGAGGAGAGTGCCGCCCGAGACGGTGAAGTGGGTGGCGTCGGTAAAGGAGTCGATGTAGGCGAGGGTGTTGGCCGCGCCGCTGGCGAGCCAGACAGGTTGTCCGGCCTTGAGGTTGAGGCCTGCCACCGTGTCAGCCCCGTTCAGCGTAACCGTGCTGACGGTCGTGCTGTTGGCTATGGTCGCATTTGTCGCGGTGGAAGAGCTATTCACGACCGATCCGGAAACGATCAGCTTGGAAGCGCTCACGCCGTCGCCGACCTGATTGGCACCGGAGTTGAACTGACTATTGGAGAGCGTGACCGCGCCCGCGCCGATCTGGGCGATCCCGATCGGACCGTTGGCGACGACGGACTGGGCGGTGGCATCGGAGCGATTAAAGGCCAGGGTGCCGCCGGTGCCGGTGCCGTTCACCACGGCGGCGATGCCGTTGGAAGGCGCGATGGCGCCGGTGGTGCCGCCGTTGCCGATTTGCACCGTGCCGGTGGTGGTGATGCGGGCCGCGCCTTGGGCGGCGTTGTTGCCGGTGAACACCAACTTGCCGGTGCCGCTTTGGAGCAAATACATTCTAGAAGCCGTCGGAACTGTGCCGGAGTTATCATTAATGCCCGAAGCTATGATCGTTGTGCCAGCGCCAAGGAATGTCTTGGTGCGGGTCAAATCCGTGGCGTTGTTGTTCAGATTGTAAACACCACCGGCAGTCCCGATCGTGGCCACTTTGCCCGTCGCCGTGATATCGTTGGTGATCGTATGGGTGTTCGATCCGGTGATCGTCGAGCTCGCGAGGGTGATGTTGTTCGAGCCGTTAAACCCGATGGCGCGAGCCAAGACGCCGGCATTCTTGGTAATGGTGCGATCTCCGCCTATTGCTTCAAAGTATGAGATAGCGGTTCCACTGGTATTACCGCCAAACGCGATATTTCCGGAAGCGGCCGGACCAAAGGGTTGATCACTGTTGATCTTGAAGTAGGTGACGACGTTGTTCTGCACACCCAGAATAGTGTTACCCGTGTAGGTATTCGTGCCATTAACTTGAATGGAAGTCTGCGAGGTGGCGGTGCCCGACCGAGCACCCAGGGTCAAGGCCGAGGCCACCGAGCTTCCGTCGGCGATGGTGCCATTCAGGATAAAATTGCTGCCGATGGTGGCCGTGCTTGTGGTGCCCGATCGGATGGTAAGGACCGCCGTGGTCGATCCGGTCGAAATGTCAATATCGCCCAAGGTGACTGTCTTGGAGCTGTCGTTCTCAATGGTGCGACTCGCAGCGGCGCTCGTCGTGATTTTACCGGTGATTGTCAGCGGATTATTGGAAGGCACCGTAGACCCAACGGCGGACGCAAAGGTGACGCCGCCGGTCGTAAGCAAAATGGGAGCGGAAATCGTGTTCACCGCACCGATGGTTCCCCCGCTATTGATGGTGGTGCCATTCAGGTTCAAGCTACCGCCCGAAGAGCCGATAGTGGTCGCGCCCGGAGTGGCGTTGGTGTCGCCAAGAGTCAGGAGAGTGGTTAACGGATTCGCCAAGGTTGTTGAGATGTTCACCGTCTGCGATACCCCGCCAAAATCACCAGTCACATTGGCGATATCGCCGGCAGCGGTTCCGGGGCTGCCGCCGCCACCCCACGTAGCGGGCGTATTCCAATCCTGGGTTCCGCCAGGGGTGAGGGTGTAAGCGGCAGCAAAGACAGATTGCGCCGAGAGTCCAAGGGCGGCGATGGCCGCGAGGAGGATGCGGGTATTACGTTGGGTTTTCATAGGTAAATCAGGGTCAGGAGATATTGCTTAAAAATGAGCGTCGTCGGGAACACACTAGGGGTGCCGCGGGCACACACGCGTGGTAGCAAAGAAGGCTTTGAACAGGGTTAGAATGGAGTTAACAAGGGATTCGAGGGCTGCGGGGGTAACCAGCGAATTTCTGTGGGTAAACAAACTGCTTAACCCAAAACCTCGGCAGGACAAGAAAGTAATAATGATTTGCTGCATTTGCCTAAAAATTCTTTAATACTCCCTGAATCCTAAGTTTTCCTATGGTTTCCTTTGACCCGAATCGCCCCGACTTCACTCCCTACGGCTTCTCCTGCGTGCGCTGGACGCCCTCGCCGATGAAGCGCCCCGATCACCACGATGAGATTGAGGTGAACGTGCTGACCGAGGGCTGGGTAACCTACCTGCTCGGCGGGAAAAAAGTGCGGATCGAGGGCGGCCAGATGGGGGTTTTTTGGGCAGCGATTCCCCACCAGATTCTGGGCTTTTCCCCCGGCATAAATTATTTCGTGGCGACGATCCCCTTCGCCTGGTTCCTCCAATGCCAGTTGCCGGATGCGTTTGTGCAGCGTCTGCTGCGAGGTGAGGTGGTGTGCCAGAAGCTCGGCGCCAACCGCATTCGCCATGACCAGGAGCTCTTCGCGCAATGGGAGGAGGACCTCGCCGAACCCGGCGACGAGGTGAGCCGGGTGGTCATGCTGGAAATGGAAGCTCGCCTGCGCCGCATGATCAGCACCCTGCCTGTAGCGCGAGAAAACTCCCGCGCACGCCGCAGCCGCCCCGCTGGTCTGCATGGAAGCGCCCTCAGCAAAGTCGAGCAAATGGCCTGCTTGATCGCCCGTCGCTACACCGAGCAACTCACGGCTGCGGAAATCGGCCGCGAAATGGGTCTCCACCCCAATTACGCGATGGGACTCTTCAAGAAGGCCTTTGGCACCACGCTCATCGAATACCTAACCCACCATCGGGTGTCCCACGCCCAACGCCTCTTGGCCACGACTGACGAAAAGATCGTCGATGTGGCTTTTGGGTCGGGATTCAACTCGATCAGCCGCTTCAACGAGGCCTTCCGCCGCTCCTGCGGCTGCACCCCTCGAGCCTACCGTTTGCAACACGCGGCCAAACCGTGAGTCCCATGCGCGGACGCAATAATTATCTGCGGCCTTGCGCCAACTACCACGGGACTTGCCCCCGCCGGTTACACGCTCAGAGTCCTTGCCCTTAACCGCTTCCCACTTGCCCGACGCCACCGCTCCCTTTGATTCCATTGAAGACGCCATCGCGGCCATCGCCGCCGGCCAGCCCATCATCGTCTCCGACGACGAGGATCGTGAAAACGAGGGCGACCTGATTATGGCGGCCTCCAAGGCCACGCCCGAGACGATCAACCTCATGATCCGCCACGGCAGCGGCATCGTGTGCGTGCCGATGCTCGGCGCCCAGCTCGACCGCCTGGGCCTAGGCCCCATGGTCGCTCGCAACCGCGAGGTGCAACGCACCGACTTCTCGGTCACGGTAGACGCCGCCGAGGGCATCAGCACTGGCGTGAGCGCCTACGACCGCACCGTGGCAATTAAGATCTTGGCCAATCCTGATTCGAGGGCCGACCAACTCGTGCAACCCGGCCACGTCTTCCCCCTGCGCGCCCGGGCCGGCGGCGTGCTGGAACGGGCGGGCCACACCGAGGCGGCGGTGGACCTCTGCCTGCTCGCCGGCCTCGAGCCGTGCGGTATCCTTTGCGAACTCGTCAACGATGACGGCACGATGCAGCGGCTACCTCAGCTCGAAGAGTTCAAAAAACGCTTCGGCCTGAAGATGATCTCCATCGAACAACTCATCGCCTATCGGCTCCGGCAGGATAAACTGGTGGAGAAAGTCGCCGAGCGCCCGCTCGCCACCGCGCACGGCGTCTTTACCGTCCACGTCTTCCGGAGCCGGCTAGATAAACGTAACCACCTCGCCCTCACGCTCGGCGAGCCCGCCGCACATGAGCCAGCTCTGGTGAGGGTCCACAGCGCCAACGTGCTCACCGATGTTTTCCACGGCGGCGAACAAAGCCCGATCCCAGGCGCCATCGACGCCAGCCTGCGCGCTATCGCCGCCGAGGGCTGCGGCGTAGTGCTCTACATGGAGCCGTCAAACCCTGCGGAGACTCTACTCCAACGCCTCGGCACGGGCTCCGCCAAGTCGGCGAATAACGCCGAAACCGGACCGGCGATGGATCTGCGGGACTACGGTCTGGGTGCACAGATTCTAAGCGCTCTAGGTCTCAAAAAAATCCGCCTGCTCACCCGGCAACCCCGCAAAGTCGTGGGACTCGAAGCTTATGGCATCGAACTGGTCGAGCAAATCGAGCTAAAGGGCTGAGGCTGGAAATGCTGCGGGGGCCCCTTCCCCGCTCCCGCGCCTAATCGGCACGCAGAGACTCGATCTGGATAAGTGCTGCAACCTGCGGCGCCACCGTGACCGTGTAGTCGCCCGCATTCATGCTAATGCCCTCAAGCCGCAACTCGGTGGCAGTCCCCCCTGCGGTCGGCCGGAAACGGAGGATGCGCAGATCCATCACGGTGCCATCGGAGGCGTTGATGCGGAACTCGGCATCGGCGACGTCGCCCGGATTAGCATACCGAAGGATAAAATCATGACTCCCGCCCAGACCGAGCGAGATCGCCCAAGTAAAGCCCACGCCGCTGCGTTTCGCTAGCGCAACCGGATAGAGTTGGCCAGTGGCCGCCAAATCGCCCGGCACGGAGTGGAGCGGGGCAACAACACGAACCGGCGTGGCCTTCTGCGGCACTGGAGAACGCGCCGCTGGATCAAGCGAGGCTATCGCTACGGCGCTGATTACAGCCTGATAGGAGGAAACCCGCGGAAAACTGACCACGAGACGTGCCGCGCGCGCGCGCGAGGTCACGACCTTTTTCACAGCCGAGGCGTAACCCGCCTCGCGCCAGAGATCGACGTCGTGCAGAACCGTTTCGCCGTTCACCGCGACATCGAAGAGCCGCCAACCGGTCGCATCGCCACCCCCGCGTCCATACCACGGCTCGGCGAAATAGAGTTCGATGCGGTAATCACCCACAGGCACCTCAAACTCCAAAGCGAGTTCATGCCGGCCATAGCGGAAAGTCTGGAAAAGCGCCTCGTCAGCCGTGCCGCGCACGGGCTCGTGCAGCTCGCGCTGGCTGCCAAAACGCGGAGGCAAGGCCGCCTCTTCGGAAGCCCAGGAACGCGTGCCCCACGCATCACCCAGCGTTAGATCGCGGTCGGCAAACCAAGTCTGACCATGGGAGTCGGTGTAATCAGCTCCACCGCAATTGACCCGATAAAGGTAATTCCAGCCCGGTTCGCCCGCCGTGGTAACGGTCGTGGGGATGTTAAGTTTCCGCCGGCCCGACGCCTCGGGGAGATTATCGAGCAAGATGGCGTCGCGCGCGACCGTGCAACCCGCGACACGGCCCTCGGCATAGAGCACGTTGGTCGCGATCTCGGCCTCGTCCCAGCGAAACGGCACACCCGGACCGCTATTGCGCCGCACTCCCAGGGAGCGCGCACCGACGTCGTTAAACAGCTCGACCTCGTCGCAATTGGAATAGACTTCGAGACCGTTTTTCACGCCGGGAGATTCCCAGCGGTCCGGCCAGTTGTGCGAAACGATGTAGACCATCGGATCGGTTTGGGGGGCATAACTGCCACGGTATAAAAAAAAGGCATCGGTTGGCTCGCCCCAAAGCGTGAGCAGGCCCTTATTATTGGCTGGGCCAAGACGATCGAGAAGGCCCCACCCATCGCTGCCCTGCTGACCGCGAGAGCCGATGGTGCGACCGGGGTTTTCGTGCGTGGCGAAAAGCCAGTGGAAATGCCCTGGAACCTCGGCGCGCACCGACTCGGCCAGACGGATTTTTTGGGCCATGAGAGCATCGTGACGCGATTCGCTACGGATGCCATCCATGCTAAACCTGCCCTCGCTATGCAGGCCGAGGCTGCGCCACGCGCCATATTCGCCGACCAGACGCTGACGGCATAGATCGTCCGCGTAGGTCGCGGGATCACCGCCGTAGGTGCCGGTCCAGTTTTGCGGCACATTCCAGTCGGTGCCCTTGCCGCTGTTGCAGGTGGTGACGAGGCGCTGAGAAGAGGCCGTGGGGTCCAGTTCACGGATGAGGGCGACGCATTCGGCGGCGAAGTCCGCGGGCAACTTACTCTCATTAGCGAGCCCCCAGAGAACCAGCGATGGGCTGTTGCGCCGTTCAATCACCCAATCGCGGAGAAGTTGTTTAAATGTCGTCCGAAATTCCGGTGTATCGAACCAGATCTGTGAGGCAAACTGCGGCCACCACAACAATCCCTCACGGTCCCAATAGTCTTGGTAGCGGAGGTTATGAGGCTGATGGGCGTCACGAAAGGCATTGAAGCCTGCCGCTCGGATCTGGCGCACGCGGGCGAGGATCTGTTGCTCCGAAAACGCATGGCTCGCGCCGAGTTGGTGTTCATATTCGCACGTGCCGTTGATGAAAACTGGCGTGCCATTTAGCAGAAATGGCGCGCTCGCCGGCGCGGCGGGATTCGGCCAATGCAGAGTTCGAATACCAAATTTCGTGGTGACGCGATCCAGCACGCGTTCACCCTCACAGACCGTTGTCTCCAAGGTGTAAAGCGAAGGCGAAGACAGCGACCAGAGCGATACGTCAGCCAAGACGACCGCACTCGTCGTCGTAGCACAAGCAGCGACCTCGCTCGAAGCGCGTAAAGCAGCGACCTCTCGGCCGACCGGATCGATAACTCGCGACTCAACGGCTAGGCCTCGGGTCGCGCCGTGATTAACGATCTCAGTCGTAAAGTGCACTGTAGCGCTGGCCGAGGTGGCGTCAGCGTCGTTCCAGATGTGAACCCCGAAAGGCGTAACCCGCACCTGCTCGGTGGTAACCAGTTTGACCGGCCGGAAAATGCCCATCGGCTGGCTGCCCTCGGAAAAGCCAGGTGCAGGCGAACAACCGCCGCAGACCCAAGGTAGATCCGTGATACCGGCTGGATGATCGGCCCGCACGGCGAGCAAGTTTACCCCGTTAAAATCGACGAGGTCGGTCACATCCACCGTGAAGGTGGTGCGTCCGCCCGCATGCTTGCCTGCCAGTCGGCCATTGACCCAGATGTTCGCATAGGAGCCGACGCCCTCGAAAAAAAGATAAACGCGCCGGCCGCGCTCGGCGGCGTCCAACGAGAATTCGCGCCGATACCATGCGGTGCCGTGGCGATTACCATGCACGAGCCGACGCAGGCCAGCGTAGTCGTCCCAGTTATGCGGGACGTCCACATGAGACCAAGAGGCGGTATCAAACCCGGGTTGCGCGAAGTTCGCATTTGTGGCTGGCTCGTAATCGACGGCAGCCGTTAGCCAGCCTAGATTGAGACTAGTCTCATGTCGGGGCCTATCCGCACCCAGCGCCGAGACGATGCCGTCCAACGCGAGGCAGACAAGACCCAGCCAACGGCGAAAGTTCACGGTAAATCAAGCAGGCGGATGACGAGTGAGCCTTTGATCGGGCCGGTGACGTCTCGCGGTTGGCCTTGCGGACCAAGCGCGTCCGGCAGGGAACCCTTGGTGCCAATCGCCGGAATCACCTGATAAACGCCAAGGCCAAGTCGAGGCAGCGCGAGCACTGGGTTGTTTTTTCCGTCCCTAGGCGAGTAGACTCCTGCATACGGTTGGCCCCCGTCGTTGATAAAGGCGAAGCGACCCTCGGTAGTGGCAAAGGCCATCCACTCCCAGCCGGAGAACCAGCCCTTAAACTCGGGATAGGCCCAGCTGACGCCGGGAATTGGATCGTTGTAGTCGTTTTCCCAACGCGCGAGTTGCACGCCCCGCAGACGATTCGCCCAGACCCGGTAGGGACCACCGCCGAGCCACTCCTTTGACTTCATCTTCTCCTCAGGGTAATCGAAATCCACGCCGAGGATGTCCACCAAGCCGGGCCCATTGAACTCATAATTGAGCCGCACATCACCGTCGGTCCCGACTGTCCAGCACACCTGACGGAACGCACCATCGTAGCGCGCATTCACGACCACCGCGTCACCCTCACGATGACTGTCCAACGAGAGCAACTGCCCGGCCGAAGACAGGACCGGGGTAAAACTGCGCCCGACGCGGCGATAAGCGGTGAGTCGTGGCCCGCGAGATAAAGAGATGGGCCGGCCGTCGCGCTCGAGTCCTTCCATCAAGCCAGAGGTTTTGCTGATGTGGACGCTATTGCGGCCGGTGGTAAGGACGACCTCCGCAGCGGTCTCGCTGCATGCCACCGCTTCTTTAAGCGCGACGGCGTTTCCAATCGCGGCGGCGCCCCGTTTCCAACGCCAGCTCCAGGTCCAAATCTCGCGCTGACTCGCATCGAGGGCGGTCAGGTAGAGCACGTCTGCCGCGCGCCAATCGGCCGGAAGCGGGAGCTTCAACTCGCCGTCGCTGCGCGGCGCGAGATTGGGACCTTGAAAACGACCGTGGGCCAACAGCGTGCGGTGGTGCAGAAGTGCGCCCGGAGGAGCGAAGGTCATCAGCCGCCATTCGAAGGTCACGGCGTCGAGAGTGAGGTGATCGTAACGGTTTCGCACCGGAAGCAAGCCGGAGAAGTCCTCGGGTAACTCGCGGAGCGGGACCTGCACAGGGGACCAGATGTCGCGCACCGTATTGAAACTACCCTCCTTCTCGCCGTGCGGCCCGACCAAGCCGTCCGGCGCGAGATCGCGACGGGCGTCAAGGCGACCGCCCTCGTCGGAGCG
>RGVP01000085.1 GCA_010027235.1 bacterium
GAATATCTCCTCCTTCGGACTCACTTCCGACGAGTTCTGCCAACGCCTGCTGGAGCAAAAGAAGGTCGCCGCCGTGCATGGCTCGGCCTTCGGGGCGGAGGGTTATCTGCGCCTCAGCTATGCGACGGGAGACGAGACCATCCGCAAGGGCGTGACCCGCCTCGCGGAGTTTTGCGCGACGCTATGGGCCTGAGTCGGCCAAGGCACCGCTTGAAAACGGAGGGGGAAAGCCGCTTGGCCCCCTCCGGCATTGGCCGTTTATTCCGCAGTGAGGAGGCTTTGCCCTTTGGCGGTTCTGGACTGGATGGCCCCTGCAGGGTTTGGGGGGTGGCGAGCAATAGAATTAGCACGCATGGTCGTGGCTAATACACCCAGGGTGTGGCTTGGATATTACCTCCTAATGCGTGCAAGCTAACGCATAAGCTTCTTGGTCTACTTTCCCCCCGGTCGCTTTGGTCGGGCGAGTGGGCTTAGGTGCCGATAGGCAGGCGAAATGCTTACTGGCGTCTCCAGGCTGAGGGCGTGAAGCCGGTTTGTTTTCGGAACCAGCGGGCGAAGTAATTCGGGTCATCGAAGCCAGCCTGTGCGGCGGCGGCGGCGATACCCGGAGTCGCACGCAGGGCGGTTTGGGCGGCTTGGAGTCGTTCATGATCGCGCAGGCCGCGCAGGCTGAGGCCATGTTCCCGCTTTAAGCGGCGACTCAGGGCGTCACGGACATAGCCGGTCTCTCGCGCGATTTCGTCAAAGGGTTTGGCGTCGCGCAGGCCTTCACGCACACGGGCGAAGAGAGGGGAGGGGTCCGGTGCAGGCGCGGGCTCGGCGGGGCGTGCGGGTTCGAGCAGACGTGCCACGACGGAAAGCACGGCAGGATAGTCGGACAGAGCGAGGCGACCTTTGGTTGGCACCCGGGCGAGCAGGGAGTGGAGTTCGTTGAGGGCCTGCTGCGGCAGGTGGCGATGGAAAACGCGCGTGCTGGGCCGGCTTTCGTATTCCAGCACGAGACAGAGCGGCCGACTAGTGCCGGCTAGAGCAAAGCCGTGGTCAACACCGGGCGGGATGATGAAAAGATCCCCGGCCCGGGCCTCGACCCGGCGGTCGCGCAGGATTTGCACGCCCTCGCCGGCAAGATAGAGGATCAACTGGTAAAAGGGGTGCCGGTGGGGGGCTACCTCGGCCTCGCGATGACGGTTAAGCTGCAATTTGCGCAGCACGAAACCGAGGGCGTGGATCTCGATTTTTTGGACGAGCAGGGGACTCCAGGCGAGCATGGCGGAACCGGTGGATGGGGGGCGGGAACGTGCTAGGACACGTCGGTATCGTTCTAACTGCAAGCCGCCCCTTAGGGTATCTTTTATCTGCGTAAACGCATCCACATCCTAGATTTTTTATCCAAATGACCACGCATAAAATCGGCATCATCATGAACGGCGTCACCGGACGCATGGGCACGAACCAGCATCTGCTGCGTTCGATCAAGGCCATCATCGACCAGGGGGGGGTGAAATTGAATGACTCCGAGGTCATCATGCCTGATCCGATCCTAATCGGTCGCAGCGAGTCCAAGCTCGCCGCCCTCGCCGCCCGCGCCGGGGTGAAGCGTTACTCGACCAACCTCGACGCCGCGCTGGCCGATCCGGCCAATCAGATCTACTTCGATTCCACCCTGACCGGCCAGCGTCCGAATGGCGTGCGCAAGGCCATCGCGGCCGGCAAACACATCTACTGCGAAAAACCCACGGCAACCACCTCTAAGGAGGCCCTCGCGCTGTTCGACGAGGTCACTGCCGCCGGCCTCAAGAACGGCGTCGTGCAGGACAAGCTCTGGCTGCCCGGCCTCGTGAAGTTAAAGTGGCTGATCGACACCGGGTTCTTCGGCAAGATTCTCTCCGTCCGCGGCGAGTTCGGTTACTGGGTGTTCACCGGCGAATACGAGAAATTGCAGCGTCCTTCCTGGAACTACCGCAAGGAGGATGACGGCGGCATCATCGTTGATATGCTCTGCCACTGGCAGTATGTGATCCAGAACCTCTTCGGCGAACCGAAGTCGCTCACCTGTCTCGGCGCCACCCATGTGCCCGAGCGTTGGGATGAGGCCGGCAAGAAATACAAGTGCACCGCCGATGACTCGGCCTACGCCACCTTCGAGCTGAAGAATGGCGTCATCTGCCACTTCAATTCATCTTGGACGGTGCGCGTTGACCGGGACGATCTTTTGACCCTTCAGGTCGACGGCACCCACGGCTCGGCCGTCGCTGGCTTGCGTGACTGCAAAGCCCAGGCCCTCGCCGCCACGCCCCGCTGCGTGTGGAATCCCGACATCGATAGCCCGGTTAAATACAAGGACGGCTGGGTCCGCGTGCCGGACCAGGGTGTTTATGACAATGCCTTCAAGGTCCAGTGGGAGCTTTTCCTCCGCCATGTGGTGAAGAACGAGCCTTTCCCTTGGAATCTGCGCGAGGGCGCCAAGGGTGTGCAACTCGCCGAGCTCGGTCTCCAGAGCTGGGCCGAGCGCAAGTGGCTCGACATCCCCTCCCTCTAAGGCGGGTCGCAGTCTTTCCGATAAGCCGCCGGCGTGGTTACAAACTGCGCCGGCTTTTTTACGCCCGGCGTCTTCCACTTGCAAAGCCGGCAGACTCGCGCGTGTTACGGGTAGACTCCAACTCCTCCCTACCATGCTAATCTGGATCGTTCTTATCATCATTCCCATGTTCTTCGGGCTCTACGCCCAGATGAAGATTCGCAGCGCCTACGCGCATAATTCGCAGGTGGGCTCGCGTGGCGGCATCACCGGTCGCGAAGCCGCAGAAGCGGTTATGCATTCCGCCGGTATCACCAATGTAAAAATCATCGAGGTGCCCGGTGAGCTCACCGACCACTATAACCCGCTCACCCGCGAGTTGGCGCTATCGTCGCACAACTACCACGGCTCCAGCCTCGCTGCGCTCGGGGTGGCCGCCCACGAGGCTGGCCACGCCATCCAGCACAAGGTCGGCTATGCCATGATGAGCATCCGCCAGACTCTCGCGCCTGCCACCCAGATCGCGGCAAGCGTATCGAACTTTGTCATGATCGCGGGCATCTTTCTTTTCAGCACCGCGCTCGGCGGGAAACTGCTGGTGCTTGGTGCCGTCGCGCTGGCGGTGATCTGTATTTTCCAGTTCGTGACTCTGCCAGTAGAGTTCGACGCCAGTCGCCGCGCCAAGGAGCAGTTGGTCGGTCTCGGTATCCTTGACCGTGACGAAATGAAGGGGGTCAACGAGACCCTTGATGCCGCTGCGCTGACCTACGTTGCTGCCTTCGTGGCCGCCCTGGGCTCGCTCCTGCACATCTTGTTAATGCTCTCGGGCCGCCGTAGCGACGACTGAGGCGATTGGCCCAGTTTATGGGAAAGGGGCGTTTTCTGCGCGCCAAGGGAATTGGAGGATTGGCCAATGCACCGGGGTTGCCTCCGGGTTATCCTTCAGTGGGCTGCGGGGGCGGGTGGATATTCCGCGCGGTGGAGGTCACCTTTTTAAATTTATGCATTTAACCTCTGGTTTTATTCAGGTCTCGCGCGTGGTAGTGCTCATGATTGCTTGGATCTTTGGGGCGCCCCGCCTAGCCGCAGCGGCATCCGCGGACACCTTGCGCAGTCCGGATCGTCGGGTGGCGGTCGACTTTTCCTTAAACGATCAAGGCGCGCCCGTTTACTGGTTGAAAATAGACGGTGAGCCAGTGCTGGCCGAATCCCGGCTCGGTTTGACGTTGGGGGACGTCGATTTCACGGGGGGCTTAACTCTGGTCGGTCGCTCGGGTGTCGAGCGGGTGAAGGAGACCTACGAACTGGCGACGGCCAAACGCCGACTTAATACTTACGAGGCGAAGCGGCGCATTTATCGCCTGGCGACGGCTGCCGGCCAGCGGATGGATGTTATTTTCCAGGTGTCGAATGACGGTGTCGCTTTCCGCTATGTGTTTCCCGAGGCGGGCGCGGCCGAGCGGGTGGTGCTGGAGGAGGCGACCTCGTTTCACTTGCCGGTTGGTGCGCGGGCCTGGTTGCAGCCGATGTCCGTCGCCAAATCGGGTTGGTCGCGGACGAACCCGTCCTACGAGGAGTATTACCAGCTGGACATCGCAGCGGGCACACCATCGACACTTGGTGCCGGGTGGGTGTTTCCGGCCCTTTTCCGCACGGGTAAACGCTGGGTGCTGATTTCAGAGGCTGGAGTGGGGCGCGGCTATTGCGCCTCGCGGCTGCGGCATGAGTCGCCGGGCGGCGAGTATCGTATCGGTTTTCCGGATGCGCGGGAGACGATCGGCGCTGCGCCGGTAGGGCCGCGCTTCACTACGCCCTACACCACGCCTTGGCGGGTGATCGCGGCGGGCGAGTTGCGCACGGTCGTTGAATCCACGCTCGGCACGGATGTAGCCGACCCGGCGGCGGCGGGCGCTTTCGTGCCGCCCACTGGTTTGGCGGCCTGGAGTTGGCCCAAGCGCGGTGACGCCCAGACCACCTTTCCCGTGCAGAAGGAGTTTATCGATTACGCAGCGGCGCTGGGCTGGCGATACTGCCTCATCGATGCACTCTGGGATACCCAGATCGGCGAGGGCAAACTCAAGGAGTTGGTCGCGTATGCGCGGGCAAAAAACGTTGATGTGCTCGTCTGGTATAACTCCAACGGCGACTGGAATGACGCTTTTCAGACGCCCAAAAATCGTCTGCTCACCCGCGACGCGATGCGGGCCGAGTTCGCCAAGCTTCGTGAAATTGGAGTGAAGGGCGTGAAGGTTGATTTTTTCGGAGGAGATGGTCGGGCCTTTATGGAACTCTACCAGGATCTAATGGCGGAGGGGGCGGCGGCAGGGTTGGCCATGAATTTCCATGGTGCGACGCTGCCGCGCGGTTGGGGTCGGACCTACCCTAACCTCCTGACCACCGAGGCGGTGAGGGGCTATGAATTTATCACTTTCGAGCAGGCGAATGCCGATCGCGCGCCGAGCCATGTAGCGATGTTGCCCTTCGCCCGTAACGTTTTTGACCCCATGGATTTTACCCCCTTTTGCGTCGATGGTCCCAGGAAAATTAAACGGCGGACCAGTCTCGGTTTTGAGTTGGCCAGCACCGTGGTGCTGACCTCCGGCATACAGCATATCGTGGAGACGCCGGATGGCTTGGCTAAGCAACCGGACTACGTGCGCGACTTCCTGCGCCGCGTCCCGGCGGTATGGGAGGAGACGCGGTTCTTAGCGGGCGAGCCGGGCAAGCTGGCGGTTTTCGGACGCTTGGGAGCGGATGGCGTTTGGCGCGTGGCGGGGATCAATGGCGAGGCGGTGCGCAAGACGGTTGAGGTCGATCTGGCGGTTCTCGTCGCGCCTGGCCAGCGTCGGGCCAAGCTGGGTGGGTCGATGGCCTACACTCTGATTACTGATGGCGTCGACGGCGGTTGGGTGCGAAGTGAGGGGCAACTGGCGGGTAAGACCCGGATTTTGCGGGTCGAACTACTGCCGGCGGGCGGCTTCGTGGCGGAGTTGGCGAAGCCCGCTCCGTGAGGTCCTGCGCACGGGTGATGGTTTTCCAGTTGTGTTTACGCTCGAGACGGGCGTGGCTGGTGTTCGTTCCGCAACTAGCACCCAGAATTATTGATGGCCCTCTCAGCACCCTTCGGCGGTGGCGCTCGTCGCCCCGGTCAACCTTATCCTCGTCGTAACAACGACCCCTTTGCGCACATCAAGCGCAATGATAAGATCCGCGTCCCTGAGATCCGGGTCATCTCCCCCGAAGGTAAGCAGCTGGGCATTCTGCCCACCGAGCGCGCGCTGGCCTTGGCCCGGCAATTCAACCTCGATCTGGTCGAGATGTCGGCAAATGCGGTGCCGCCGGTCTGCCGCATCATGGACTTCGGCAAATACATTTACGAGGAGCAGAAGAAGACCAGCCACGTAAAGTCCACGGCGAGCCGGTTGAAGGAGATCGAGTTCACGCCGCGCATTGAGAACAACGATTTCCTGACCAAGGTCCGCCATGCGGAGGAGTTTCTGGACCACGGTTCCAAGGTGAAGCTTCGCCTCAAGTTTCGTGGTCGCGAGATGGCGCACACCGAGATCGGTTTCCAAGTCATCAAGCGAGCCTTGGAGGAGCTTGCCGGCATGGGCCACGCCGATTCCGAGCCAAAGTTGATGGGCAAGCAGATCAATGTTATGCTCACGCCGCACCCGACTAACAAGCGGAAGCGTAAATACGCGATGAACGCTGACGAGCAGGCGGTGGACGATACCGGTAAGGGCGACCACGACGAGGACGACGAAGCCGACGAGCAGAAGTAGGCTCGACCCGCGTTCCGCGTCTGAGCAAACGTCCGCGCTACGGTTCCCGTGCCCACCCTCGGTTTTCTTCCGCGCGCGCCCCGAGTGGCACTGGCTGCCTCGTTTTTTCTTACGCTGGCCCTCGGCCCCGCCGCCGGCAGCGTATTCGCGGCAGGACCGGCGGGCGGGCGGCAGCAGGTCACCCGCCTGCCTGCGACCGTGAAATTGGGCGGCGTCAGCTACACGGATGCGCGCGGCCAATTCGCCCAACTCGGCTACAAGTCGAGCTATAGCCCGGATGCAGGTGCGCTCACCCTAAGCTCCGGCGCGAGCGAGGTCGTCTTCACGGTAGGCTCACGCGAGGCCAAATTAAATGGCCTCCGTCTCTTCCTCGGTGAGCCGGTCGAGCTATATAAAGGCTCGCCTGTTGTCCCCACGATCGATCTGGACCGCCTCATTTTACCCATTCTGCGGCCGTCACGGGTCGGCCGAAATGCCATCCGCACCATCGTGATCGACGCGGGCCACGGCGGCACGGACTCGGGCACGCTCAATCAAGCCCGCAAGTTAAACGAGAAAACCTTCACCCTGGATGTAGCCAAGCGACTCCAAGCGCTGCTCGCCGACGGCGCCTGGAAGGTGCGCATGACCCGCACGGATGATCGTTTCGTCGAGTTGTCGGACCGCGCCGAGTTTGCCAATAATGCCAAGGCGGATCTGTTTATTAGCATTCATTTCAACGCGGTCGCCGCCGGTTCGGATGTGCGCGGAACCGAGACTTACGTGCTGACTCCGCAATTTCAGCGCTCCACGTCGTCCGCCAAGTCTGGTCCAGAGGATAAGGTCGCTTATCCCGGCAACCGCCACGACTCGCGCAGTGCGATCCTAGGTTATCACATGCACCGCCAGCTCCTCGCCAAATTAAAATCCGAGGACCGTGGCTACAAACGCGCTCGTTTCGCCGTGCTGCGCCTCGTCAACTGCCCGGGCGTGCTGGTTGAGGCTGGTTACCTGTCAAACAACGGTGAGGCGGCTAAAATCGCCAACGCCAACTACCGCGGGGACATCGCCGAGGCCCTTTTCGCGGCGGTTCAGGCCTACGACGCGAGCATGGGTTTACCGCCCAAGGCGCCGTAAAGTCGCCAACCGTGCGCGCGTAAGTTTGCGCTTGGCCTATGGTTAATTCCTATAGATGTTGACCAACTTACTCAACAAATGAGCAGTGCCGAGAACCTCCATCCAATCTTCGACCGTGTGCTGCCGCGAACGGAGAAAGAGGCACGGCTCGGTCAACGCGGGCGGGTGCTCTGGTTTTTTGGGCTTTCCGGCTCGGGTAAAAGCACGCTGGCCATCGCGCTGGAGAGGCGTCTGCACGCCCAAGGGTTTGCGACGCAACTTCTAGACGGGGATAACGTGCGCACCGGCCTCAACCGAGGACTGGGGTTTTCCGACGCCGATCGCACGGAAAACATTCGCCGTATCGCTGAGGTCGCCAAGCTGCATGCGCAGGCCGGTCTGGTCACGCTCTGCTCCTTTATCACCCCGCTGCGCGCGCACCGCGCGCTGGCGCGGGAGATTCTCGGGGCGGATGACTTGCTCCCTATCTATGTGAAGGCGGACTTCGCGACCTGCGCTCGGCGCGATCCCAAGGGGCTCTACGCCAAGGCGGCGGCCGGCGGGGTAGGGCAATTCACCGGCCGCGATTCCACTTTTGAGGAACCGGGTGCGGATGAGGGGAATGCGCTGGTGATCGACACCGAAGCAGCCTCGCCCGAGGCCTGCCTCGCGCTCCTCCAAGTGGCAGTTTTATCTCGTATCCGCCTGTAGGCTATTGATTTCTGTGTATCTGATTTCCCGTTTCCCACTTTTTCCGTCCCAATGTCTTCTTACAATTTGACCCATCTAGCCCAGCTCGAGCACGAGGCGATCTTTGTCCTGCGCGAGGTGGCCGCGCAGTTCGAGCGTCCGGCGCTGCTGTTTTCTGGCGGCAAGGACTCGATCGTGATGGCGCGTCTCGCACAAAAGGCCTTCGCCCCCGCGCGCGTCCCGTTCCCGCTGGTCCACGTCGACACCGGACACAACTTCGCTGAGACCATCGAGTATCGCGACTGGTTCGCGGCTGAGATCGGCGCCCGTCTGGTGGTTCGCTACGTCGAGGACTCGATCAAGGCTGGACGTTGCCTAGAGGAGAAAGGTCTCAACCCCTCGCGCAATGGCCTCCAGACCGTAACCCTGCTCGATACCATCGAGGAGTTCAAATTTGATGCCTGTCTGGGTGGTGCCCGCCGAGACGAGGAAAAGGCCCGCGCCAAGGAACGTTTCTTTTCGCATCGTGATGAGTTTGGCCAGTGGGACCCAAAGAACCAGCGTCCCGAGTTGTGGAATCTCTTTAACGGCCGTAAAAACCAAGGTGAACACTTCCGGGTTTTTCCCCTCTCAAACTGGACCGAGATGGACGTCTGGCAATACATCGCGCGCGAGGGTCTGCGCATCCCGAGCATTTACTTTAGTCACGCCCGCCGCGTGGTGAATCGCAATGGAGTCCTCCTCGCTGAGTCGCCCTATATCACCCTGCTCGAGGGCGAGACTTACGAGGAACGCATCGTGCGCTACCGCACGGTCGGCGATAGCACCTGCACTGGCGCGGTCGAATCACCTGCCGCCACCCTCGGCGAAGTCATTCAAGAGGTCGCCTCCGCCCGCGTGACCGAGCGCGGCACCCGAGCCGACGATAAACGCTCCGAGAGCGCCATGGAGGACCGGAAGAAGGCGGGTTATTTCTGATAACATTTAGAACCACGAAGAAGCGAAGGCACGAAGTTCGACCTTTTGGCCCAAGGCCCATCGCGACTGCGGCCGCCGCTCACTTAATCCCTCTTTCCAAAAATGTCCGCTCCCGCCGCTCCCGCCCACGTTCACACCGACGAGCATTACCTCTCCATGGACCTCCTGCGCTTCACCACCGCCGGTTCCGTGGATGACGGCAAGTCCACCCTCATCGGCCGCCTGCTTTATGACTCAAAGGCTATCTTTGAGGATACCCTGGAAAACCTCGAGCGTGTCACCGAGCAGCGTGGCGAGGAGAACCTCAATCTCGCACTGCTCACCGATGGCCTGCGCGCTGAGCGCGAGCAGGGCATCACCATCGATGTCGCCTACCGCTACTTCGCCACCCCGCGGCGCAAGTTCATCATCGCCGACACTCCCGGCCATATCCAATACACCCGTAACATGGTGACGGGCGCCTCGACCGCCAATCTCGCCATCATCCTGATCGATGCGCGCAAGGGCGTGATCGAGCAGACCTGCCGTCACTCCTTCATCGCCTCCCTCCTCGGCATCCCGCACGTCGTGGTCGCGGTGAATAAGATGGACTTGGTCGATTTCTCCGAGGTCCGCTTCAACGAGATCGTCGCGCAATACTCAGAGTTCGCTTCGCGCCTCAGCATTCCGGACATCAAGTTCATTCCCATCTCCGCCCTTCACGGCGACAACGTGGTCGAGAAATCGGTCCGCACCCCGTGGTATCAGGGCGGCGCGCTGCTTTATACGCTCGAGACGGTTTACATCGGCAGCGACCTCAACCACATTGATCCGCGCTTCTCCGTCCAAACTGTCATCCGGCCCAATAACGACGCGCACCACGATTTTCGGGGCTTTGCCGGCCGCGTCGCCGGCGGCGTCTTCAAGCCCGGCGATGAGATCATCTCCCTGCCGTCCGGCCTGCCTGCCGTGATCAAGTCCATCCACGGCCCCGAGGGCGAACTCGCCGAGGCCTTCGCACCGATGTCCGTCGTGATGACCCTCGACCGAGAGATCGACAGTTCGCGCGGCGATCTCTTCGCCAAGGCCCACAACCAGCCTGCCGTTACCCAGGACGTTGAGGCGATGGTCTGCTGGTTCTCCCCGGCCAAGTTGAATCCCTCTGGCAAATACATCCTCCGCCATGCCACCCGCGAAACCAAGTGCGCGGTCAAGGCAGTCCGCTACAAGGTGGACATCAACACCCTGCGCAAGCAGACCGAGGACGTGGCGATTGGGATGAACGATATCGGCCGCGTCTTCCTGCGCACCGCCGTGCCGCTGATGACCGACCCCTATAAACGCAATCGCACGACCGGCAGCTTCATCCTGATCGACGAGTTCACCAACGCTACCGTCGGCGCCGGCATGATTCTCTGGCCCGAGCCAAGCGAGCGCCCCGCCGCTGCTCAGTTCGCCGACATGGGCGGGCTCTGAGCCTGTTTCTGCGCTCTGCAGCGCAGGCTTTGAGGTCAATTTATCAATCAGCTCCGCGTGCCGCGCTTGGCGAGGCGGGCCTGCGCTTCGTCGAGCTTCGCGCGTTCGGCCGCGGTGAGGCTATGGATGCCATCGCGGCTGATCTTATCGAGCAGCGCGTCGATGTCGGCCGGACCGGGCGGGGGCACG
>RGVP01000086.1 GCA_010027235.1 bacterium
GTTTCGCCAATGCAACCGAGTTCAAGACCGATTTGGAAACCGCGGCGGGTGGAGGTGGTGGCTGTGGTGGCGTGCCCGCCACGGTTTCCAAATCGGTCTTGAACTCGGTTGCATTGGCGAAACGCAGCGCCGGGTCTTTTTCGAGCGCGCGAAGGACGATTTCGTCAAGCCGCACATCCAAGCGCACATGGCGAGAAGGCGGCTGGAGTTTTTTCTCATCGGGTAGCTCGCCGGTGAGCATCTGGTAAAGCACTACTCCGAGCGCATAGATGTCAGCTCGGTGGTCGACCGCGTCGGGTTGATCGCGCTGCTCGGGTGCCATGTAGCGAGGCGTGCCCATGATCTTACCGGCCTCGGTAAGGTCACCGGAGGAGCCGGCGTCAGGGTCACCCGCGACAATCGCCGCCGCCCCGGTCGCCCCAACCAGCTTGGCGAGTCCGAAGTCGGCTACTTTCACCTGTCCACGACGATCAATCAGTATATTCTCCGGTTTGATATCACGATGAACGATCCCGTGGTCGTGCGCGAATTGCAGCGCGTCGCAAATCTGAGGCACGATACCAAGCGCCTCACGCGCAGCAATACGGCGGCCGAGGATTAGATGGCGCAAGGTCACACCGTCAACGAACTCCATGAGAAGATAACACCAACCGCCAGCCTCGCCGAAGTCATAAATGGTCACGATATTCGGATGATCGAGCCGCGCCAGCGCCTGAGCCTCGCGGGCGAAACGCTCGGCGAAGGCAGGATCGGAGCCGCGTTCAGGCGCGAGAAGTTTCAAGGCAACAAGCCGGCCGAGGGACTTTTGACGGGCCTGATAAACCACGCCCATGCCGCCACGCCCCAAGCATAAAATGATCTCAAGCTGGGGGAAATGTGGCGCGATGTTCTCTATAGAAAGCGTCGGATTATCAGCCGCAGCGGGTTCGCTGAAATCGGCCTTGGTCCCGAAGTGAACCGAGACCAGACATGCTGGGCAAACTCCTCCGTGGGTATTAGGCAGGAGTAGAGAGCGACAACGGGAACAACGCGGTGCGTGATCGGAGGGTCCGGTCGAAGCGGAGGCGGTGGTGTTCATACCAAGATAATTACCAAACGGGATGCGGTTGTTACGCGCGGCGCCGGAGAATATTTACAAAATGACGTAATTCTTCGGCGAGCGCCACTTCATCGACCACGGTCTGAGCAATTTCATGGCGGATCACCTCACGGAAACGCTTCCGCAATCGGTGCACCGCCACGCGAGCGGCGCCCGGGCTTAGGCCAAGGGCGGTCGCCGTGGCTTCGTAATCGATCTCCTGTGACGATGCCGAAAGATAGGGCGTGAGCTTCTCAAATTCAACCGAACGTCCATCAGCGGAGTATTCGACGGCAAGCGAGGCGAAACCCCGGTCAAGCAGGGTGAGAGCCCAGCAACGCTCAAACATTTCATCGGGGCCCAGGGACGGCTCAACCGCATAACGCGACTCGGTCTCGGTGGTATCAAGCGGCACATAGCCTAGGCCGCCGCCGCGTTTTAGCGAGTTTTCCTTCCTCCATTCCTTCGCCAGAAATCGCTTTAGCGCCATGAGCAGGAAGCCTCGAAAGCGACCCCGCTCCGGCAGCGCGTTACTCAACCATGATTTCTCGAGCAAACGGGCAAAGAAGGCCTGGGTGAGATCTTGAGCGTCGGCCGGTGCGTGACCGGAGCGGCGCACATAGGCGTAAAGCGGATACCAATAAGCCCTGCAAAGCACCTCGAGAGCCGCATCCGCCTCCAACGTAGGCCCGTGGCAAGCAGCGTTGATGATCGACCACCGGGTAGTGGCAAAACGCGGGGTTAAGAGATGAGGTGCTTCAGGCAAGGCTGGAGAAATCGACTATCATCTTAATACCCAAAACGCGGTGAATGTTACAACCGCGATGAAACCCGCACCTTGGTCCTTGCGTTTTACTCACCGCGCTTCCGTCCACTCCTGCGCCGCATACTGCTCCGTCAGCGCCTCGTGTTCACCTTCGCGGAAATCTGGCCACGGCGTTTCCTCAGCCTCCAAGCCCAGCAGTTTCGCGAGCTCTGCCACGAAGGCTTCGCGCAACTCCTCCCAATCCCGCACCTTCGCTGCCGCCGGACGCCAGACCGAGCCTTGGAATAACAAGCCTTCCTTCGTCCGCTTCTGGGCCGCGCCCGCAATTTTCGCCCCAGTGGCCGCATCCACTACGTCATAAAGCTCCGCCCGCGTAAAACAAACGGTCGGCCCCTTCGCCGCCGAACAGCCCGCGAGATCTTCACTTTCGACCTCCATTGTCGCTGCGGCCTCGGGCTCGCAACGTTCCTTAAGCGCCGCCGGCTGCCCGCAGGCTGCGAGGGCTGACCGTAGGGCCTCGTGCACCGCACGGTAACTCTCCACTGCTCGCACCTTTTCTAACTCATGCCCGCGCGGAATGACCAAGGCGTAGGTCCAGTCCTCGCGATGATCCACCAGCCCGCCGCCAGTCGGCCGCCGGACCAACTCAGCACCCTCCGCAGCAGATGGCAGTTGTGCCCGCACCCAGCCGATTTTCTGGCTGTAACCAAACGTAAACGCCGGCCGATGCCAGCCATAGGCGCGAAAACGCGCGGACGCGCCACCCGCATTCGGGTAACGGCGCAGCATGAGAAAATCCGCCGCCATGTTTGCCGCCGCCGAGTCCAGCCGAGCGGGCAACACCTCGAATTTCATGACCGCGCCGTCCTTCACCTCAGAGGGAAAAATACCAGGTGCGCACGGGCGGAGGAAGGATGAGCTGATCAAGTTGGGCGTCAAAAGTTTCAATCGGGGTCTTTAGCACGCCTGCCAGCGGCTTGAGATCGAGCGTGAGATCGGCTGGGCGCCGCGCCGCCGCCGGATCATCCGCGCGGTTGATCTCGGTTATCGGCGCCTGCTCAGGACTTAGCTTGAAATGCGCACGAATGCGGCGGGCTAGGTCCACGCGCGAAAGCGTCTCCGCCCCCGCCCAGTGGAAAATCCCGCGCAGATCCTGACGTTCACACAGCTCGAGCAATACTTCGGCGAGGTTGCCCGCCGTGCAAGGCTGGCGAATCTCGTCGCGATAGAGCCGGGGAGCGCGAACCGCCGCCCAGTCAGCCAGCAAACGCTCATGCAGACTGCGAGAACCACCCAGGCTATTACCGGTCAAAAGCGGCGCCCGCACCGTGGCGGCAAAATCCGGTGCAGCTTCGTGAACCCTGCGCTCACTTTCCAGCTTCTGGCGGCCATATAGATTTACCGGACGAGGCTCATCACCAACCGCGTAGGGCGGGCGGTCTCCGGAAAAAACCTGCTCGGTGGAGATATGAATCAACCGCGCACTGAGGTGATGGGCCAGCTTCCCAAGCAAGGCCGGCAGCTCGACGTTGAGCACCTGCGCCCGCGCCGGATCCGCATCACAGGCAGCAGGCTCCGCCACGGCCGCACAATTGACAATAGCATCGGGAAAAACCTCCAGCGCCAGCGCGGTCACGCCCTCGGTGACGGTCAGGTCGAGCGCACGTTTCTCCGCTAAGCCGGGGATCGTGAAAGCGGCCTGGCCGACTACGCCCACTAAGTGGTGGCCACGCCGTTTTGCCGCCTCTGCAAAGGCTGAACCAACCAATCCCGAGGCACCGGTGAGCAGAATTTTCATTTGGTTAAATAAATGGCCGCCGCGTCGTCGATCGAAGGCAAAAGCTCCGGCGCCACCAGCCACCGAACTCTCCAGCGGCGCAAGCCACTACGTTTATGCGTCGACTCCACCGACTCGAGCGTGAGCGCCGCCGCCTTGCTCAAGGCAAATAACCCCGCCCTTGGCTTGCCCCGCACCAAGAGCGAGGCCAGCAGTCCAAGGTGCGGCTCATGCCCCACCAAGGCCAAGTCAGCGCAATCGCGAGGATAGGATTCCAGCCGCTCCGCCAGCGCCAGCGGATCATCCTCGGGCAAAAGCCCGGGTGTCTCCAAAAGCACCACATCCAGTCCCAGCCGCCGGATCAGGTCATCCGCCGTCTGGCGCGAACGCGGCAAGGGACTATGCCAGATCTGTGCTGGCCGGAAGGCTCCGTTACCTGCGAAAAACGCCGCCAACCTCGCCACTTCCGCACGGCCGCGCGTGCTGAGCGGACGGGTGGCGTCTTCCTCCTCGGTGACCGCATGGGCGTGGCGAACTAGATGCAGCAGCATGTCAGCAAAAAAACGCCGTGGTAATACCTTAATTAGGGCGCCAGTCGCTCAACCGTCCAATCCCCGGACTTGCCCTCCCGCCGAAAACGCAGGCGGTCATGCAGGCGACTGCGGCGCCCTTGCCAAAACTCCACCGTCTCCGGCGCCAGCCGATACCCCCCCCAAGCCGGAGGCAAAGGGACTTCGCGCCCGGCGTATTTGGCCTCAAGCGCCTTCATCGCATCCTCCAAGACCACTCGACCGGTAATAATGCTGCTTTGCTGGGAAACCCACGCCCCCAGTTGGCTCGCCCGCGGCCGCGAGTGGAAGTAGGCCTCGCTTTCTTCGCGAGTAACCCGGGCAACCGGCCCCTCCACCACCACCTGACGCTCAAGCGCCAGCCAGGGAAACACCAGAGATGCCCGCGGCACATTGGCCAGATCGCGGCCCTTCCGGCTCTCGTAGTTGGAAAAAAACACAAACCCCCGCCCGTCCACGCCCTTGAGCAACACGGTGCGCGCCGTAGGCCGTCCGTCCGCGCCCACCGTGGCGAGCGTCATGGCATTGGGCTCCACGACCTTCGCAGCCTCCGCTTCCTGGAACCACCGCTCAAACTGGCGGAACGGATCCTTCGCCAGATCCTTTTCCAGGAGACCAGCGAGGTTATAGTCTTTGCGGAGGTCGGCAAGGGACGACATGACCGCAACCAAGCCGCTCCCAAGGCAGGTTGTCAAAGGCGCAGCCCGCAGTCTCGGCGTTGACCTGCAGGCTTCCGTGACAAGAACCTCTCAGCATGACGCCCGCAGCCTATGTCGATACCCATGCGGACGACCTCGTTGATCTGTTACGACGCCTCGTCCGGCTTCCCACGGTCAACCCGCCCGGCGACCACTATGACGCCATCACTCGGCTGCTCGCGGCTGAGCTCCAAATCGCCGGCCTCGCCGTGCGTCGTCCGCGTGTCCCCACCGCCCTAATCCGCCGCCACCTGCCTCCCGAGCATTGGCAACACCCGCGCTGGAATGTGCTCGGTCGCCTCTCCACGCCCGGCGCCGGGAAAAAAACCGTTCATTTTAACGCCCACTACGATGTCGTGCCCGTCTCCGGGAACTGGCGGCACGGCTCGCCCTTTTCCGGCGTGGTCGAGGACGGCTGGATCTACGGACGCGGCACGTCCGACATGAAGGGCGCAATCGCGAGCCTTCTACTCGCCCTTCGCGCCCTACGCGCGACCCGGACTCAGCCCGCTTTAAACGTGGAAGTTTCCTTCACCGCCGACGAGGAAACCGACTCCGCCCTTGGTGCCGGCTGGGTGGTGGAGCACGGCGGGATCCGCCCCGACTACGCCTTGGTGCTCGAGGGTGGCGAAGGCCGAAAAATCGGCTGCGGACACAACGGTGTGGTCTGGCTCGAAATCACCGTGCAAGGCCGCGCCGCGCACGGCAGCACCCCGGACAAAGGTATCAACGCCCTCGAACACGCCGCCCGCCTGGTCCTCGCCCTTGGCGACCACGCCCGGACGCTCGCCAGTCGCACCTTCACCGCACCCGATGGCACCATCCGCCGCCCCACCCTTAATGTCGGCGGCGTTTTCAGCGGCGGCACGGGAGACAAGATCAACACCGTCCCCGCCCTCGCCCGCTTCAGCATCGACCGCCGCGTCCTGCCCAACGAGACCGTCGCCGCCGCGGAGCGGGAACTGCGTGCTTTTCTTGCCACCGCCACACGCGCCCTTCCTGCACCCCGGCCACGCATCGAAGTGCGCAAGGTCTCCGAGAACCACCCCTGCTTTGCCCCGCCTGACCATCCTTTCGCCATAGCCCTCGCCAGCCACGTGGCCCATGAACGCCGTTGCCAACCGGCCTTCAGCTGCTCGACCGGATTTAACGACATGCATTTTTTCTGGCACCACCTAGGTGTTCCGACCCTCGGCTACGGCCCCGGCGGAGATAACTACCACGCCGTCGACGAACGCGCCGCGATCCGTGAGTTGCTCGCCAGCGCGCGTATCTACGCCGGCCTCCTGACCTCGCCTTGGCCGGCCTTACCGTAGCACCACCCCGACCCAGCCTAGCACACCCCCAGCCGGATCCCCGTTGACCGCTTGCCCCGTCGCAACGGCTCTTTTGCTTACAGTCGTTCCACATTCCATCCAGTCCACCTTCCCTTTTCCACCCTCCATGAAGATCAACGCCTCCCTCACCCCAGCCAAGCTCCAGCCCAAGATCACCCGTCTTTTCGAGCTCGCCGGTCAAAAGATAGACCTCGTCAACAAATCCTGGAATCCCGCCCAAGGCACGCCCGTGTTCACCATCAAGGGCAAATACACCTCGCGCGGCTGGACGGAGTGGACCCAAGGCTTTCAGTTCGGCATGGCCTTCCTGCAATACGACGCCACCGGAGAGGAGCGCTACCTGCAGCTAGGCCGCGAAAAGACGCTCAAACACATGGCTTCGCACGTGAGCCACGTCGGCGTGCACGACCACGGTTTCAATAACGTCTCCACCTACGGCAACCTCCGTCGCCTCATCCTCGAGGGTCGCGCCTCCGGCTCGACGGATGAAATCCACTACACCGAGCTGGCGCTGAAGGTCTCCGGCGCCGTCCAAGCCGCCCGCTTCGCCACGACCAACGCCACCGCGCCCTGGTCCCCGCTTGAGGACAGCCCCGGCGTCGCGCCCTCCGGCTACGTCTACTCCTTCAACGGCCCGCAGTCACTCTTCGCCGACACCATCCGGTCCATGCGCTCGCTGGTCGTCGCGCACCAGCTCGGCCACGTCCTGATGGGCGAGGGCGATAAACCGATCAATCTGCTCCACCGCGCCGTCACCCACGCGGCCACCACCGCACGCTTTAACGTGTTCTTCGGCCAGGGTCGCGATTCCTACGACGTCCGCGGCCGCGTCGCCCACGAGTCGGTTTTTAACCGCAACGACGGCCAGTTCCGTTGCCCCTCGTCCCAGCAGGGCTACTCCCCCTTCACCACTTGGACGCGTGGCGCGGCCTGGATCATCTGCGGCTACGCCGAGCAACTCGAATACCTCGACACCGTTCAGGGCACCGATCTCGACGCAGTCGGCGGCCGCCGCGCTGTGACCGACCTCTTCCTCGAAACCGCCCGCGCCACCTCGGATTACTATATCGACGGCTACTCCGCCCTAGACGGGGTGCCCTATTGGGACAGCGCTGCGCTGCACACCCACAAGCAGGGCGATTTCACCGCCGCTCCCGCCAACCCCTTCAACGCCCACGAACCGGTCGACAGCTCCGCCGCCGCCATCGCCGCCCAAGGTTTCATCCGCTTGGGTCTCTACCTTCAGGCCAAAGGCGAAGCCAAGGCGGGCAAACGCTACCTACAAGCCGGCCTTACCGTGGCCGACACTCTCTTCACGGATACCTACCTCGGCACCGATCCGAAGCACCAGGGCCTCCTCCTCCACAGTGTCTACCACCGTCCCAACGGCTGGGACCACGTTGCCAAGGGCCAGAAAGTCCCAAATGGCGAAGCCTGCCTGTGGGGCGATTACCATGCCATGGAGCTCGCCCTGCTCATCCAACGCCTCGCCGCCGGAAAATACCTGACTTTCTTCTGATTCCGATCAGCCTAAGCTAACGCCCTCGGCGCAACTTCTGCTTAACATAGCGCCAACCCCAAAATGAAGAATCGCGCATACTTACCAAGCCTCGCGTTGTTCACTTTGAACGCGGCGCTGGCGGCGACCGAGCCCACTCTGGGCGAGGTCGTCGCGCAAAACCGGCTCCTGCAGGAACAGATCACACGGCAACAACGTCGCAGCTACAACCGATAGCGGCCGGCAGTTGCGCATCTCGGGCGAGGCCGGCCTAGCCTTCTTCTCCACCCGCCCCGAAGGTCAGTTCCCAAATTCAGAATTCCGTATAGACGATGCCAAACTGTTTTTCGAAACCCCGCTGGTGCAGGACATCTATTTTGTCGCCGGCCTAGATCTCTTTATTCGCGAAAATAATAAAAACTACGTCCAATTCGGCGAACTCTACGTCGATTTTGAGGACGTCTCTGGCCGGATTCATGGCCCCGAACGCCTGGTCAATCTGCGCGTGGGTCGTTTGCAGATCCCATTTGGTGAGGAATACCTCGTGCGTAGCCCGATGGACAACCCGCTCATTTCTCATTCGCTGTCCGATTTCTGGGGAATCGATCCGGGCATTGAGATCTATGGGGCCGGCGCCGGCGTCAACTACGTGTTCGCCGTGCAAAACGGCGGCATCGATTTCACCCGCGACTATGATAGCGACAAGGCGATTACCCTGCGGATTGGCGGCGCGCTCACGCCGTGGTTTCGGCTTAGTGCCAGCGCGATGCGCACCGGAGACCTCGCCGTCGGCAACACCGCCAATCGCGGTGATCAATTGTCCGCCGTTTGGTTCGGTAACGGCTATTTTCGTTCCCTCGGTGCGGCCGCCACCACCACCTCGTTTCACGCTGAGGTCATTCAGACCGACGCCACCGCCCACTGGCGAACCGGCCACATCTCCGCCGCTCTTGGGGCGGTGCACTTTGACGACAACGATACCGCCGCCGATAACTCGCGCGATCTGACCTACGGCTACGTCGAGGCTGTGCAGGACCTTACGCCAAAGTTCTATGCCGCCACCCGCTACTCCCGCATCGATGCCCCCGGAGGCTACCCGTTGGTTGGCTGGGGTGATTACAAGCGTTTTTTCAGTCCTTCGAATCTCTCGGAGCAACTGGAACGTCTCGGTCTTGGTATCGGCTGGCGCCTCGGCCCACCTCTTGTGCTAAAATTCGAATATACTTTTGAGTGGGGCACGCAAAGCGACGGCACTCGCCGGGACGGTGAAGATTTTATCGGCACCGAACTCGGCCTGAAACTTTAAGCGCTTTATACGATGGCCTCTCCGAGCTTTCTCCGCGCCATCCATCTGTGGGTGATTCTCGCTTCCGGCTTATCCGCCGGCACCATCACCGGCACCGTATCCGCTAAGCCGCCATCTGGGCCCCCGGGGGAGGCTGGGGGTGGTGATGCCTACGCCAGCCGACGCTATAAATTCGTCGAGAAAATCGACTACGCCAGCCTTCGCGACTTCGTCGTCTACATCGACCAACCCGTTTCCGAGATCACGCCCGGCGCACCCCCGCTTGCGGCTGTTACGACACAGAAAAACGCAAACTTCGAACCCCACGTGCTGCCCGTCGCCGTGGGCACCACCGTGCGCTGGCCCAACGACGACGACATTTACCACAACGTCTTTTCGATGTCCGACACGAAGGAGTTCGACCTCGGATATTACAAAAAAGACAAAACCCCCGAGCTCGTTTTCGACAAAATCGGCCGAGTGGACGTTTTCTGCGCGATTCACTCCAAGATGCACTGCATCATTCTGGTGCTGCCTAATTCCTTTTTTGCCGCCGCTGACGCGCGCGGGCGCTACCAGATTCATGAGGTCCCGCCCGGCACCTACCACGTTCGCGCCTGGCATGAGCGCCTACCCAGCCGGACTTTGAGTGTCACAGTGCCTGCTGAAGGCGAGGTGCGCGTAGATTTTCTGCTCGGTCTCGCAGACCTGCCTAAATCTTGACGATGGGCTCGCCAAGACCCCGCCCCCGCATCGGTTTACAGACCAAGGTAGTGGCTCCGGTGCTGGCTCTGCTTATCCTCCTGCCCGCGTTTACCCTTCTTACCGTCGACCGGCGCATCAGCTCCTTGATACACGCCGAGGCCGAGGAAGACCTAGTAACTTCCCGCGACTACCTGCTTAAATCCTTGGCCAACCGTGCCGTTGCGCTCACCGCCTTCAATCAAAACCTCCTTAATGATACACGTTTCCAGAAAATTGTGCGGCTGGGTGACGATGCCACCACCCGCGCATTTCTGCGTGATTTACTCGATGAACTGGCGGGAGAGACCGAGCTGCTTGCTTTGATTTATCAGGACGAGACCACGCCCGTCGCTGTGCGCAGAACACCCGCTTTGCCGCCGGAAGACATGCTCCATGCCTGCGCCGCTGCGATCGCTGCCGCTCAGGCTGGTCAACCGGCTTCCAAGGTCGTCTACATCGGTAACCGGGCTTACAACGCAATCGCCTTGCCCGTCGTGGTGCCCGAGCGCGGACCGATTGGTGTGCTCTTGGTCGCTGTGCGCATCAATGAAAGCGCTTTGATCGCGCTCAAACCGCCCCGAACTGAGTTGATCTTGATTTGTCCCGGAGGTGTCGCGGCATCCTCGGTCCGCAATGCCAGTGCTGAGGAGGCCGCGGTGGCTCTGGCACGCACATCCGGACCGGACGGGCACGTCGCTACACTTTCGGTCATTAATGCGGAACGCTTTCTCGGGCTGGCTGCCGAATACGGGGAAAAAGATCAGGGCGAAAAACTGCATTTTGTTCTTTTCTCCAGCTACGAATCGCGAGTCACCGAGATCACGCGAAACCGCCTCACGCTTATCGCTATTGGCGTGGTTGGCTCCGCGCTCGGCTCCGTCATCGTATGGTTGATCATTCGACGCCTCACCCGCCCGCTCCGTGAGCTGCGCGACAGTGCGGAGGCCATCGGCCG
>RGVP01000087.1 GCA_010027235.1 bacterium
CGCCCGACGCGGCACCGCGCGCAGTCAGTGGCATCTACCCGAGCCTCGCGATGTTCAACGCCGAGGGCGAGTGCGGCACCGGTGCCGTGGTGCCTTGGGCGGACCGACTATGGGTGATCACCTACGGGCCGCATATGCCCTACGGTTCAAGCGATAAACTCTACGAAATCACGCCGCAGCTAAAGCAAATCATACGCCCCGAGAGCGTGGGTGGCACCCCAGCCAACCGTATGATCCACCCCGAGTCAGCCCAACTGTTTATCGGGCCCTATGTGATCGACCCTCAGGGCCGGGTTCGGGTGATTCCCCCCGCCCGCATGCCCGGTCGCCTGACCGGCAACGCCCGTCACCTAAGCGATCCAGCCGGCAAAATCTACTACGCCACCATGGAAGAGGGCCTCTACGAGGTGGACGTGCATTCGCTGGCCGTCACTTCCTTGATTCGCGATGGCAACGTCCCGCGGGCAAGCTTCTCCATCACCACCCCGCTCACCAGCCTGGCCTCCGAACTGCCCGGCTACCACGGCAAAGGCCTGTATTCGAGTCAGGGGCGCTTGGTCTATGCCAACAACGGAGACCGCGATAAACGCGTCCTCACCGATCCCACCACGCCGAGCGGCGCACTTGGCGAGTGGCGTGGCGCCGGCGACTGGCAACTCGTGCAGCGCAACCAGTTCACCGAGGTCACCGGCCCGGGCGGGATCGCGGGCAGCGCGCCCGACGCCCCGTTGTGGAGTATCGGCTGGGATGCCAAGTCCCTCATCCTGATGCTGCTCGATGGCGGCCAGTGGGAGTCGTTCCGGTTACCCAAGATCAGCCATAGCTACGATGGCGCCCATGGCTGGAATACCGAGTGGCCGCGTATCCGCGATATCGGCGAGGGCACCTTGCTGATGACCATGCACGGCGCGTTCTGGCACTTTCCCAAAACCTTCTCCGCCGCCTACCCAAACGGGATCCGTCCGCGCAGCGCCTACCTGAAAGTGATCGGGGATTTTTGCCGCTGGCAGGATCGGCTGGTCTTCGGCTGCGACGATTCCGCCCGCTCGGAATTCCTCAACACCCGCAAGGTAAAGGGCGGCATCGATAGCATCGGCCAGTCGCAGTCCAACCTTTGGTTCACCTCGCCGGAAACCCCCGACCAGCTTGGCCCGGCCTACGCGAGCGGCGCCGTGTGGCTGCACGATCGCGTGAAAGCCGGCGATGTCTCCGATCGCTTCCTCGTCTCCGGCTGGAAACACCACCGCGTGCACGCCCTCAGCGCCGATCCCACCACCCCTGCCGCCATCATTTGTAAGCAAGAAGGCGATTGGCTGCAGGTGATGGCCCAAAGAAGCTGCGCGGACCTAAGCGTGGTCATCACCCTCTCAAACGGGGATTCGCGCAGCAACGCACCAGATGGTATTTTCGAGGGGGTATCGCGCACGGACGAAGCTCGGTCGATGCATGGCATTTTCCGTCCGCTGGGCGGCGATAAACGCACCCTCGGTTATGCCACCGACACCGGTTATTACGAGCTGGGCGCAGACCTGGAATTGATCCGCGTGGAAGACCCCAAGGCGGAGGCCGAGGTCCGCGCCTTGGTCGCGATCCCGAAAAACGTCATCACCCTCGACGCCGCCAGCGTGTTGGTAACCGACGACCGCGGCCGCCGCTGGCGTCTGCCCCGCGCGACTCGCGCCCTCGATGCAGCCACCGACGCCGGCGAACTGCGGGTGTGCCGAGAGGTGGCCACCGAGCGCGATCTCGTGAACGTCTGCGGGACGTTTTTTGAATTACCCGCGGAAAACGCCGACGGCTTTGCCCACCTGCGCCCCGTCTCTTCACACCCCCTGCGGGTGACCGATTTCGGCAGCTACCGCGGCCTGTTGCTTCTGAGCGGTATCCGCCAGGACGCCCCCGCCGGCCCGCACGTGATCCGAAGCGCCGATGGCAAGGCCGCACTTTGGGCCGGTGCCCTCGATGACCTCTGGAAATTAGGCAAACCCCGAGGCGAAGGCGGCCCCTGGCGGCAGACTCAGGTCAGGGAGGGAGAGCCGAGCGACCCGTATCTGCTCTGGGGCTACGATCAACGCACCCTGCGCTTGGAGCATGATCAAACCACCCCCGTGGATTTCGTCGTTGAGGGCGACGTCACCGGCACCGGCCAGTGGGTGACTTTCCAGACCCTCACCGTCGCGCCCAGCCAGACCTGTGCGGTGACCTTTCCCGAGGACTGGCAAGCCCGCTGGCTGCGCATCACCGCCGCCCAAGCCTGCACCGCCACCGCCCAGCTCAAGTATGAGTGACCCCGCCCCTTGGCATTTAGCCAAGTGCCCCCGTTTGAAGCGCAAAGGCGCGCGGAACCTCGCTTAGCCCAGAAATAATCGGCGTATTCCCGCTCTACTTGCTACTTGGCCTCAGCTCCCCTAAACTGTGCGATCGAACGCCAAAGCACAGATTTAAAGGGGGGGAAATGCTATCGGTATCGACGACGCTTTTACCCCGGGGCTCCGCTCTTCAGGTGCGGCATTTTGCGTTCACTGATACGGTCCGCCACCGCAACACCTAGTCGGGATTGAAAACCAACCAATAAAAAATGGCCACTGCCCCTGCTTGGGCCCGCAAGAACCTTCGTGCATTTCTGGCCAAATACCGTCGTCGCTAATCCCAGTCCTTGCGTCCCCGGCTCGTTTTCTAATTCGATCGCAAAAATGTCCGCCATCCTCTCCGCCTATCCGCCCGCAAAGCGCGTTATCCTTGTCGGTTGGGATGGTGCAGACTGGAAGATTGCCTCGCCGCTGATGGACGCTGGCGAGCTGCCGCAGCTCGCCAACCTCGTCGCGAACGGCGCGTCCGGCCCGCTCGCCAGCCTGCCACCCTACCTCTCACCGATGCTCTGGAACAGCATCGCCACCGGCAAATACGCTGACCAACACGGTATACTCGGCTTCACCACCACTGATCCCGCCACAGGCCGGCTCGCCGCCATCACCAGCACACAGCGTAAATGCAAGGCGCTCTGGAACATCCTCGGCGAGCACGGCCTCACGGCACATGTCCTCGGCTGGTTCGCCTCTCACCCGGCGGAAAACGTGACCGGCGTCTGCGTGACCGAATCCTTCCCCCGCCCCGCCGCCAAGGGCGCGCCGTGGCCGCTTGCGCCTGGCAGCGTCCACCCCTCCGCGCTCGCCGCTGAGTTCGCGGAACTCCGCCTGCGCCCCGAGGACGTTAACCCAGACATTCTGCGGCTGTTCATCCCGCGCATCGCCGAAATTGATCTCACGAAGGACAAGCGGCCAGAACAGCTCGCGATCCGCCTCGCAGAGCTTTATTCTGTCCACAACGCCGCCATCGCCTCGCTCGACCGTGGCCCGTGCAACTTCCTCGCGGTTTATTATCACTTCATTGACTGGGTGTGCCACGACTTCATGGATTTTCACCCGCCGCGCCGCGCCCAAGTGCCGGAGCGCGAGTTCGAATTCTACCGCGACG
Organism: bacterium; assembly: GCA_010027235.1. GTDB lineage: Bacteria > Verrucomicrobiota > Verrucomicrobiia > Opitutales > Opitutaceae > IMCC26134_A. The sequence continues at coordinate 3,475 of RGVP01000087.1, forward strand.
TCGTCAATTCCGCCTACCGCCTCCAAGACCTGCTGCTACGCGACCTGCTTGCCCACTCCGGTCCCGATACAACCGTCGTCCTCTGCTCCGATCACGGCTTTCACAGCGACGGGCGGCGGCCCGTCCGCATCCCGATGGTCTCCGCTGGCATCGCCATCTGGCACCGCGCCCAAGGCATCTTCGCCGCCGCGGGTCCCGGCATCGCGCGAGACACCTTTATTACCGGCGCAACCGTCCTCGACATGACGCCAACCGTTCTGCACCTGCTCGGCCTACCGATAGGCGAGGACATGGACGGCTGCGTTCTCACCTCCGCGCTCGCGTCTCCCGTTACGCCGAAGAAAATCGCGACCTACGAAACAGTCTCTGGCACCCACCCGCGCCCGCGCCACCTCGGCGCGCTCAGCTATGATGACCAGCGTGCCCTTCTCGACCAGTTCGCCGCGCTCGGCTACGTTGACCTCACCGCGCGCGGCCCCGAGTCGCCCGCAGTCGCCAATGACCGCGACAACCGCTGGAACCTAGCCATCACCCTCCGGCACGCCGGCAAACACGAGGACGCCCTAGCACTCCTCGAACAACTCCACCTTGAGCGGCCTGAGGACGCCCGTTATGCCTTCCACCTTGCGATGTGCCAGCTACACCTCGGGCTAGCTGACGAGGCCGCCGCCACCGCCGAGACCATCACCGACTTCACCCCCGGCAACACCCAGGCCCACGCGCTCCTCGCCGAGATCGCCCTCGGACGCGGCGATCCGGATGCAGCCCTCCTACATTTGGCTGCCTCCGAACAGTCTGCCGGTGAATCTCAGGCTGCCACGCCCGCCGAAAGTGCTGCGATACCACCGGAACCTGTGGCCCAAAGCTCAAATTTCCTCATCCACGGCCAAACTCTCCTGCGGCAAAAAAAAATCCTCGAGGCCTGCGCCGTTCTTCGCGCCGCTGTCGAGGCCGACAACGAAAACCCCGCCGCCTGGCTCGCCTACGCGCAGGCGCTTCTTCAGGCCGGCCAACCCGCTGACGCCGAGACCTGCGCCCGCGAGTCCGTCGCGCTCGCCCCCACGCTCGCGATGGCGCAGTTCACGCTCGGCCAGTCGCTCGCCGCGCAGCAAAAGAAACCCGCCGCCCGCGCGGCATTCACGCACGCCCGCGCGCTAAACCCACGTCTCACTGCCGCCACCCGCGCCCTCGATCACCTCGCGGGCAACCCCTTCGTCGCCGCCGTCCCCGACTTCGCTGCAAAACTGGAGGAGACTCCGCCGGTCGTCGCCCTCCGCGCCGCCTCCGCCCAACGCCGCGCCACCCACGTAGCCGCCCTTGCCAACCTCCGCGCCAACGCGAAGCCGCTCACTCACTTCACCCCGCCTCCCGTCCCCAACGCCTCCACCACGCCGGCCTCGGGGACTGCCGAATCCGCCCCTGACTGCGTTGTCCCGAGTCCCGACTTCTGCTTTGTGCTCGTCTCCGGCCTCCCACGCTCGGGCACCTCGCTGATGATGCAAATGCTCGCGCGCGGCGGTCTCCTGCCGATGACCGACGGCCATCGCGCCGCCGATGCCCATAACCCCGAGGGCTACTTTGAGTGGGACGAGATTAAAAATCTGCCCCGCGACCCCGCGCTGCTTGCCCGCGCCGCCGGTCATGCCGTGAAAGTAGTCTCACCACTGCTCCCCCACCTGCCTGCCAGCTACCGCTACAAGATCATCTTCATGCTCCGCCCGCCGGCCGAGATCGCCCGCTCGCAGCACAAGATGCGTGGGCAGCTCGACGCCTCCGCCCCCGCGCCAGATGCCGCCGCTATGCAGCCGCTCCTCGCCCAGCACGCGGAAGCCATGCTAACCGCGCTACGGACCGCGCCCAACGTCGAGCTGCTCACCGTGGACTATCCAGCGCTTATCACCGATCCCGCCGCCGAATGCGCCCGCGTCTCCGCCTTTCTCGGCACCGCTTTACTCCCCACGCCCTCCGCCATGCTGGCAGCCATTCGTCCGGAACTTCACCATGAGAAGGAACGCACCCCATGATCCTCTCATGCTTTAGCTCGCATTCTTTATACATCATTCTTTCACTGTTCTCCATCCGCCAAAAGCTTAACGGCATAAAGGAGTCAGCCCCATGAAGCCGGCCGACCAATTTCCTTCCTCTTTCCTTTGCGTGCCAAAGCCCGGTGAAAGCGGCTCCGCCACCGCCCGCCCGCCCTGGCCCGATGAGCTGCCCCGCATCGCCGACGCGTTTCCGGACCTGAAATGGACCGAGCCCCTCCACCTACGCGTGCTCGTTGTGCCCGCAACCGCCACCTTACCCGAGCGCCTTGTCGGCGTTGCTGCTCTTGCCGAACCCGTGCCAGGCGCGACGGAGGCTGCATTGTTCCTCCGTATCCGCCCCCGTTTCATCGACACCCCAGCAAACGACGCGCTTTTATCCGAAGCCGTAGCGCTCGCGAAGGCAGCCGGCGCACGCACGCTCATCACCGGCCAGCTCTCCACTCCCGACCCGCGTGAGCCCAGTCTACGCCGGGCCGGTTTCGCCAGCGCCGAGGATGGCAAATCTTGGCGCGCCGTGCTGAGCTGAGCGACCCTTGCGATGACCGCCCCTAAAAGACAAAAAAGCTTGTTCCTTCCTGTGTCTTGCTTCACTTTAATATAATCTAAGTCCTCAAATGAAAGTAACATCCTCGCGCCTATCACGTTTCGCCCGTAAAGCCCTGCCCGCCGCCCCGCTTGCACTCGCGGCCATCCCATCGGCCGACGCCGCAATCATCCACACCGACGCCGGCAACCTGACTTTCGCGTTCTCAGATTCCCAGTTTCTCTGGGTAGACATGGGCACCGGCGGCTCGCCAGGCGCGGCCGCAGTGGGGGCGCAGAATCATTATAACCCCACGGTCGCGAGCCCTTCCTTTTACCTATGGTTTCGATATAGTGGCGGTCGCCCGGAGTGGGTGTCCAACGATGCCGCATTTCCCCCGGGCCCGGGGCGAGTATTTGACGGCGTAAACAACTCGGTTGCCATCAACGGCAACTATGTCCGGCTCCTCAATGTCGGAGACACCGTGGATAGTTCGCTATACATGCAGAGCAACTACAAGCCATTTCGGACTTCTGGCAACAACACACCTTGGACGCCCGGAACCACGGGTTACATCGGCGTTGAGTTCAACACCAACACTACACCCTTGTTCGGTTGGGTTCAGATTTCTTATAATATTGATCAGTCTGTCACCGTTCGCGATTTCGCCTATGAATCGACCGGAGCGGGAATTACAATCGTTCCCGAGCCGTCCTCCTACGCGGCGCTGGCTGGCCTGCTAGCAGGTTCCGCCGCCCTCTATCGGCGCCGCCGGCAGAAACTGGCCGCCTGAGGTCTCCTCCCGTCTAAACCAACGCGTTGATTATTTTCTTAAGTAACTGCTTAACCGTAGCTTAAGCAGTTGTAGAGCTTAAGTTAAGTGGTTTATTGACTGTCAGCATCGCCCGGATGCTACGGACATATTGGCGGCTCAGGGCGTGGTTTAGGAAATTCATTTCCAACGAGGCTCCCCTGCCTTGGGATTTCGCTGAACATTTATTGTTTCACCAAAACAGTTTGTTGACTATCCTAATATAGTCAATGCGGGCCCAAGAATGGGCAAAACCCAAGCGACCCTACTGTATACGAGATTTTAATTGAATCCAGAGCCCGGGAATGTGCTTCCGCTATACATATCAGCTTAAGGCTCCGGTATAAAGCTTCTTGAGCCTATTCCAGATTCTATATAAAACCGTAAGGCTTTAAACCCGCTTAAACGCGAAGGCCCGAAGCCAGGGCGCAGGCGCTCAGGTGATTGGCCGCATGAGGGGCAGAATTCGGTAAATGCAGCGACCGGGCCGCCACTACCGCTCTGCTCGCTACCCGCACCGCCCGCGTGCGCGGGTCCTGGAATTTTCCGGTCAAACGATAATCGCAGCACCCGCCCGTCTTTGCGTTATAATCTCGGCAACTATCCGGCCCACCGGCCCTGCACTCGCCCGAGGCTGGCATACAGCTACGGATAGCGAAAGGGCTTGGAAGCGTTGGCACTTTGCCCTCGGCGCTCCACCCTCCGAGTGTCGCGCTTCGCACCGCAGGCATCGGCGCTCCGCCCTTCCAGTGTGGCGCTCCGCTCTCAGACCTCGACGCTCCACCCTCCGAGTGTGGCGCTCCGCACCTCAGGCATCGGCGCTCCGCACTTTTTCATCGGCATTCCACCCTGCAAGTGCGGCGTTCCACCCTCAGGCATTGGAGCGCCACACTGCGAGTGTGGCACTCCGCCCTCAGACCTCGGCGCTCCACCCTCCGAGTGTCGCGCTCCGCACCTCAGGCATCGGCGCTCCGCCCTTCCAGTGTGGCGCTCCGCACTCGATGATCGCCTCACCGCACTTTTGCTAGCGCTTGAACCTAGACTGACAAACATCGGCCAAACCTTCTAGTTAGGACCCCAAATGAAAAAGAGCCTATCATCCGCATTCCTGTTCGTTTACTTGGCGTTTTTTGTCTCCACCGCTTTTTCCGGGCCTGATCAAGGGAAAGGGGGGCCACCAGTTTCCTTGGTTCCGACATTCCACTGCATGAGCATCTACTGGTCGCCTGCACAGGGCGCTGCTGGGCGTGAGGTTTCGGTCCGATTTCGCGAGGCGGGTGCGAAGGAGTGGCGGGAAGGACTGCCGATGCGGTATAACCCTGTCGTAACGCCGGAATGCCGGGAGGACTATCGCGGCAGCCTGGTGAACTTGAAGCCCGCCACCACCTATGAGATCGCGCTGAAGCTTGATGGGACCGACCTGATTGCCAACTGCAGCGCGACTACGTGGAGCGAAGCCTTTCCTGTCGGCGACGTTATCAAGGGATCAAGTCGCAAGACGGCGCTCAAGGTCAGCCAGTCGGGAACCGCTTCAGCCTATGTGCTGTATGATGGCACGGGTTGCACCATCGACACGGACAACCAAGATAATATCGGCCTAGCCGTGGACGCCAGCTACATCATCCTGCGCGGGTTCACCATCAGGAACGTGAAGCAACACGGGATTCGCATCTTCAGCGGACACCATATCATTATCGAAGATTGCGACATCAGCCAATGGGGCAGCGAAGACGAAAAAGGCTGGGGCGTAAACTATCAGGCCGGAGTATATAGTAACAACAAAGCCATCAACGCCGTGGTCGTTCAGCGCTGCAAAATCCATCATCCCTCGTGGGACTCCAACAGTTGGGCGGAAAAACACGGCCCGTCCACGCACCCAGCAGGTCCCCAAGCGATCGTGCTCTGGGAGTCTGCGGGCAATCATGTGTTTCGTTACAACGAGTGCTGGTCCGACAAAGACCACTATTTCAACGATGGGCTTGGCGCGGGGGAAAACGGCAGTCACCGGGGGTTTCCCGGGGCGGACAGCGATATCTACGGAAACTACATCGCCAACTGCTGGGACGATGGCATCGAAGCCGAGGGCGGTGATCAGAATGTGCGGATTTGGAACAATTATATTGAGGATGTGTTAATCCCCGTTGCCAACGCAGCAGTGTCAATCGGACCGCTATATGTCTGGCGGAATGTATCCGGACATTGTTACAGTCCGCCAGGCAGCAGCTGGAACATGACGCACGGCCCTTTTATGAAGATGGGCTACGCCGATGGCGTGAAGTGGATGACGGGGCACATGTATGTTTTCAATAACACCGTCTTCCAAGATAACTTGGGGGCAGGCGGGCTGGGCGATGACGGCAGGATTATCAAGCACTGCACGACGCGTAACAACCTCCTGCACCTCCGCGAAGAAGACCGGTGGAGCATCGCAAACAATCGCGCGCATGAGGACAATGATTTCGACTACGACCTCTTGTCCGGAGCCTTCCCCTCAAACCACGAAAAACACGGCATAGCGGGTGTCCCGCATTATATTACGGGCGCCGGATTTGACCCCGAGACGAGAACCGGACTTTTCCGACTAGCCGCCGATAGCAAGGGTGCCGGTGCCGCCGCAGTCATTCCCAACTTCTGCGAAGCGGTCGAAGGGGTTAAGCCGGACATGGGAGCCCAAGACTCTGGGACGGCGAAAATGGTATTCGGCCTAAAAGCTCGATTCACCCCGTTTTAAAACGCTCCCTGCGGTTAGCTTATCCCGCGCAGGGCACTACCTAGCTAACAAAACTCGGTCCGACCCCATAGATTGGTGGCCCCCATAGATTGGCGTGAGTTCAAAGGTTCCGCGACGCACAGCCTTGCTCAATTGGCACGCGAATCGCGTCATTTCTCGCACGTCAAAGTTGCAAACCCCGCCGCACCCGGCCAGTATGTCACCATGAACGCCACGCTAACCGCTGAGATTAGCCGCCTTTCGCCGGCCGAGAAAATTCTACTCGTCGAAGAGCTTTGGGACCAAATCGCCTCTGCGTCTCCTTCGCTCCCCGTGCCGGTCGCCCATCGCGAAGAGCTGGATCGCCGCCTTGCCTCCGACGCAAACGATGTCGGCCTCCCTTGGAGCGAAGTCCGCGACGCACTCCTGCGCCGTTGATTAGACTCTGGCTGCTGAGCTTCGCATTATCTCGGCAGCCACTGCGGATCTGGCCAAAGCTCATGACTGGTATGAACACCAATCGCCGGGCTTGGGCAAAGAATTCATCCGGTCGGTAGATGCCGCTTTTGCGTTCATCGAACGCAACCTTAACCTGCTTTCTCCAGTGTATCGCCACCTTCGCCGGGTGTTGACCAAGAAATTTCCCTACGCAGTTTACTACGAACTATGCGCCGGGCAGGTAGTTCGTATAGTCGCCATTATGCATACCGCCATGGACAATGCTCGACTCGATGAGCGCTCAAACTGAATGTTTTCTTGTGAAGCCCGTTTCACCCATGAACCCGCCCATCACCTCCGCCATGTCGATCCGCTTCGGTGCCTTCTTCGGCCAGTCACCCGAGTTTGGGCACGGTATCCAAGTCGAGTGCGACTTCCGCGCCTTGGCGAAAAACAAAAGCAACTGACGGCCAAAATCCGCCCGGCAACAGAACTATCCCATGCCGCGTAAAATCAACGTTTCTCGGCCATCTCTGAGTAGCTAGGGACAAGTCCTAATTTTGTATTATTTATAAGCGGTTTTACACAAGGGGACGCGAAGAGCCGGGCGACATTCCGG
>RGVP01000088.1 GCA_010027235.1 bacterium
CACACGTATCACCGTTGAGGGGCAGAGCTCCACCATGGCCAATCCCTCCATCTTGGTGGATGCCGCTACCTTCGCCGCCCTCCGCGAAAAAACCACCCCGCGCCGCCGCGGCGGCGTCTGCGGACACCCCACCATGATCCAAGCCCTCGACGCCGCCCCCGCCGGCGCCGATACCCTGCTGGTCGATTATTTTCCCAATCTGCTGGAACACGTCGAGTTGCTCACGCGCCTCGCCAAAACTCCGATCAAGCGCCTCGTTTTCCGCCGCCCGTCCCGCACCCACGGCTTCTTCCTCTCCAGCAACGCCCACGCTCGCTTGGATACCTTTGAAGCCCTTGGAATTAAGGTTTATTGGTTCAACGCCGAACTCGGCGACCTCTACCTCCACGCCTACCGGAAAAGCCACGGCTTTTTTGTTCGAGAGGAACTGGTCAAACGCTTCCAAGAGTCCACCATCCTAGCCTTTTATGGCAGCGCCATCAGCCTCGACGCATCCCAGACCCGCCGCATCGCCGGTCTGATCGACCGCCTCGCCGGCTTCATGGGCCCGAACGTCGGCGTGCTCACCGGTGGAGGCGGCGGGGTGATGCGCCTCGCCACCGATCAAGCCCGTGAAAAAGGCGCCCTCACCGGCGCCTGCTTCCTTGAACTGGAAGCCCAACCCCCCGAGCTCGGGGTGGACTTTTTTAACACCTTTCAGGAAACCTCGCGTCATTTCCGACAAAAGTGGTTCGAGGTCGCGGACTTTTGTATTTTCAACACCGGCGGCGTGGGCACGCTGGAAGAGGTCGGTATCGAGCTTTGTAATCTGAAACTGGGCATCCGCCCCCGCGTGCCTTACGTCTTCCTCGACCGCACCTATTTCTCCCCCTTGCGCGACCAAATCACTCTGATGGTAAACGAAAAACGAGCCCCTGCCTGGATGCTGGATTATCTACTGTTCACCGACGATCCCGACGAGGTGCTGCGTTTTTACCGCCAGAAACTGCAGGTGCTCTAAGCCCCCCTTTCATTCACCCCATGCTTCCTTCCTCCGTCCTTGTCGTCGGCTCCGGCGGCCGCGAACACGCACTCGTCCAAGCCCTCCTCGCCTCCCCCGCCCGCCCCCGCGTGCTCTGCGCCCCGGGCAACGCCGGCATCGCCGCCCAGGTGACTTGTTTTCCTGTCGCCGCCGACGATGTTCACGGTCTCGTCGCCCTCGCCCGGCGTGAACGCGTGGCCTTCGTCGTCGTAGGCCCCGAGGTGCCCCTCTCGCTTGGCCTCGTCGACGCCCTCGCTGCGGAAAATATCCCCGCCTACGGCCCCCGCGCCGACGGCGCGCGCCTGGAAGCCTCCAAGGTGTTCACCAAAGAGCTCCTCCTTAAACACCGCATCCCGACCGCCCCCGCCGGGGTGTTCACCGAACTGGAAGCCGCCCTCGCCTACCTGCGCAGCCGCCGCACTCCCATCGTGATCAAGGCCGACGGCCTCGCCGCAGGCAAAGGGGTGGTCGTAGCCCAGAGCCCCGCCGAAGCCGAGGCCGCCGTGCGCGATATGCTCGCCGATAACAAGTTCGGCGCAGCCGGATCGCGCGTGCTGATCGAGGACTGCCTGTTTGGCGAGGAAACCAGTCTGCTGGTCGTGGTGTCCGGTCGCCACTACGTCATCCTTCCTACCTCGCAGGACCATAAACGCGTCGGCGAAGGCGACACCGGCCCCAACACCGGTGGCATGGGCACCTACTCGCCCGCCGAAGTAGTTACACCCGCGCTACTCGATCGCATCGAACGCGAGATCGTTCGCCCTTCGGTAGATGCCATCGCCGCCGAAGGCATCGATTTCCGCGGCACCTTGTTTATTGGCATCATGCTGACGGCCGACGGCCCGAGCGTGCTGGAATATAACACCCGCTTCGGCGACCCCGAGACCCAGGTCGTGCTGCCGCGCCTGACCGAAGATCTGCTCGCCTTGCTCTGGCAGGCCAGCCTCGGGCAGCTCGATGCCTCGCGCCGCGCCGCCGAGAGCCCAGCCCATGCCTTGTGCGTCGTCCTCGCCGCCAAGGGCTACCCCGGTGCCTACGCCAAGGGCGACGTCATCACCCCGCCCGCCGCCCTCCCGCTGGACGTTAAAATCCTCCACGCCGGCACCGCCCGCAACGCCGGCGGCCAGCTCGTGAGCCATGGCGGGCGCGTTCTGGGCGTCACCGCGCTCGCTCCTTCGCTCCGCCAAGCCGCCCGAACTAGCCGGAAAAATCTACCGTCGAGATATCGGCGCCCGCCAGTTGCACCGAACCTAAAGCTCCGGCCAAACCCGCGCTGGCTTTTCCTTTGCCCCGCGCGTCACTTTTTGCCGCGCTCCCCTGCCCGCTTCACCCAACCACCCTGCCATGACCGCCATCGCTCCCACCACCATCGCCATCGGCTCCGACCACGCCGGCTTCATCTATAAGGAGGCCATTAAGGCCGCCCTGCTCGCCGACGGCCATACCGTGAAAGATTTCGGCACCTACTCCGCCGCCCCTTGCGACTACCCGGACTGGATCCGCCCCACCGCCGAGGCCGTCGCCCGCGGCGAGTTCCACTACGGCATCGTGCTGGGCGGTTCGGGCAACGGCGAGGCCATCGTCGCCAACAAGGTCAAAGGCATCCGCTGCGGCCTCTGCTGGAATGAAAAGGTCGCCATCTGGAACCGGTCGCACAATGATGCTAACGTGCTCTCTCTCGGCGAACGCACCGTCACAATCGAAGAGGCGCTGCACATCGTCCGGACCTGGCTCGCCACCCCCTTCGAGGGTGGTCGCCATCAGCCCCGCATCCAAAAAATCGAGGCCGTCTGAACCGCTCTGTGGCCGCGCCGGGCTCTCGCTCCGCGGGCAGAAATTCCGCTTGCCGCTCCCCTCGGACAAAACCTAAAACAATCCCTTGCAGATGTCAGCGGGGTGTAGCTTAGCCTGGTAGAGCGCTACGTTCGGGTCGTAGAGGCCGTGAGTTCGAATCTCACCACCCCGACCATCTGCAACGCCAGACTCAGGATTCACCACCCGCCGCCCGTGTCTTGCGTCCTGCCGGAAACGACGCCATTCGCCCTTTGCCAACCGCCCCTCGGATGACTCCCACCGCCGCCAAACGCACCATCGACATGCAGGTCCTCGCCGACTGGATCGAGCCGGGCGCGCGCGTGCTCGACCTCGGTTGCGGCCGCGGCGTCTTACTGGAATTTCTCGCCCAGACCCGCGGCGCCCATGCCTTCGGCGTTGACCTCGATTTCGCCAAAATCACCGCCTGCGTGCGCCGCGGCCTGGCCGCCTACCAAGGCGATATGCTGGGCTACATGCGCGCCCTGCCCGATGGTCATTTTGACCACATCGTCTGCTCCCGCACGCTGGAAGAGGTCCCCGACCCCGCCGCCGTGCTCGCCGAGGCACTCCGCGTCGGCCGCGCCGTAACCGTCGGTTTCGCGAACCACGGCTACTGGAAAAACCGCTACGACACCCTGGTGCTCGGCCGCAAACCGGTGAACCCAGTTTATCCTGCCACTTGGCAACACAGTCGCCCGGCCAACCCCGCCACCATCGCTGATTTTGAGGACTTCGCCGCCGAGGCGGGCTACCGCGTAGCCCGGCGCGCCCACCTGCGTGGAGACTGGAAAAGCCCCTGCGTATTCGCTCCCAATCTGTTCGCCGGCTACGCCCTCTACCAACTCACGCGCTGAGTCTACCTGACCGCCCCCTCGGCAGGAGGCTCGACCCATTTGCCGTGCTCCTTGATCAGCGCAACCAGGCGGTCGTCCGCCTCGGCCTGCGGCAAGTTATATTGCACGCACTGTTTGCCCACGTAGAGGTTGATCTTGCCCGGCGCCCCGCCGACGTAGCCGAAATCGGCGTCGGCCATCTCGCCCGGCCCGTTCACGATGCAGCCCATAATGGCGAGCTTTACGCCTTTCAAATGCCCGGTTCGGGCCCGGATACGTTGTGTCGTAGTCTGCAAATCAAAGAGGGTCCGCCCGCAACTCGGACACGCCACAAACTCGGTTTTGGTGCTGCGGGTGCCCGCCCCTTGGAGGACGTTGTAGGCGAGCTTCAAGGCCCGCGCCGGATCGACCTCCGTCTCTACACTCACGAGATCGCCCAGCCCGTCACAGAGCAAGGCCCCCGCCAGCACCGAGGCATCAAGCAAACGCGATAAAAAGTCCGGCGCGGGCGCGACCTGCGTGGCCGCCGTCGCCCGGATCCAAAGCGGCGCCCGCGAGCCCAGCCCCGCCAGCGCCTCGGCCAGCGCCCGGTAACGACCGACCGCATGCCGCCCCACTGCATCGGGCGCGCGGTCGTCGAGGGTGAACAACAAGCCCGCGTCGCCAAGCTGCCGCACCGTGTCGCCCAGCGCCGCCCCCGCCAAGGCCTCCGCAGTGGTCGCAACCGCCAGGGCGTGACCGCCCGCCCGGGCCCATTTGGCAAAACCCGCCAGCGCGCCCGCTTCGTCTACCGAGCCCCCAAAGGCCCGCGTGAAAATCAGCGGCCCAGCCGGTCGCAACGCCACCAAAGCCGCCGCCGGTAAATCCGCCGCCAATTCCAAAATCCCGACCACCCCCAACGGCCAGGCGGCGCTGGCCGCCACGGCCAACTCAGCAGCGTCGCGCACCGGCACCAGGAGCCCTTCCATCGGCGTGTCCGCCAGCCGCACCCCGACGAAACGTGCCGCCACTCCGGCGATCTCGTGAGGACCGCCCAGCCGCGTTATCACCCGCGGTGGCGTCTCGCCACCAACCGGCCAACCCGCCCCGAGGGGAAGCGCAGTCGTGGCGCGGCGCGTATAGACAAAAGGATCCACCCGGTCCGGCGCGCCGCCACCCGCACTCGCGTTGCCCCAACCGGCCATGGCCTTGCGCACAAGGGCCTGGGCGACCGGGATCTCGTAGACACTGTCCTCGGTCAAAGACACGCGAATGGTATCGCCCAGCCCGTCACAGAGCAGCGAACCGATGCCGATGGCGGACTTGATGCGCCCGTCCTCGCCGTCGCCCGCTTCAGTCACGCCGAGATGCAGCGGATAGTCCATCGCCTCGGCCTCCATGCGCGCGACCAGCAGACGGTAGGCTTGGATCATGACCTTGGGGTTTGAGGCCTTCATCGAGAGGACGATGTCCTCGTAACCCAGCCCACGGCAGATGCGGAGAAACTCCAGCGCGCTCTCCACCATGCCGAGCGGGGTGTCGCCGTAGCGGTTCATGATGCGGTCGCTGAGCGAACCGTGGTTGGTGCCGATGCGCAGGGCGCGGCCGAGCTGCTTGCAACGCAGGATCAGGGGCGTCACCGCCTCGCGGATACGATCCAGCTCGGCATCATAATCGCCGTCGGAGTATTCGCGGACCGCGAATTTCTTTTTATCCGCGTAGTTGCCCGGGTTGATGCGGATTTTCTCCACGTGCTCGACCGCCTCCATGGCGGCGGAGGGGAGAAAGTGAATGTCGGCCACCAGCGGCACGTGGGCGAAGCCGGCGGCGCTGAATTGCTCGCGAATGGGCTTCAGGCAGCGCGCAGCCTGCACGTTAGGCGCGGTCACACGCACGATTTCGCAGCCCACCTCGGCCAGCGCAATGGCCTGCCGGACCGTCGCAGCGACGTCCTGCGTATCGCTGGTCGTCATCGACTGCACACGGATGGGATTCGCACCGCCCACCCCCACGTTGCCGACCTTCACTTCACGGGTGCGCCGACGGATGGTTTGAAAACGGGAAAGGGCGTAGGTCATGCTCATGGCGGAGATCAGTTTGCCACGTTGGAACCGGGCGACCGTTTCGGCAAGACCTCCACACTAATCTGCCAATCCCCCCGTGGAGCGCTGTTGCACGCGCCGCCGCGTTCGTTTCGCTCGGGGGATGAATGACCCCGTGTTTCTCCTGATTGGTCTCGGCGTGGCCGGCTATTTCGCGTGGCTCTGGCGGGCCGACCTGGTGGCTAACCGGGCGGCCAAGGGCGCGCCGTCCAGCCTCCTGCCCGGTGCCCTCCCGGCGACCAGCCGTGCGATTGCGATCGGAGTGCTGGGAGCGGTCCTGCTCGTCGCGGTGGAAACTTGGGGCGAGCTGCGGCTCGGCGTCGCCGGGGAGCAAACCGAGATCACCTGGCTGTTTGCACTCTACTCCGTCTTCGCCGCCGCGATCATCGAGGAACTGGTTTTCCGCGGCTACCTCGTGGTTGAGGGCAAAGGGCGGGCTGCCCTGCTCTGGGGCGCGGCCGGCGCGTCGGTGGCCTTCGCCCTGGCCCACCCCCACCTGTGGAAGTGGGAAGATGGCGCCCTGACCTGGCATTTTGACCTCAAAGCCTGGTTCAGCACCGGCTGCCTGTTCATCGGATCGCTATGGTTCTACGCGTGCCGTTTCGGTCCCTGGAATAAGAACGGTTCCCTGCTGCCCTGCTTCACCGCCCATGCCGCCAAAAACCTGGCCGTGGTCGCGGTAAAGGCCGCCCAAGGCTTTGTCGTGGGTCTGTGGTCCTAAAAAACCGGCGCTATCCGCCGAAATCCGTCGGCTCGCCGGTTCGGTCTTTACCTTAAAAATTCCGTCGCCTCTCTGCCCTGCGCCCGCCTAGTGTAGCCCTCTTATGGGACGCCAATGGCTACACGCGAAACGCGCCGTCGTTAACAACCGGAAGGGTCAGCTGGTCGGCAAGCTGGTCAAAGAAATCACCGTCGCCGCCAAACTAGGCGGAGGCGACCTCGCCGCTAACGCCCGGCTCTTCGCCGCCGTCGACAAGGCCAAAAAGGCCTCCGTAACCCGCGACGTGATCGAACGCGCCATCCACAAGGGCGCCGGCACCGGGGGCGAAAAGAGCGAGCTCACCCACGTCACATTCGACGGCTACGCCCCGCACAAAATCCCCGTCGTGGTCGAGTGCTACACCGACAACGTCCAGCGCCTCGCCCCCGAGATGCGTGTGCTTTTCAAAAAGGGTATTCTCGGCACCACCGGCTCGAATAAATTTTTGTTCGACCACGCCGGGATCGTCGAGGCCTACACCCCCGCCGCCAGCCCTGACCTCGAGGCCGCCGCGATCGAGGCCGGCGCAAACGACTTCGCCCCCCTCACCCACGCCGAGAACGACGACATTCCTGCCGAGGGCGCATCCGGTGCGCGTTTCCTCTGCGAGCGCACCTCGATCCACACCGTCTCCGAGTGGCTGAAGGCCAACGGCTGGACCGTCATTACCTCAGAAATGGGCTACCTCGCCAAGACCTACCCCGAGCTCGGCGAGGCCGAGCGCACCGAAGTCGGCGAGTTTCTCCACGCCCTAGAGGACAACGACGACGTGCAACGCGTGTGGGCCGCCTTCCGCTAGGCTAAGGCTCTCCCGGTCCATGCCTCTCCCTGCCCGCCCGGTGCTCCTCACGCTCGGCGCCCTCGGGGTGTTAGTGACGCTGATTATCGCCCTGCCTTGGCTTAGCCCGGCGCGCGGAGTCGAACGCAGCTTCGACCACCTGCTAGAAGCGATCGAGGACAACGACGCGGCCAAGCTTGAGCGCCTCTTCGGCGCCGATTACGGGCCGTCCCTCGGCCATGATCGCGCCGCAACCCTCCGCCTCGCCGCCGAGATCCGCGGCCAGTTCGCGACCTGCACCGTCTGCCGGGAACAATCCGAACTCAGCCTCGATCCCTCAAAACAAAGCGCGACCACTCGGGCCCTCATCCGCTTCCGCGGCCAAGGCAGCTCCGTCGCCCGCGCCATCGTCGAAGTCTCCGCCGCCACGCCCACACCCGCCGTTTTCAAGTGGCGACGCAACTCCTGGAAACCTTGGGACTGGCGCCTGGTCGGTATCGACCATCCCGACGCCGCCCGTGCCCTCGCCCGCTTCGAACGCCAAGCCGCCGCGCTCGGGCTCTGAACCGTATTAGCGGTCGGCAGGCAGCTCCATCACCACGCGGAAACCGATGTGGCGGGCGCGGTCCACCTTGGCACGCGATTCGAGAACAAACTTCGCCAGCGCCTCGGGAGAATCCAAATTACTTCCGCCCGCCAGCATGGCGCGGTCGAAGACGGGATCGGCATCTAGCCACTCCGCGAGGTTGCCCACCAGGTCGCGATAGCCGTTGGGATTGGCCCGCCCGCCGTCCGTGGTGCCGACCTTGCCTTCACCTGCAGAGCTGCGCACTTCACCGGGGTTGTCCGCCAGCGCCCCACGATGCTCGGACTCAGTGGGCAGGCGAACCTTAGCGCCCATGATCCAGCCCAAGCGGGTGCAGAACTCCTGGGCGTCGGCCCAATTCACCGAATCCACCGGCATGCTGCGGCCCGGATTACGACTGGGGTTCGTGTTCATGACCGTCTCATAAATATCCTGCGGCATTTCACTCGCCAGCATCAACCGGTCATTCACCCCGATCAAAGGCAGCAAACGGTCAAACACCTTGTCCTGGACCCCCTTGATCTCGGCCCGCTTCAAACCGAGGTAGCTTAACTTGATCCGCAGCGCGCCATCGACGTAGTTACTGCGGGGAAAGTCCTTCTCCAACCGCTCGGTTAATTCTAGCGCACGGGGCAGAGCCTGATCGGCGGAGACGAGACGGCGGCGCCGCAAATCAGCGCTGATCGAACGCTCCAGGCGGGTGAGCTCGACCGCGATAGGCTGGGAGCGCGCGGTCTGGAGCTTGGTTTCCAGAACCTCGATGCGCTTGGACGAGACGAACCGACTGCGGGCAAAAAGCAGATTAACCTGCTGCTGACGGGTCAGGGCCTCGAGGTAGAGGGCCGCGGCGGCCTTATTGTCGCCCGAACGGTCAGCGAGGTCACCCTCCGCCTCCTTTGCGTCGAGTTCCTTGACAATGCTGGCGGCGTTGAGGGTGGCGATTTCTGCCTCGATCCGGTCGAAGCCGGCGAGGTCGGCAAAACGCGTCGCGCCAAATTCGCGATTGATCCGGTCAAGGGCATCGCGCGCCGAAGTGTAGCCGGCAAGGGCATCCGCCCAGCGCTGCTCTTTCACCGCTTCGCGGGCCTTTTCCAAGGCGCGCTCCTTTTCTTGGTTGAGCGGATAAACCTGCAGTGCGGTCAGCGACTTCTCGATCTCGGCCTCGCGCACGTAGTTTTTGAAACGCGAAGGAGCCGCCCCGGTATTGACCGCGCGTTGGAGTTGTAGCGCCTCCGCATAGGCCGCCTCGGCTTCCGTCAAACGCAGCGCCTTTACGTCGTCATCGCCGTCCTTGATACGCTGCTCGATGGTGCCAAGCGCACGCTTGGCCCGCAACGCATCGTATTCGCTCTCCAACCGCTCCAAGTTTTGCTGCTGAGCATAATCGCCATGCACCGGTGAACGGGCGATCTCCCGCTGCTTCGCCACCGCCTCGGCCAACACCAGCAACGCCTCATCAGAAATAATGTCCGCCGCGGTGAGACCTTTGTAGCGCGTCTCCAAATCAGCCACATCCGCGATTTTTTTCAACAAGACCGGATCCGCCGCCGATATAATCTCCTTGGGCACCTCCTTGACCGCCCGTCCGGGACCGGAAGTGGCGAGCACATACCAGAGGCCCACCAAGAGGATCACGCCAAGGCCAATAAAAATCGCAGACCGCGAGGCGGTCCATAAATCTGAAAGCTTCTCGCGCTGGCGATAGGATAACATAGAGTAATCTTGCGATAAAAGGAGGCGCGAAGAGAAATGCAATAATTGGCCGGTTTATCCTCGTCCTTCCGGTCCGGAGCGCCACCACCCGCAGGCTGGACAAGACGCGCGCCGCTTTCACCGTAGGCCTGTTGTGATCAAACACCTCGCCATCCTCGCCCCCGGCCTGCTCGGCTCTTCCGTAGCCCGGGCCGCCCGGGAACGCGGGCAGGCCGGCCGCATCACCGTGTGGGCCCGCCGCCCCGAGGTCCGCGAAGCCTTGCGCGGCCAGCCTTGGGTAGATGCCGTCGCCGAGACCCCCATAGCCGCCGTGGCCGAGGCTTCACTGGTCGTGCTGGCCGCGCCTGTAGACCGGATTATCGCCCTCGACCAAGAAATCGCCCCCGGCCTCGCCGCCGGCGCCATCGTGACCGACGTAGGCAGCGTGAAGGGCCCCATTTGTGCAGCCGCCGCGCAGCACCCGCGGCCCCCCGGAGCCTGCTTCATCGGCTCCCACCCGATGGCCGGATCGGAAAAAACCGGCTGGGAACATGGTTTGTCCGGTTTGTTCGAGCAACGGGTCTGCTTTGTCACCCCCGCTGAAAACACCCCAGGCGCGGCCCTTCTCCTGTTGGAGAACTTCTGGCGCGCCCTCGGCGCCAAGGTCGTCGTAGCCGCACCCGCCAAACACGACGAAATCGTCGCCCACATCAGTCACCTCCCCCAAGCCGTGGCCACGAGCCTCGCCTGCACTCTGGGTAACCAAGACGGGGACTGGCGACATCTTGCCGGCAACGGCCTGCGCGACACCACCCGGATAGCCGCCGGGGACGCCACCATGTGGGTGGAGATTTTCCAACAAAACCGCGACGCCGTCCTTCAGGCCCTTACCCGCCAGGAGGAGGAATTTTCCGCCTTCCGTCTCGCCCTCGAGCGCTCCGATTGGGCCGCCATCCGTGCCCGTTTGGAACGCGGCAAGGCTTGGCGGGATGGTTTCCGCACCTGACCGCCCCCCGCC
>RGVP01000089.1 GCA_010027235.1 bacterium
CGCACCACCGGTATGAGCGCGGCGATGTCCCACGGGTTCATGATCGGGTCTAGACACACATCGGCATGACCACTGGCCAGCAGCAGGTAGCCGTAACAATCCCCCCAGGTCCGCGCCAACCGCGCCCGCGCCAACAAGCGGTCGCAGGCAGGGCCATTCTGGTAGCAGCCGAGGTTCAGGTGGTCGCTGGTCAAGATCGTCGCCGCCTCCACCCGCGTCGTCGCCCGGCACCGCACCGGCGCGCCGTTGAGCGTAGCGGACACGCCGTCGCCGATCAGCAGTTGCCCGAGAATGGGCTGGTGGATGCAGCCCAGCACCGGCTCGCCCCGGTGCAACAGGGCGATGAGCGTGCCCCAAAGCGGGACCGCCGAGATGAAACTCTTGGTGCCGTCGATCGGGTCGAGCACCCAGGTGAACTCCGCCTCCGCGCGCTCGTTGCCATATTCCTCGCCGATGATGCCGTGGGCGGGGAAACGGTCCGCGATCCGCCGGCGCAGGAGCAACTCCGCCCCCCGATCCGCCGCCGTGACCGGCGAGGCGTCACCCTTGCGCTCCACCGCCAAGTCCGCGCGGCCATAGTAAGGCCGGATAAAGTCGCCGCTCTCGAGGGCCAGGTCGCTTAGAAACGAACGGTAAATGGAGAGGTCCATGAAGTAGGTGGAGAGATAAAGCTATTCCCCACGGAAAACACGGAAAGACACGGAAAATTTTTAGCGTGGGTTCCGCGGCTCCGGTGTATTGCGTGTCTTCCGTGGGCTCCTTCTGGCCAGACCAACTCATCCATTTCATCGACTTCGAGGGTTCAACGGCATCAGGCATCCTCGAATACGGAGTGGTGTCGCTCCGCGCCGGGGAGATCGTCGCGGCGAGCGGTCGCACCTGCCGGCCCACCGGCCGTGTCCGGCCCGAAGATATTGCCATCCATGGAATCGAACCCGCCACCCTCAGTGATTGCGCGCCCTTTGCAGATAATTTCAACCACTTCGCCGGCCTGCGCTCCACCGGCCCGCTCGCGGCCCATTTCGCCCAAGCGGAGAATACCCTGATCAAATCGGTCTGGCCCTACACCCGCGCCGCGCCAGATTTTTCGCGAGAAACCCCGGCCGCCAGCGACGCCGCCACCGACTGGGGCCCGTGGATCGACACCGGCCGCCTTTACCCGCAGGCCCGCCCCGCCGACACGCCGGTTAAACTCGCCGCGCTGATCGCCGCCGAGGGTCTGCAGGAAACTCTCGACGACCACGCGGCCATTCATTGCCCGCCCGACCGCCGCCGCTACCACGCCGCGCTCTACGACGCCCTCGCCGGCGCCTTGCTCCTCGCTCGCCTCGCCGCAATGCCCGGCTGGGGCGATAAATCCCTGCGCTGGCTACTGGAGCACAGCACCCTGGACCCCGCCCGCCGCGAATTCCTGCGCCAGGACGAGTTGTTCTAACTTTTTCAATGTGACCTCGCCCATCGACCCCACCCGCCACGTCGCGTGGGCGAAATGGTCGCCCGCCGTGGAGGGATTCGGCACCACCATGACGCGCAGCCCCGCCGCCGCCGCCGCCGCGTGGCCGGGCAACGAATCCTCGAAGGCCACCGCCTCGTGCGCCGCGAGCCCGAGCCGCGCCAGCGCCGCCAGATAGACGTCCGGCGCGGGCTTGGGCCTGGCCACATCCTCGCGGCACGACACCGACGCGAAACGCCCGAGGAGTCCCCGCGCCGCCAGATGCCCCTCTACGTGACCGTGCGAAGAGTTCGAGGCCACCGCCAGCCGCAAGCCCGCCGAGGCCGCCTCATCGAGTAGATCAATCACCCCGGGCAGCACCGGGGCCAGGCGACAGGCCGCGCGCGTGGCCGCGAAGAATCGCGCCTCCAGCTGGTCCCGGTCCCTATCCGGCGGGTAGGCCACCCAAAGGTCCGCGTCGATACCCGCATGTCCAACCACCTGGTGCAGGACGGCCGGGTCGCCCTCCAGCCCGTCCTCGCGGTGCACCGCACGCCACGCGTCGAGCGTCGCCGTTTCCGTATCCACAATGAGTCCGTCGAAGTCAAAAATGAGTCCGCGCAAGGTCATGGCCGCACCGTGCTCGACCCGGCGTTTGGTGCAAGCCGGACGCTTCGATGGCTACTCAGGCCTGTCGCGGTTTACAGCCACCGCCTGCGCCGGAGGTAGAAAAACAGCGCCGCCGTAAACCCGAAGGTCGCCGCTGCCGCCACCGGGTAGGCCCAGACCGGCACCAATTCGGGCATGGAATGGAAGTTCATACCGAACCAACCGCCGATCAGAATCGGCGGCGTGGTCAGGGCGGTCAGGCCAGTGAGCATCTTAATACCCTCGTTAGTTTGATTGGTGGAGCGCTTCAGGTAGAGCCTGAAGCTCAGGATCAACTGGTCGCCCCACCCCGAAGCCTGACTCTCGATGCGGGCAAAATCCTCCGCCAGATCGCGCAGGTAGGGCAGTATGACCGGCCGGATAAAGCCCGGCTTGCCCTGGGCCAGCTCCACCGCCACCGCCCGCTGTGGCCGCACAATCTGACGCAGGGTAGCGAGATCCTTGCGCAGCGCCGTCACCTGCGGGAACAACTCGTGTGGCTCGGCCTCCCCGAGCACCGCCTCCTCAATCGCCTCGAGATCGGCCCGCAGTTCCTCGAGAGCCGGTTTGTAGGCCTCAACCAACTGGTCGAGCAGAGTGTGGGCAAAGCGGTCCGGCCCGCGCACCGGTTGCACGCCATGCCCAGACCGCCCATGCCGCTCCAGGACCTGTTGCACGAGGCGCAGGGGCTGGCGGTGGAAGGTGACGAGGAAGTTTTTCCCCAAGATCAGATCGAGGTCGGTAGTGCTAAACTTGTCCGTCTTCGAGTAATCGACCGCGTGCACCACGATGTGGAGGTAGTCATCGAAGGCGTCGATTTTGGGCAGTGGCGAATCGGTGGTGCAGTCTTCAATGACGACCGGATGCACTGAAAAAACTCTTTCCAGCACCGCCGCCGTCTCCTCTGAAGTGGGCTCGCTGAGATCCACCCAGAGCATAACCCCTGGCTCGGCCCGCAGCGCCGCCAGCGTGTCCACAGGCGGGTTGTGCAAATGGTGGCGGCCTTCGCGGAAGACGAGGGTGGTGATCATGATCGGGCGGGTCGCTCTCGGCTCAAATCAGCCCCTTACGCAGACACCAGCGGTAGGTGCGGTAGGTGAGCGCGAGCGTGATCAGCCCGACGATCGGGTAGGCCCAAGGTCCTTCCAACTCGGGCATGTGGGCGAAGTTCATGCCATACCAGGTGCTGACGAGGGTAGCAGGTAAGGTGACAGCAGTGAGGGCAGTGAGGGCTTTGATGCTGCGGTTTGCCTCGAAGTCAGATCGGCTGAGGTAGAGGTCGAAGGAGATCAATAACTGATCAGTCTGGGCGGTCGCAGTCTCCTCGATCCGCACGAGGTTGTCCCGTAAATCGCGGAAATAGGGGAGCATAAGCGGGCGCAGGAGCTTGGTCTCGCCGTGGGCCAAGCGGGCGGCGACCTCGCGCTGCGGCCGGATGGTGGCGCGGAGGGTGTTAAGCTCAGCGCGAACCGCAAGCAACCGGGCAGTAAGGTCGGCGGCGTTACCATCCAACACATCCGCTTCGATCTCGTCCAAATCGTGGCGAAACCCGTCCGTCACCGGCTTGTAGTTGTCTACCAACGCATCGAGCACAAGGTGGGCGAGGCGATCGGGCCCGCGGGCTACGATGCCGGTGGCCTTGGCGCAACGATCGAGCACGGCCGCGACCGACTTGAGGGGGTTGCGATGGAAAGTGACAAGCGACTCACGGCCGAGGAAGAGGTTGAGTTCGGTGGTGGTGAACTTGTCAGTGCGGTTGAAGTCCACCGCATGCATCACAATGAAGAGGTAGTCCTCATAGTCTTCGATCTTGGGCAAAGAGCTGGGCGCAATACAGTCCTCGATCGCGAGCGGGTGAAAGTTGAATACGCCCTCCAGCACGGCCTTGGCCTCCTCAGGTGTTGGGTCGGAGAGATTGACCCAGAGCACGAGGCCCTTGTCGCCGTTTACAAGACGTAGAGCTTCGGGCTCTAGATCGCGTCCGACGACTTTGCCGTCACTAAGAATGAAGGATTGGATCATGCGGCGTTCGGGCGATGCGCGAAGCTAGGCTCGGGACGGCGGCGGGCGGAAGCCGAAAGACGGGGGCTGGCAAGGTTCGCCAAGCTCAGGCGGGAGCGAAGAGTTTTTCCTCGGCGACGAGCAAAACCTCGGCAAACGCCTCAGGCGTCTCGGCGGCGAGCAAGGCCTCGCGATTAGCCGGATCCTTAAAAATTTTGCAGAGGGTCGAAACCACTTGGAGGTAGCCCATCGGATTGCTCTTGGGCGTGCCTAAGACGAAGAGCAACCGGACGAGTTGGTTATCTTTTTCAAAATTCACCCCGGCCCGGCTGCGCCCGATAGCCAAAACCAGTTCGCCCACGTGCTCCGTGCGTGCGTGCGGCAAGGCGATCTCATTACCCAGACAAGTGGTGTCGAGCCGATCCCGAGCGAGCAGCTCATGATAAAAGCCAGGGTAATTACTAACCGAAGGATGCCCATCAAGTCTGCGAGCCACCTCGTGTAAGGCGGCGGTGCGCTTGGTCGATTGCATCGTCAATACGATGCGAGCGGGATCGAGAAGGTTGCGGAGGAGACTGGCCATGACAGGCGTGGAGAAAGTCGTGCCAAAAAGTTCGCTGAAAAGAAAGGAACGTGAAGCTCCAACCGAGACCGGCATTGGCAAGCCTCGAGTGCGTTCAGCACGACAAAAGGCCAAGCTGCTAGGGACTCAAGCAACCACTCCGCAGCTCCAGCGGGTCGCAAGAACCACTTAACGCGCGATAGACGTCACAAAATCCACCAAAGGCCGCACCGCCGCCGGGGCTTTCACGAAGTCGCCATAAAGCAGCTCGGGCAGCACGTAAGGAGTCTCGTAATAATCCCAGTTGGCTGGGTCATCACGATCCAGCCAACCAGTCTTCACCGTAGCCCCCGCGTAGTAACCACGATTACGACCATAAACTAGGACCGGGTTAGCGAGCATGTCGGCATTGACCTTCTCAGCCTCGTAAAGACGCGGTCCCGCCACCGCCCGGGCATCGACCCCGATGTTCATGCGACCATTGAAAAGCTTCCTGACCGTGGCTACATCATTGAGGACATAGACGGTCTCGATGCGCTGAGCACCAAGCTGCAAACCCAAGCTCGCTTCGCCAGCTTTGATAAAGACCGGCACACTCCAGCTGCCATCGGCGTGCCGGGCGAGGGCCACACCGTAACCGTATTGCAGACCGAGCACGAGGCCTCCTTTGACTTGGTTTACGACGACAAGGGCCTTGGCCTGTCGCAGCACACCAGCCGGAATAGCCAGCTGGGGATCGCTCTGAATCTCACGTAAAATAGCCTCACACGTTTCGATCCGGCCGGTGAACTTCTTCAAGGTGCCGGGTGCAGCCTGTAGACTGCAGCCCAAAACGAGAGCGAAGAGGGCAAAAGCGAATGAACGAAACCGGAACGAGGAGCGGAGGAAGGATTGCATACCAACCCATTGAAGAAAAAAAGGCGCCGCGGCGACATCAGAGAAGCGATCGCAGCCAAAACACGCCGCCCCGCCCGCCCGAACCCCGCTCAGAGCACGGTGGCGCCGGGCCCAACGCTCATCGGCAGCACGTCCGGACGGGCGCCGAATTTCGCGGCATAGTCCGCCGCCACCGCCTCGGCCTCGGTCGCGCCGAAGCCGGGACCGGCCAGCGCCATGACCGCCCCACCGAAACCGCCGCCGGTCAACCGAGCGCCATAAACACCCGGCGCGGCCGACAGCACGTCGACTAGAAAATCCAGTTCAGGCGTGCTGTTTTCAAAGAGATACTGGGAACTGCGATGTGAGGAGGTAAGCAACGCGCCGACCGCGCCGAGGTCGCCGGCCTCCAGCGCCTTCACGCAAGCATCGACCCGCGCGATTTCCTCCACTACGTGCCGCGCGCGCTTGAACGCCGTCGGCTCCACCTTCGCCTCTGCCGCAAGCAAGGCCTCTGGCGAGAACTCAACCAGCCATTTCACCCCCAGCGCCGCCGCCGCCGCCATGCACTCGCGGTGCCGAGCGGCATAGAGGCCGTCCACCAAAGCATGCTTAGTGTGAGTGTTGAAAATCCAGAAGGACGCCCCGATGGGCATCGGCACCGTCGCAAACCGCGGCCCCGCACAGTCGATGAACACCAATCTCCCTGCCTCGCCAAAACCCGACACGCCTTGATCAAGGATGCCGCAGGGCACGCCAACAAAGTGGTTCTCCGCGTGCTTGCCGATTTTCACCAAGGTCTCTCGCTCCGGCGCCTGACCAGTGAGACCGAGAAATGCCAGCGCCGAGGCCAACTCGATCGCCGCGCTCGAGGACAAGCCCGCGCCAGTCGGCAGATCGGAGTCCGCGAGGTAGTCAAAGCCCTCTGGCACGCGCAGCCCGAAGTGCGGCAACGCCGCCAGCACGCCAAGCGGATAATTGGTCCACGCCGCCGCGCCCGCCTGACGCTCCGGTTTGCCCGCCGGCATAGAAACCGTCTCGGAGGTATAAGTGCTATGGAAATTCCGCACGCCGTTGGACCGGGGCGCCACCGCCACCGTGACACCACGGTCAATCGAGGCGCCGAGCACGGTGCCGCCGTTATAATCGGTGTGGTTGCCGATGAATTCGATACGGCCGGGCGCGCGGGTAACCAGCGCAGGCGCGCGACCGAAAATTTGTTCAAAACGGGCTACAAGGGAGGCTTTGCTCATGGGAAAACAGATAGGATAAACGCCAACGCTCATCCCCCGCCGAAACGCTGGCGAGTCGGTTTTGTCCAACCTTGCGGGCACGGCCTCCTTAAGCGGTCGGCGCGCCTCCCGTCGGCGGTGGCCCACCCTCAAAGCCCGGAACGGTCTCCCCCTTGCGGCCCTTGATCAAGACCGTGAGCAAGTGTTCCATCGCCCGTTCCCGCGACCAACCGCGCTCCGCCGCCAGTTGCGCGCAGCGCTTCAACAGTTGATCGGCCATCAAGCCTGCTTGCGCAGCCGGCGCACCGAGGCGCGAGCAAAGATCGATAAGGGTTTCGCGCTCGTTCATGGATAATCGACCAGGGAGACCGCGCCACCTCCGGCGAGGCAGATTTCCGCAGCCCTATCAAGGCCGAGCAGGTTAACCATCGCCAGTCCGAGCCATCCCGTCCCGTAGTGCTCTGCCGCACGCAGCTCTCCCACCCGTCGGCCCGCCTGCAGCAACTCTCCGCCCGCCGCCGGAGCCAGCCCTAGACCCGCGACCCGCACCAGCCTCCGGCGCACTTGCCCCATCGCCTGCAACCGCGCCATGACCTCCTGCCCGAGGTAACAACCTTTAGTAAACGAAATCGCCACCGTCTCTAGACCAGCCTCTTGGGGTAAATCACCGGGACCAAATTCCGCGGGAATCGCCGGCACCCCCACCGCCAGACGGTCGATACGCAAAGCCGCCTCCGTGAGCATGGCCGACTCCACTTCAATCGGCGCGACTAGCCCAGCTGGGCGCACCCAGTCCCAGACCCGCACGCGCCCCTCTCGCGCCAATCGTAACCAAGCCTCGCCCACATCGCCCGCCAAGGTCAGTTGAGTCCACTCAAGCCCGCCGGCTACTATGGTCACGTCGTCCGCGATCACAAACTCGTCCAAACGCTCCACTAGGGCCGCGCCGGACGTGTGCGCGCTCCAGAGCCACCACGCATCACTCTCCGCCTTTAGCACCAAACTCTCCCCCATTACTTTGCCTTTTAAGCTCAACCACAACACAAACGCCGTGTCGCCCGATTGCAGCATACGTAGGTCCTGAGTGCATTGCCCCTGCAAAAACGTCGCCGCATCCGGCCCCCCTATCCGCACCCAAGCCGTCGGCACCCCTGACAATAGGCCCGAAAGAGGCTTGAACGGAATATTTAAGTTTCTATCTGAAAGCATTTAACGAAAAATGTTGAGAGAAAATGAGAGATTTTATTGACGAACAGGTCGAGCCTCATATGCATAGCCACATCACTTTTTCACTTCTCCTGTTAAATCAGGAGTTTTGGGGTAACTAAGAAAGCAAATGCCCGGTCGCTTAGGGGTAGGCGACCGGGCAACTTATTTTACGGATTCGACCAGTCTACCTGACCAGAAACCGCCCTTCGCCCTCCCAGATTCCGCCACGAAGCGACCGTAATATCACCGGAGGAATTGCCGCACCGCAGGAGTGATTTACCCAGCCACGCGCGCGGGCTTGCCCTCGACGCTGAGCACCTGACAAGGTGACCCTTTAAGCCATGCAAAAGACCTCCGACCTCCACGTCGTCGAGACCCGCCCCCTTCCAACTCCGGCCCAGCTTCTGGCCGAGTTGCCGAAGACCGAGGCTCAGGCCGACTTCATCGCCGCCTCCCGTCGCGAGATCCAGCGCCTCATTTTCACCGACGACCGCCGCTTCCTTCTGATCATCGGTCCCTGCTCAATCCACGACGTCGATGCCGGCCGCGACTACGCCCGCCGCCTCGCCGCCCTCGCTGCCGAGGTGTCTGACCGCGTGATGGTGGTCATGCGCGTCTATTTTGAGAAACCCCGCACCACCGTGGGCTGGAAGGGCCTCGTTATGGATCCGCACCTCGACGGTTCGCACGACATCGCCGCCGGCCTGCGCCTCAGCCGCGCCTTTCTGCTCGAAGTGCTCGACCTCGGCCTGCCCACCGCAACCGAGTTCCTCGATCCCATTACCCCGCAATACATCGCCGACCTCGTATGCTGGGGCGCGATCGGCGCCCGCACCACCGAGTCCCAAACCCACCGCCAACTGGCCTCCGGTCTATCCATGCCGATCGGCTTCAAAAACGGCACCGACGGCGGCCTCACCGTCGCGATCAACGCCATCAAGGCCGCCGCCCAGCCGCAGACTTTTCTCGGCATCGACTTGAATGCCTCTGCCGCCGCCGTGCGCACCAGCGGCAACCGCGACTGCCACCTCGTTCTGCGCGGCGGCGCAAAAGGTCCGAATTTCTCTACCACCCACATCGCCGACGCCGAACAGATCCTCGCCAAGAGCGGCCTTCCCGCCTCCATCTTAGTCGACGCCTCGCACGACAACTCCGCCAAAAAACCGGAACTCCAGCCCGATGTGATCCAATCTCTGGTCAGTCAGATTCAAGCCGGTAATGCCTCCATCATGGGAGCCATGGTCGAGAGCAACCTCCACGCCGGTAATCAAACCTTCCCCGTTCCCAGAGAAAACCTGCGCTACGGTGTGAGTATCACCGACGGCTGTATCGACTGGTCGACCACCGAAAAACTTGTCCGCGACCTCCACGCCGGCCTCGCCGCGCGCTTCGCCTAAACCATCACCCTCGACCGCGCTGTTTTGACGCGGCATAGAAAAAACTCGGGCTCCTCGCCGGCGCAGTTTTCCCTAGACTAATCCCTTCTACTCCTACCCACCATGAGCACCTCCCCCATTCGCGTCGCCGTAACCGGCGCCGCCGGCCAGATCGGCTACGCCCTCCTCTTCCGCATCGCTTCCGGCGCGATGTTCGGCGCTGACCGCCCCGTCATCCTCCAGCTCATCGAAGCCCCCGTCGAAAAGGCCATGAAAGCCCTCGAAGGCGTCGCCATGGAGCTCGATGATTGCGCTTTCCCGCTCCTCAAGGGCATCGTGATGACCGACCAGCCCGAAGTCGGTTTCAAAGAAGCCAACTGGTCACTCCTCGTCGGCGCTAAACCCCGCGGCCCCGGCATGGAGCGCGCCGATCTACTCAAGGACAACGGTAAGATTTTCATCGGCCAAGGCCAGATCATCGACCGCGTCGCAGCCGACGACGCGCGCGTCGCCGTAGTGGGCAATCCCGCCAATACGAACTGCATGATCGCCGCCTCGCAGGCCAAGCGCCTAACCCCTGACCGCTTCACCGCCATGGTCCGCCTCGACCAAAACCGCGCCCAGACCCAGCTCGCCAAAAAGGCCGGTGTAGACCTCACCGCCGTGAAGAACATTTTCATCTACGGCAACCACAGCCCGACCATGTTCCCCGCCTTCACCCACGCCACCCTCAGCGGGCAAAAGGCCACCGAGGTGATCACCGACCATTCTTGGCTGAAGGGCCCCTTCCTCGAGACGGTTGGCAAGCGCGGGGCGGCCATCATCGCCGCCCGCGGCGCCTCCTCCGCCGCCTCGGCCGCCAACGCCCTCGTGGACCACGTGCGTGATCTCATGACGCCCGGCAAAATCCACTCTGTCGCGGTCAAGAGCAACGGACTCTACGGCTTTGACCCCGAAGTCTGGGCCGGCATGCCCGTGCGGACTACCACCCCCGGCGCCTACGAGGTCGTCACCGATTATGAAATGTGCGATTTCTGCAGGGAAAAAATCGCCCTCACCAACAAAGAGTTGGTCGAGGAACGCGCCGCCGTGGTCGAAATGCTCCAAGGCTGATTCCTCACCGCCTGCCGCCCC
>RGVP01000090.1 GCA_010027235.1 bacterium
GTGCCGGCTGACGGTGCTCTGCGGCAGCTGCAGCGCGCGCGCCAGCTCGCCGACGCCGAGCTCCTCGCGCTCGAGGAGCCGCAGCACGCGCAGGCGCGCAAGGTCTCCGAGCGTCCCGAGCCAGCTCAGCCAGCGGTCGAGGCCGTTCCGTTCGTTGATCAAATGGAAGGTGCGGCGAGCGGTGGCGACGTCGACCTTCGAGGTGGCCGGGAGGTAGCCGAGCGCGAGGAGCATGGAGGTGGGGATGCCGCGTTTACCGGGCGCGAAGATATCCTCTACGCCCTCGATCTCGAGGTAGAGCGGGCCGTCCGGGCCGGGCGTGGTGGGCAGGGGGGCGAGGTGTGCAATAACGTCAGCCCAGAGCGGTTCGGGTGGGAGGCCGAGGCGTTCGCGCCATTGCTGGGCAAGGGCGAGGCCGTAGTGCCAAAAGGCGACCTCGAAGGTTGGGTTGCGAACGAGTTCGGGGTGGGTGCTTTCGGTGACGTTTTTTAGCGGCGGGCCGAGGTGGTAGATGCCGGTGTCGGAGTCGCGGTGGGCGAAGGAGGCGAGGAAGTTCGCCGATTCAAAAACCAGGTCGTGGTAGAGCGCGAGGGTGGCGGGGGTGGGTTTGGCGCGATAGACTAACTCGGCGAGGTAGATGGGGTTGGGCTGGTTCCAGATAATGTAGGGGTTGATGCCGCCGGGGGAGGGGCGGCCGTCGAGGCCGGACATCTTGGGCCAGCGCACGCCGGTGAAGCCCTCGGCCCGGGCCTGGGCGACGCCGAGCGGCAGGATGCGGCGATACCAAGCGAGGCCTTTTTCGAGAAGATCGACGTGGCCCCATTGGTAGAACTGGGCGGCGTGGAGAAAGTAGACTTCGGAGTTGTGTTTGCCGAACCAGCTCAGGTGCTGAAGGCCGGTCTCGGCGGGCGGGAAGGCGCCGGCGTAGTTCACACGCATCAGGTAGAGCGAGAGCAGGATGCGGCGCTCGAGCTCCTTGGCGCGCGGATCGGTGGCGGTGGAGAGATCGACGAGGCCGCCTTCGGTCCAGTAGGTGCGCCAGGCTTCGGCCGAGGAGGCCCGCGTGGTGGTAAAACTTTCGGCGGGCGCGGGGTTGGTCGCGTCGGCAAAGGCGCAAGTGAAGGCGAGGGTATCGCCCTCGGTCGCGCGCAGGCGGAAGTCGTGCGGGGCGGCCTCGACGAGGGTGGCCGGCGAGGTCCAGCGCAGGTCCGTCGTGTAGCGGGTGGTGTCGCTCACGCGGTCGAGGCGGGCGCGATCGGGCGCGATAGGGTTCAGGGTGGTCGTGTGTTTATCCGGTTGTTCCCAGATGAACGGCGGTTTGTGGGCGATGGAGGTGCGGTAGGCGTAGGGGAAACGCAGCCGCACTTGGAGGTCGCCGCGGGCGATGAGCGGGGAGCGGGCCTCGACCCCTACGACGGCGGCGGAACCGTGGGCGGTGGTGAGGACCTCGAGTGGTTCGCCGCGCACGAGCAGGCGACTGGTCACGACCCCGGTCCAGAGGTCGAGAGTCTGGTCGACGCCGGCGATGTCTTCAGTGCGGAGGGGTTCGCCGAAAAGGGTGAACGATAACTGGCCAAGCGGCATCGGCTGGGGGTTTTCGCGGAAGTAGCGCCCGGCGGGGGTGTTTTGGCGGATCGGGTAGAGGATTTTGCGCCCGTGGAAATCGATGGGGCCGGAGGCGTCGGCGAGGGTGTAGCCCTCGGTATTGGAAAACTCATGCCAGGACCAGGTGGCGCGGGTTTCGAGGGGGAGGCCGTTGTCGAGGTAGATGCGTTCAAGACCTTGGAGGCCGGTGACGTCCACGGTAAGGGCGAAGTCGCCATTACCGATCGTCAGGGCGCTTTCGGGATCGATCCGGGTGTTGTGGACGTTGTGGCGGGTAACCACGGCCTGACGGTCGATAGGCGCCGCGCCTCCGGCTGTCATCACGGCGAGGGCAAGGATCGGGGCGAGTAGCAGGCGGAGCATGAAGGGGGAAGGGTGCTGCGAACGGTCACGAACCAAGAAAATTTGACGTGACTGGGTAGGTTACGCGCGAAGAAAGAATCGCTCGACTGTGCGGTTACGGTCACCTGTGCGCACGGCAAGGACGTTCAGACAGTATGAACTGGCTCTGGTTCCTGCCTTTAGTTTTCAACGGGATCCAAGAATACGGCTGGATACATCAGGGTAAGACGGGATTATTTGAGCGGGGTATGGTAGAGGCCTTCTGGGCGGCGTAGTGCGGGTATTGTTTTACATTTTTATTACAATAGTAACGTGTTGGGTCAAAGGTGACTCCACACTGGCAAATGCCTAGTCCGCGGTAGATGTCATTTGTATTGCATTATTTTGCATAATCTAAGGCTTTATTTTAGTTTACCCGTTATTGTAAGGTTTAATCGTATCTTCCTCACCCTTCTGGGTTTTTCCAACCACAACCAACATGATCACCGTTATCCCTTCACGCTCCTCGGGCCTTAATTGGGGTGGGCCTCGGGCCCGGGCTAGGGCAGTGTGGTTTGCTGCGGCGGGTGCGCTGGGATTTCTGGGGTCGGGAGCGTCGTTGATCGCCTTTCCGCCTGCCCCTCATTATTCGATTTATGGCGATGTGCGGGATGAGTTTGGATACTTGATTCCTCCGGGTGCCGGAACGGTGGTCTTTTACTTTGGCGGCAAAGAAGTCGCCCGCTACCCCCTCATAGGCGCGAGCGGGTCGAGCTACACTTACCAGATCCGCATGCGGCTGGATATGTTGCGGAGCGGAACGAGTGCGTATTCATCGGCAACTGTTTCTGCCGGTGCGGTTTACACTCTAGCTGTGGATATTGGCGGGGTGCTTTATTATCCGATCGAAGTGAAGACCCCTCCCACCGTCGGCAATCCCGCCGATCGGCGCCGGCTAGATCTTACGCTCGGCGCGGATTCCGATCTGGATAGTCTGCCGGATGCTTGGGAAGAATTGCAGCTCTACCGTGCGGGCCTGCCTACCACCAATCTGGCCTTGGTCACTCCTTCGGGCGATCTCGATGGTGACGGCATAAAAAACCTGACCGAATACATCGCCGGCACCTACGCCGCCGACTCAACCGAAACCTTCTACCTCAAGATTACTCGCGCGACTGAGACCCAGTCGGATTTCGAGTTTTTTACCATCACCAGCAAGGTTTACCAACTGGAAAAGAGCACCGACCTGCAGACCTGGACGCCGGCGGCATTTACCGCTGGCACTTCGACTGTGCCCGCTAGCGCCTACACCGCCACCGGTGTGGGTATAGTCAACGGCTCCATCCCACGCGACGCCACCGAGGCGAAAACCTTCTACCGCCTCAACGTCCGATGAAACGTCCTTGCTTCCTTCTACTCGCTTGCGGCGGGCTGGAACGGCATCTGGTTGCAAGGTGACGCGTCCTATACGACCGTGGCGGAGCTTTTCGCGTCGAATACCAACATCACCGAGGTGTGGCGCTGGAATCCCAACCCCGACAAGGTCCAGTTTTCCGACAGTCCTTCCACGCCGACGACCAACAGCGAGGAGTGGACCGTTTGGAAGCGCAATGATGCCACCGAGCAGGTTTTGCAGCGCATGGTCGCCAACTCGGCCTACCTGATCAATAATTCCGGTTCCTCCGCCACGAGTATCACGATCAAGCAGCAGGCGCGTTCTCCGGCCAACACCTGGTTGATCTCCGGTTCGAATTTCATGGGCTTCCCATCCGCTGGAACCAGTTCATCTTGGCCGGTTTTGAGTAATTATTTCGCCAGCTTTATCAACGGCAGCACCACCGGCCTGCCTAGCGGCACCAAGATTTACAAATACATTGGCGGCCCCTTGAGCTCCTCCAACCCCCTCCAGGTCGTCAACACCACCGAGCGGCTCGATCCGGACAAGGCTTACTGGATCAACCTCGCCACCGTGAGCAGCTTCACCGGCGCCGTCGAATACGAGGTGCCCGGCTCGGGTGGGCTCCTCTTTGGCCGCACGTTTTCCGCGCTGACCGTGGGCGTGACGAATCGCTCCACCAGCAGTGTCACCCTTACCATCTCGCTCGATAGCTCTGAGGCTGCCCCTACCGGGCAACCCGCCATCCGCGGCGCAGTGCCTCTCACCAAGCGGGTATTCAACAGCACAACCAACAGCTACGACGAGACGCCGGTGCCCTCCACCGGTTCTGCGCCGGCCTACACCGTGACCTTGGCGGCCGGCGGGCGCGCCAACCTCGATTTCGGCGTTAACCGTGCAACCCTTTCGACGACATCATCTGATTTCTACGCTTCCATTCTGCGTATCAAGGACTCCGCCGGGCTAACCGACGTCCGCTTGCCGGTCAGCGTGCAACCGGCTACGGCCGCTGGGCTTTGGATCGGGCAAGTCAATGTTTCTCAAGTCGTAAGCACCCAGCAGGGCTCTGGCTCCTACACCACCCGGCCTTTCCCGCTCTATGTCCTCATGCATCTAGATAGCGCTGGAAACGCCCGACTGCTCCGCCAGGCCTTTTCCGGGCGCCTTGTTACGTCCGGTAATCCGCTCGGTCTCGCCGTCACCGAAGCCCGTGTGCTTGGGGCGAGTGCTTCGGATGTGAAGCCGATGCGTTTTTACATGCCTATGATGCCGGCGGGTTCACCGACTATCACGGCCACTGTCAGTCCGGCCACTTTTTTGGCCGGTTCCTCGGTGCTTTGGAATATCACCCACAGTTACAACGATCCGGTGAATCCCTTCGTTCATACCTATCATCCTGACCACGATAATCTAGATGCACGCTTCAAGACAAATCTTGGTGCGGGCAAGGAGAGCTACACCGTCGTGCGCGCCTGCACGTTTAGCTTCACCTCGAGCCCACCTGATGGGTCCAAAGTCTCCGGCTGGGGCACCACCGTGCTCGGTGGAAATTATTCCGAGACCCTGACCGGCTTGAATAAAGTCACCCTTTCCGTCTCCGGCACCTTCGCCATGCGCCGCATCTCCGAGATCGCGGACCTCGATCTTACCACCCCGTGATCATTTTTTAAACAATCGTTATTAAAATCTTATGAAATCGAAACTCCTCGCTGCATTCCTTTCGCTGTTCGGCGTCACCGCAGGGCTGGCCCAGACCGCCACCGTGCCTGCATTGTTGAGCTACCAAGGCCGCGTCACCGATTCCGCCGGTAACCTCATCGGCGCCTCAACCCCCGCTAACCGGGCGGTGAAGTTCCAGCTCTACAATGCCTCGTCCGGCGGCACGCCCGTTTGGGCCGAGACCCAGACGGTCACCATCTCTGGCGGCGAGTTCAGCGTGCTGATCGGTAATGGCACCGGCATCTCCGGCCTCACCGGCCCCAGCTCGCCTGCGCCTACCCCTTACAAGAAACTGCCTGATATCCTCAATGCTTCGACCAACACCGCCGGAGTCAGCTTCTACCTCGGCGTGACCGTCGATGACGGCAACCCCAGCACCACCGACGCCGAGATCTCCCCCCGCCAGCAACTTGTGGCCGGCGCCTACGCCCTTCGCGCCACCGTCGCCGAGTCGGTCGCCTCTGGCGCCGTCACCACCGCGATGATCGCCGATTCCAATATCACGACTGGTAAGATTGCCGATGCAGGCGTTACCAGTGCCAAGATCGCTGATTCAACTATCGCCACGGCTGACCTTGCCAACAACGCAGTGACGGCTGCCAAGATCGATACCGGCTCGATCGGTCTCTGGAGCGTTAACGGCGGCAGCGTTTACCGTAGTTCGGGCAACGTGGGCGTAGGCACTTCCGCCCCGAATGCACCTTTGCATGTCACGGCTACCGGTAGCACTTCGCCCGATAGCAACGGCCTCTACGTTTTTAATCCCACTAATTCCGCCAATCAAAATGCCATTGTCAACGTTCGCACCGCCGGTGCCTCTGCTGGCAACCCCTTCTTCTCGATGGACGTGAACGGGGTGAACGGCTGGTCCATGGGCATCGACAACGCCGACAGTCAGAAATTCAAGATCAGCAATTCCTGGTCCTCTCTCGCCACCAACCCAAGGCTAACCATCACAAGCGCCGGCAACGTCGGCATCGGTCAGACCAACCCGGGCTACCCGCTCAGCTTCGCGGACGGGGTGGGCGACAAGATATCGTTATCCGGCCAGTCTACCTCGCATTATGGTTTCGGCATCCAACCCGCCTTGTTGCAGATTCACTCAGACAGCTCCGGCGCCGACGTTGCCTTCGGTTACGGTTCTTCCGCTAGCTTCACCGAGCGCATGCGCGTGAAGGGCAACGGTAATGTCGGCATCGGCACGAGCAGTCCCGGCGAAAAGTTAACGATCAATAGCGGTTGGTTGAGATTCGATTCAGGCTCTACCGGTATTGTTGGTGTCATGGGAAACAGCGATTATTGGAAGATCTACGGTCAGGGCGGCGATAATGCAGGCGAACTGATTATACAAACCGGAGATGATGGCAACGAGCCCATTTGGTTCTATCAAAACGGAACTTGGCGCGGCGGCATTGCCAGCGACGGCTGGATCAATGCCGGCACTAGCGTTGGCTTTCGCACAAGTAACAGCGAGGCACAATCCGCCATCTACAACAGCGGTAGAAGTCTTGTCCTCTCCCTTTACAATGGATCCCAGGCCGGTGGCCAGTGGCGTAATGCCGTTTATGATGGCGATTCAAATTGGGATTTCAACTCCGACGTCCGCCTGAAAAAGGACATCGTCGATGCCGAGCCCATGCTCGACCGCCTGTTGCAGGTCCGCTTCCGCCGTTTTCATTGGAAGGACACCGACGGCACCGGGCCCCTTTCCTTCGGCGTGATCGCGCAGGAGCTAGAGCCGCTTTTCCCTCAGCTTGTTGGTGAGCAACAGCTCCAAGGTCAGGATCAACCTTATAAGACCGTCGCCTACACCGAGTTCGCCACCATCGCGAGCAAAGCGCTGCAAGAACTCGCCGCCCGCACCGACGACCAAGTGGATGCACTGCGCGCCGCGCTCGCTGCCAAGGACGCCCAGATCGCCGCACTCGAGGCC
Organism: bacterium; assembly: GCA_010027235.1. Classification (GTDB taxonomy): domain Bacteria; phylum Verrucomicrobiota; class Verrucomicrobiia; order Opitutales; family Opitutaceae; genus IMCC26134_A. Next base: position 6,975 of record RGVP01000090.1, read on the forward strand.
CGTCTCGCGGTCCTAGAGAAATTGCTCACCGCCGCCAAGTAACCCGTTAAGGTCAATTTTTTATCATCATGGACCGGATATATAAAAACCCGGGGCGGGTCGCGTTGCGCGCGTGGCTGGGGTCCATGCTGTGCGCGTGCTTCATCTTTACGCCTGTGCTACGTGCCCAGTATGAAGTAAAGACAGGCGCTAACAATCGCCTCAGCACCGTCCCGAATCATTATACTCCGGTTGGTCCTAATCTGCCGCCCACGGGTGACCCCACGATTACTCCCCAATTTGCCAATGTGGTCGAGACCTCGGCTACTTCTGGTCCGGTTTCCAGTGGTTATCCAACGAGCTCGACCTCGGGTATAAAGCTCACCCGTTCCAGCGTTGGCACTACCTTTGCGTCGGGTGTGCCTCGCTTCTTCTATGGCGATGTCATCACGCCGCCCAGTTCCATCCTCAATAACGCCGGCACGGTCAAAGATACCAGCGCCGCCGATTTTTGGCGGGCGCAGCCAGTGGCAGCCGGGGAGGTCTTATCCAATCCTTCAGGTGCCGCCGCTACCGATTATCACACTGGAGAGGCTGCAACTATCGCCGCCTTGTCTGGCACCACCTTGCCGAGCTATTATTATAGCCCCCATGCCCAGAAGGTCTTTGCCAATACTCCGGGCACGGTCGAGATTACCTGGCGATCCAGCGTGCCAGATGCTGCGACTAATAGTTATATATTTTACAAGGAGCGGTTTGCGGTTTCTTCCGCCACCACCACCCCAGTCCGCAATCTCTACTGGACCGAACGCAGTTTCAACGGGCCCCAAGTGGAAATACCCTCCGGCGTCATCGAGACGCTAAACCCGGTCTTCAGTAACGTCTTCCCCGCCAAAGTAGCCACAGAGTATGTGGTCTCGGGCGCACCTATTCCCGATCCCGATTCGGCCGAATTGCGCACCTTATGGTTTGATACCACGGGCGGCACCCGCCGCCTCCATGCCTACAATGTCACCGGTCGCATCCTCGTAGAATACCTCGGCGCCCTGCGCGAAGATGGCACGCACGAGTTCCTCGGCCTCGATATTCTTAGTGTGCAACAGACCTTGCGTCCCAGCACCGCCACCATCGACCTTGGCTCGCGCCTACGCGGCTACGATGGTGCCTCCTTCGACCTCGACGAGACGCTGGTCGCCTCTCCCGTCACCAATTCCAGCAATTCGGTTAATTACTACAGCTCGAATCCCTTGCCCGACGGCTCACTGGCCTACTACGCCGAAAGGGAGAACGATATCGAAGATCGTGAGATTTTTTATTGGCTCTCACCCCAAACGATCGCCAAGCCCGCCAGCGGCGCCACCGCCGCGCTGAAGAGTTTGATAAACTGGCCGGTTTACCTGAACAAATACTTGCAGGTCTGGCCCGCGGATATCACGCGCTTCGCTCATTACACCGTGAGCACCGATGGCAGCTCCGATGCCGACGGCACCGGCCTCGCCTTCCTCGGCGGCAAGATCCCCCAAATCGTTTATCAGGACTCCAGCCAAGGCGATGCCGTGGTCGATACCAACACGCAACGCCTGCTGGTTAACTTCAATGGGGAAGTGGATTTGCTGAACCGCTCCTTGCTCAAGTTCACCGGTAGTAACGGTGGCGTTTGGTATGTGCCTCTGATGACCCAAGCAGACGGCCGCACTGATTATCAAGAAGGCGATGGCACCGCCGCAGTGACCGGCACCGCTTACGTCGGGGAACGCATCAATCCGCCCGCAGCCATCAACACCCTCGCGGGCTACATCGCAGCCGGCACCTATTATTCAACCAATGCCTATGTTGATCCGTTCGCCAATGGCGTAGCCGAGGCCGAGCAAGGTGCTATCATCCCGGTCAACGCACTGCCCGGTGGCGCTTCTAGTCTAACCGTCTGGTGGTTCAAGAAATACCCCGCGCCCACTTCCGAGTTCACCGATCTCTACCTCCCGGCCAAGATCGGTCGCTACACCTTGGCTTATCGCGACTCCGCCTCCACGCCCGACGTGGTCATGGCCTCGAATCAAGGCACCGGCGCGCTCGCTACTTATATCTCGTCTGGGGCAATTTATAATCAACCCGACCCATCTAAGGTTGGTTATAATCCCAATGAAGAGCACGCCCTCATGCTCGGCGGTCGTGGTTATGCCCTGCGCGATGATTTAAATATTGTAACTGGTAGCGCCTCCACTAGCCCCGCCTTCACTTCGCTGCCGCGCATACTAATTCAATACACCGATCCCGCGGACAACCGTCCGGCTATGGCGGTTTATGAAGTGCTCCGCGAGAATGCCACTTATCGTTTCGACTATGTCGTGACCGCCGGCACGATGCTCAATCAGCTCTCGCCCCAGCCTCTGCCGCTCTTGCCCCTGCCCTTGGACTCCGTGACTGGCGTGGTGCGAAATGTAGAAGTCGATCCGGGCGCAAGCTACCATGATATCGCTCCTGTAGCCGGCACGCCCTCACTCTATACGGTCTTCACCTTCAAGGACCGCAAGGGCTATGACTGGGTCTATCGCGGACCCCATGATGACGCTGCCTCCGCCGGGCTGCCCGCCTATGCTCCGCTGGCTAATAGCGAGTTCGACCTCGCCGGCGACCTGGGAATGTGGGGCGGAAAGAGTGGTAGCACAGGAGCCGTCACTGTAACGAATGGTCTTTTCAGCGGCTCTGCCACTGGCAACGATGGAGATGCTTGGATTTATACCAATGCACTTACGCCCTTCGCCGGTTCCAGTGTCCCGCTTATCCAGATCCGTATGCGGGCCTCCGCCAACGTCACGGTTCAACTCTTTTGGGGAAATACTACCGGGGCTTATACTGCAATTAATGCTAATTACACAGGTTCCGGCAGCTGGCAGACCCTGTCCTTTGCAGTTTCTAGCTCTCTGGAATGGACGGGCAAAACCATCAACTCTTTACGTATTGATCCTGTCACTGCCAAAGGCCAGACTTTTGATATTGATTGGATCCGTGCCTCCAGCGCCACCGCCTTGGGCATGCAGTTTTATTATACGATGCGCAGCGACTTCGTGTTCCCCGGTCGCGCCCAGCCCGCTTCCGGCACCGTTCTGCCCTACCTCCGGCCCATCGTTAACAATGTATATCAAGGCGACGCCGTCACTGGCACGCCTCTGACGGTCTTGTATCGTCCGCAATGGCCCGCCTCATCGCCCACCTTGAGCACGGCGGAGACGCTTACGCTGCCGAAATTCGGCCTGCCCGCCGTCCGCGGCCAGACGAGTGCGCGCATCCTGTATCAACAGTCAATCGCCCTCAACGGCACCACCAAGCCCAGCGCCACGCTGCACGACCCCACCCGCGCCAAGGTCGTGCTGCTTGACGATGCCCGCGTGGGTCTCTC
>RGVP01000010.1 GCA_010027235.1 bacterium
TTGGACTTAAAATCGATGACCAGCTTCTGGGCGGCCTCGTCGTAGGACTTAATGCGGCCGAAGCCCCAGCTCTTGTGCACACAGTAGGCGCCGGGCTCCATGGCCTCCAGCTTGGCTTTGGCCGCCTTGAGGGACGGGTTTTTGGCTACGAGCGCGGCGATGGCTTCAGAATTCATGTCGGAAAGGTTACGGGCGAGGGTTGGTTAGCAAAGCGGATGCAGCATGGCGGTGTCAATGTCTTGGCGGGTAGGCTTTTTATGCGGCAAGGGGAGAACAAGCTTGCCTGGCGAGGCGTTTGGGTTCTTTTCGCGGCCTGCCTGTAGGGGTGCCCGATGCGTTGGGCTGAGATTGCGGCACGATCGTCCGCTCGACCCTTCGAACCTGAAACGGATTATACCGGCGAAGGAAACAGCAGGGTGACGTCGTCACCGCGCGATGGTTTGCGCGGGCGTGGCCCTCTTTCCCGCCGGCGATCCGCATCGGAACGGGCGCCCTCACATCATGCGACTCCAGAAACTGATTCCCCTTTTGAGCACCTTGCTCCTAAGCGACGCCCCCGCCGACGAATCCGCATCCGCCGCGGTTGCCGCGCCGATCCAGCTCGAGCCGGTGCGCGTCACCGCCGACCTCTGGGAAACCCCGCTCGACCGCATCGCGGCCAGCGTGAGCGTTTACGGCCCCGAGACGCTCGAGGGTGGCGCCGTCCGTCATTTTGGCGATCTCGCGGACCAGATCCCAAACCTCACCTATACCGGTGGGACCTCGCGGCCCCGTTATTTCCAGATCCGCGGCGTCGGCGAGAACTCCCAATTCGAGGGCGAGACCCCGGACTCGACGGTGCGTTTCCTCGTGGACGACCTCGACTTCACTGGCCTCGGCACGGTCGGTAGCACTTTTGACGTGCGTCAGGTCGAGGTCTTGCGCGGGCCGCAGGCGGGCGCCTTTGGCGCCAACGCGGCCGGCGGGGTGGTGCGCCTCGTGACCAATGAGCCCGGCCCGGTCTGGTCTGGTGACATCTCTGCTGCGACCGGTGAGGATGGCCTCCGTGAGGTCGGTGTCGCGGCGGGCGGCCCGCTGGCCAAGGGCGATTCGGAGAAACTCCAAGTCCGCGTCGCGGCGCAGCGCAGCGAGAGCGACGGGTTTCGCCGTAATGCCTTCCTCAATGCCGACACCAATGCCCGCGATGAATCCATGGCGCGGGTGAAACTAATTTGGCGTCCGTGCACTTTCTGGCGGTGGGACGCTACGGCCTTCTTTGCAGATGCAGACAACGGCTTCGATGAGTTTGCCTTGGACAACAACGGCCGGTTCACGTTCAGCGACGAGCCTGGCCGGGACGAGCAGCGCTCGCGCGCGGCGAGTTTGCGCGGCGTTTACTCGGGGTGGTCTGGCGTGCGTCTCACCACGGTTACCACCGCGGCGTGGACCGACTCGACCTACAGCTACGATAGCGACTGGACCTCGGTCTACACCCACCCGGACGCCTACAAAGGCTTCGCCGCGATCACCCGCGAACGCGGCACCCTCGGTCAGGAACTGCGGCTCGATTCGGTCGACGCCGACGACGCGGCTGGCTGGATCGATCGCTGGACGCTTGGCGCATATTTCTCGCGCCTCGATGAAGCCAGCGCCTTTGCCACTGACCGAGTGCGAAGCACGCGCTCCGACTACCGGGCGGACAACTTCGCGCTCTTTGGGCAGGCCGCGCATGACTTCACCGTCCGCACTCGCATTATCCTGGGGCTCCGCGCCGAATACGTCGACCAGCAGAGCGCGGTGGATAAAGACGCGTCGGGCACGGTCGATTTTCGCCCTGCTTTCGCTGACACGCTCACCGGCGGCAAGCTAACCCTTGAGCATGATCTCTCGCCCCGCCAAGCGGTCTTTGCCTCGGCTGCGCGTGGTTACAAGACCGGTGGTGTCAGCGTGGATGCCAATATTAACCCGACTTCAGATCCTCTTCGCTTTGGCACGGAGACGCTCTGGAACTTCGAGGCCGGTCTGCGCAGCCGGTGGCTGGGTGACTGCCTCCTGGGTGAGGTCACGGCCTTCCATGTCGAGCGCGAGAACGTGCAACTCCGTGGTTCGGTGGGCGATAAAGACGCGTTTCGCTACTATACAACGAATGGCGGGGCGGCTCGTGGCGACGGCTTGGAATCGGCCCTGACGTGGCGGTTGGCGGATGCCTGGTCCGTTTTTGGCACGCTCGCGCTTCTGCGCACGGAGCGGGAGAGTTTCACCTTGCCGAACGGCGCAAGCGCGAAGGGGCGCGAATTGGCGGCGACTCCCGGTTATGGCTACACCGTCGGCTTGCGGCGACGGGTGGCGACGGGCTGGTTTGGCGACTTCGTCTTCGCGGGGCGCGACCGCTACTATGAATCGGAAAGTAGCGATGAAACCCGCGCTGCTTACGTCGTTGCCAATGCCAGCCTCGGCCACGCCTGGCGGGAGTGGTCGCTTACGCTCTGGGGCCGGAACCTGCTCGATGCGGAGTATGACAAGCGGGTGTTTTTCTTCGGCAACGATCCGGTCTCCGGTTACGCGTCCACGCGCTACGTTAGCCGGGCTGATCCGCGGCAGTTTGGGGTTAGCGCGCAGTATCGGTTCTAAGCGGCGGGGGCGCGCGCGGCGGGCTTGCGCGAAGGCGGCGCTGTGTTCTGGTGGAGGGCGCATGCCGCTCGACCACGCATTCCTTCAGTCCGCCCTCGCTGAGACCCCGCTCTTTGAGGACAAGACATGGCGGCTCGCGCCCGAGGCTTGGCCGCTCACCCCGGCGCAAGTCGAGGATCTCCGCGAAATCGGCGCGGCCTGTCTAGAATATCACCGCGCGCTGGAAACGCTTTATCTTCGCAGCGTGGCGGGAAAGAATCTGCTTCGGAATAAATCCCTCCTCGCTCCGTGGGTCGCCGAGTATCTCGACCGAGGTAAACCGGAGGCCTTGGTCGCGCACGCGCGGCACCCGCAGAATCGCGGTGTGTTTCCCGCCGTGCTCCGACCGGACCTGCTGCTCACCGAGGACGGCTGGGCCTTGACGGAGCTCGACTCGGTGCCCGGTGGCATCGGTCTGACGGCTTTCCTTAACCGTTTGTATGCGCCGACCGGGGATCTTCTGGGCGGGGGCGAGGCCATGGTGAAAAACTTCCACGACGCCGTCGCCGGGCTGCGTCCGGAATTGCGCAATCCCCTCATCGCCATCGTGGTCAGCGACGAGGCTGCCACCTACCGGCCCGAGATGGGTTGGCTGGCGGAGCAACTCCAGCGGCAGGGTAAACGCGTCTTCCTCCTTACGCCCGACGAGGTTTTCCCGCTCGGCACCAGCCTCTGTTTCGATGTCGAGGGTAACCCCGAGAAGATCGATATCATCTACCGGTTTTTTGAATTATTCGATCTAGAGCGTATCCCGACGGCACACTTTTTCTTTGAATCTTGGGAGGCTGGTGAGGTCGTGATCACTCCGCCGATGCGTCCTTTTCAAGAGGAGAAACTCGGGCTGGCCCTTTTTCATCACCACCTGTTGCAGGACTATTGGGCGGAGAGCTTGGGCGCGAAATCGCGCGACCGACTGAAGGCGCTCATCCCTGCCTCTTGGGTGTTTGATCCTGCGCCGCTGCCGCCGGGGGCCACGCTCGTCGGACCGACGGTGGGCGGGCGGGCGTTGACCGACTGGCGAGGCTTGGCCGAAGCGTCTAAAAAGGAGCGCGAGTTGATTCTCAAAATCTCTGGGTTTCACGAGACGGCCTGGGGCGCTCGTAGCGTGGCCTACGGGGCGGACTGCTCACGTGAGGAGTGGCAAGGTGCGCTCGATCTCGCCCTTGAGGATGCCCCGACGAATCTCCATATTCTCCAGAGCTACCGTAAACCCATTCGCGCCTCGCACGGGCTCTTTCCGGCGGGGGGCGGCGTAGCGGCGCTGGAATCAGGACGGCTCCGGCTGTGTCCGTATTACTTTGTGCGCGGGGACAAGGCCTTGCTCTCGGGCGCGCTGGCTACTTTTTGCCCGCCGGATAAAAAGATTATTCACGGTATGCAGGACGCGGCCCTGCTACCTTGCGTGGTGCGGGCGGCGGCGGGTTAGGGCGTCGAGGCCGGCGGGGTGGCGGACGGAAGCTCGCGGAGAATCGCGCGTAGCACGCGGACGGCGTTTTCGGAGGTGCCGTGTTCGTTGTCGTCGGCGGCGTTCAACTCGCCCTCGTCCTGGCCGCCGGCGAGGTCGCTGAGCGCCCGCACTGCAAGGAAGGGGATTTCGTTGGTGAAGCAGACGTGTGCATAGGCGGCGGACTCCATGTCGGTGCAGCGGGCGCCCCAAGTTGAATGGAGGAATTTCCGGTATTGGCGGTTGTCTACAAATACGCTGCCGGTCACGCCCACGCCGCCGACCAACACGGTGATCTCGCGGGCGGAGGCGCCATAGCGGATCGGCCCTAGTTTTTCCACCGCTCGGCGAGCAAGTGCAAGGAGGCCTGGGTCGGCAGGGAAAAACGGGGTGGGTTCGAACTTATCACGGTCGGCCCGGATCGCCTCGGCGTCGTCGGGGAAGATCAAACCGAAGTTGGGATAGTGCTGCGTAAAGTAACGTGCCGGTAGCCAAGAGCGGCCGTCCGGTGCGGGGTTAAAGTAGGCGGCCTCGCAATGGTAGGCCCATTTTTCTGGGATGACGACATCGCCCACGTGCAGGGACGGATCAGTGCCGCCGGCGACGCCGGCAAAAAGCACACGGGCGATGGGCAGATGATCGAGTGCGAGTTGGAGCGCCATGGCGGCGTTGACCAGGCTCATGCCAGTCTCGAACACGACCACATCCTGGCCCTCGACGTGCCCTTGGTAGTAGCGGAAGCCTTTCAGGCGTTGCTCGGTGAAGCCGCCGTCACGCAGACCGAACTCCTTAATCATAGCTTCCATCTCGGGCCGGTAGGCATTCAGGATGGCGGTCAGGGGTTTTGGCGCGGCGGTTCCGCCGGCGTGCAGGGTGCGGGAAAGGCAGAGACAAACGGCGGTCAGAACCAAAAAACGAGATCGGGCGAGGAGGCGAATCATGCGCAACCTTAGCACTCGTGATGCCAGCGGCGCCATGGTGAAGATTGGTATTTACTCACGCGGGGCGGTGGAGACATATACGGCTTTCTGGTTTTGGGGCAGTAGCTCAGTTGATAGAGCGCTTCGTTCGCAATGAAGAGGTCGTGGGTTTGATTCCCATCTGCTCCACCAGGCTCGCGGCTGTGCGATGAGGTGAAATTCTGGCAACGCCAGTGCTTGGTCCGGCCTTTGCTGTTGTGACTTCCCACTTACGGCCAAGTTTTCCCCGGCCCCGGCTTCCGCATCGATCAAGCATTTCAAAGACTCTTTTTTACTATGAAGAAAATCACCAAGCCCACCGCCAAGTCCTCTGTGCCTGCGTCCAAGCCGGTCAAGTCCGCCAAGGTCGTCACCAAAAAGCCCGCCGCCACTCCAGTTCGCAAAACCGCGCCTGCCGCGAAAACCGCCAAGTCCAAGGTGGTAAAGTCTGCGCCCGTCCCCGCCGTTCCTGCCGAGTTGGTGCCAGCCCGTCCCAAGCCTACGAAAGCCCCGAAGGTGGTGAAGGCACTTGTCGCCGAGGCCAAGTTCGAGTCCTCGGTGGAGACCAGGCCCGCTGTCACCACCATCGTGGCCGCGGTAGACGTCGGCTTCGGCAACGTCCTTACGCTGCGTGGCGAGGGTGCGGGCCTGAGCTGGGATACCGGCCTGGCCCTGGCCTGCACCGCCGCCGATCGCTGGACGATCAAGCTGCCGGCCGCCGCCACCCCCTTGGTGTTTAAGTTTCTGATCAACGACTCCGTCTGGAGCGTTGGCGAGAACTTCACCATCGCGGCTGGAGCGGACGCGGTGTTTTCACCGGTTTTCTGAGTCCGGTGCGGTCGGCGCGTCCCGATTCAGCGCCTGCAGCGCCCGCTCCAATTCAGCTTGGCTGTTTTCGTTGCGGAGCTGACTGGCGGGCAGCTCGCGTAGTCTCAGGTGCACGCGACTGAATGGGTGGGGTAGATAAAATTTATCCCAACTGGGCAGTCGCCACGCCGACTCGAAGTGCATCCCGATGAGCAGAATCGGCACCCCAGCCCGGCGGGCCACGACGGCTGCGCCGGGTTTGCACGCGTAGAGCGGGCCGCGCGGGCCATCGGGCGTGATGCCGGCATCGTGCCCGGCGCGTAGCACCGCCACGAGAGCCGACACCGCCTCGCGACCGCCGCGCGAACTCGAACCGCGAACCGCGCGCAGACCGACACTGTTGAAAAAGGCGGTCAACCAGGCCCCGTCCTTGCTGTTGCTGACGAGGGAATGCAGGGGGCGTTGTGGCCGGAAACGACGCGAGATCTCGGCGGCGGTGAAGAGCCGGTTATGCCACAGGACAAACAGACACGGCCCGTCCAACCCGGCGAGCAGGCGGCGCGAATCGTCGGAAAGGGTGATGTGTAGCGTGAGCGTCCAGAGCCGCATCAGGCAACCAGCCAAGCTGGCGAGGAGGCGTTTCCAGCCCTGGATAACGTGCGCCGTTGGGGCGGAGCGGAGGGCGGAGGGGGTGGCTGACATGGCAGGGCGGGTATGCTCAACCGCCATCGACCCAAGCCGCCAGCGCCGTTGGCAGGGGGGCACGCTCGCGGGTGCGGGCCTCGATGCACACGTGCTCGGTGCGGGCGACGGCAGCGCGTTTTTCGGTGGCGGGGGAGCCCTCATGACCAGGCACGATTTTCCAAAGGGTGAAAGCTAAGGCGAAGCTGTGTTCGCTCAGACGTGCGGGCACTACCTCGATACGCAAACAGTCGCCGCAGACTAGCGGACGGAGGTAGGAGGCTTCGCTTTTGGCGATGGGCACGATCAGCCCGGTGTCGGCGAAAAAACGTGCCAGAGGCAGGCCGGCTATGGCGAGCGCCTCTTCGTAGGCTTCGTGGCAGATCGCGAGATAGCGCGCAAAAAAAACCACGCCGGCGGCGTCGGTATCGGCGAAGCGAACAGTGCGGGCGTGCGAGAAAGGCATCGGCAAGGCATGACGCAGGAAGGCGCCGGATTGAAGGCCGAAAAGTAGTGACGTTGTTTCCCCTGAAACGCGGCTGGAAGTTGACCCGCAGCGCCGGGTGGATGCTCTCGCGCCATGAACAAGCACGAGATCGCGGCGGTGTTGGAGGAAATCGGCACGCTCCTGGAGCTGCAGGGGGAGAATCCGTTTAAAACCCGCGCCTACCAAGGCGGGGCGCGCGCGCTCGAGGCGCTGGAGGCGGACGAGTTTACCACCCGCATGGCCGCCGGCACGCTTGGCGAACTCAAGGGCTTCGGCGAGGCGCTGGTGGACAAGATCGGCAAGCTCCACGCCACCGGACGACTCGAGTTTTACGACAAACTGCGGGCGCAGATACCTGAGGGCGTGATCGCGCTGCTCGAGGTTCCCGGGCTCGGCCCGAAGAAAATCAAGGCCTTGCGTGAGCAACTTGGCGTGGAGTCGCCGGAGGCCCTGGCCGAGGTGTGTCGCGCGGGCAAGGTCGCGGGCTTGGCGGGCTTTGGCGAAAAGACGCAGACCAAGCTTCTCGAGGGGCTGGCCAACCGGGCGGCCTACGCCAGGCGCCACCGCTGGTGGGATGCGCGGGAGGTCGCCGCGCCCATCGTGGCGGCCTTGCGGGCTCTGCCTGGCGTCCACCGGGCGGAAGCGGCGGGTTCGCTGCGGCGTAATCTGGAGACCGTGGGCGACCTCGATTTTATCGTCGCGGCCAAGGCGGAGGATGCCCGCGCCATCACGGACTGGTTTTGCGCGCAGGACGGAGTGAAAGAGGTCACGGCGCGGGGGGACACCAAGGCCAGCGTGCGCTTTGCCAGCGGGCTGCAGGCCGACTTGCGCATTGTGCCGGAGGCGCAGTTCGCCTTTGCCCTCCACCACTTCACCGGCTCGAAAGACCACAATGTCGCGCTGCGCCAGCGGGCGCTGGCACGGGGTCTTTCGTTATCCGAATGGGGGCTGGTGCCGGAGGCGGGCGAGGGCACGGCCAAGGAAAAAGCGGAGGCCGGCCGCAGCCTGCCGGCGGACACCGAGGCTGTGTTATTTGCTCACTTGGGGCTGGCGTTTATCCCGCCGGAATTGCGGGAAGGCCTAGGCGAACTGGAGGCCGCCGAGGCGGGCGAGTTGCCGCGTTTGCTCGAGTTAGGTGACCTGCGCGGGGCTTTTCATAATCATACGACAGAATCGGATGGGAAAAACACGCTCGCGGAAATGGCCGCCGCGGCAGCCGCGCTGGGCTGGGATTATCTCGGTATCGCCGATCATTCTAAATCCAGCGTGCAGGCGCGCGGGCTCGATGAGATCCGCCTCGCGGCCCAGGTCGCAGCCATTCGCGAGCTCAACGCGGCCCGTGCTTTCCGCACTTGGCTCTTTGCCGGGGTGGAGTGCGATATCCTGCCGGACGGCAGGTTGGATTATGACGACGCGACTTTTGCCGCGCTCGGGCTCGATTACGTCGTGGTCTCGGTGCACAGTGCGTTCACGCAAGACGAAGAGGAGATGACGCGCCGCCTAGTGCGGGCCATCGAGCATCCGCGCACGACCATGCTGGGGCACGCCACCGGGCGTCTTCTGCTGCGTCGCGAGGGTTACAAGGTGGATCTCGCCCGGGTGATTGATGCGGCCATCGCGCACCGCGTGATCATCGAGCTTAACGCGCATCCTTCGCGGCTCGATCTGGATTGGCGGCTCTGGCGCCGAGCGGCGGAGCGCGGCTTGTTCTGCTCGATCAATCCCGATGCGCACGACATTGCTGGGTTCACGCATGTCGAGGCCGGTGTGCGGGTGGCGCGCAAGGGCTGGCTGGGGGCGGAAAATGTGCTGAACACCCGCGATCTTGCCGGGGTGCGCCGCTGGTTCAGCGAGCGGCGCTGACCGTGCTGGCGGGCTTGAGGGCGTGCAGCACCTGAAACTTTTGGCCCATCTGCGCGGGGTGAAGCAGGTGCATGAGGGCGCGTTTGCGAGGGCTGGCGGGCTTGGCGCTTTCGACGGCAAGGGCACCGGCAAGGGTGTCCGCGGCGTGGTGCACCAAAAAGCTTTCTTGTGACGAGACGGTGGGGGTAGGGCAACCGACTCGCGCGAGGGCGGTGATCAGCCAGTCCCAGCACACGTGCGCGGTCAGGTCTTGTTCGCCGGGCTGGGCCAGCAGGTCGTTGTGTTGGGTATGCTGGAAATAGGCCCGCGCCGTTCCTGCGGGAACGGAGTGACCGAGCTCGGCAAAAGATTTGCCGTAATCGAAGGCGAGAAAAAGCCCGTGCCAGGGTTGATTTGAAAGGGTGGCGGCCAGGGTGGCGGCGGCCAAGGGCGCGTCGAAAACGTAGGCCTCCGGTGTTTCCGAAGCGGGCGGCAGGGAGGCGAGGATCTCCGCGGAGGCGGGGCCGAGGTCGTGTTCTTGGAGGGCGCTATCATTGGTTATAAGGGCCACACCCAGCTCGTGCCAAACGGCGGCGCGACGAACAAAGCGGCGGATGGGTTGGGCGTCGAAGAGCTCGTTTGAGAATACGATGCAGGGGCCGGCCAAGGAGAGGGGTTCGCCGACGCGCAGGGTGCGCAGGGCGGCAAACGGGTGGGAGACGCCGGTCAGCACACCGCCGGTCGGCTCGGCGCCGATCTCGACAAAGGTATAGGCGGCGGGGTCCAGACCGGCTTCGCGCAGTAGAGTGGCGGCGGCGGCCGCGATGAGTTCGCCGAAAAGCGGGCCCAGACTGGTGGCGGTATAGAAATCAGTGCCGCGGCCGCGGCCTACGCGGGTGTGCTCGCGGCGGTAGTAGCCGAGCACGGGATCATAGAGGGCGAGGGCCATGAAGGCGTCGAAGCGCAACGTGGCCCCGCCATTGGCGGCGCGGCGGAAGGCGGCGGCGAAGGCGGGCGAGAGCGGGGCGAAGGGCGGGTTGGACGATGCCATTTACAACCTAGAAGCGCATGGACACGGTGGGGGGATGTTCAAACGGATTATCACCATCGGGCCGAGCTTGATCGCGGGGAATTTAATGCCCCTCTGCGTCACGCAGGCAGTCCCGGCTTGGGGTTTCTGGCCTGGTCGCGCTACCGGCTGGAAAGCGCCCGCCGAGCAACGGGAGATGCTGCCATGATTTTAGCCCTTGAAACTTCCTGCGATGAAAGCGCGGTCGCTCTTTTTGATCCGGAACAGGGTTTGGTCGCTGAGTGGGTGCATAGCCAGATCGAGATTCATGAGCGTCATGGCGGCGTGGTGCCCGATCTGGCTACGCGCGAGCACTTGCGCACGGTTGAGCCCTTGCTGGGGCGGACGCGGGAAATGACGGCGGGCTTTGCGGGCGTCACGGACATCGCTGTCACCCAAGGGCCCGGATTGGCGGGGTGTTTAGCGATCGGCTTGGCGTCGGCCAAGGCGCTGGCGCAGGCGCTGGCGTGTCCGGTCAAAGGGGTGAACCACCTGCGTGGTCATGTGTGGTCGCCGTTTATCGGGCTGCATGCGTCCGGGCCGGGCGCCTTTGCGATGCGAATCGAAGCGCTGCTACCGCACCTCGCGTTGGTGGTTTCGGGTGGGAACACCTTATTGGCGAGACTCGCGGAGGACCGCAGTATCACGGTGCTGGCCAGCACGCGCGACGATGCCGCGGGGGAGGCGCTCGACAAAGGTGCCAAGCTCCTTGGCCTTGGTTACCCGGGTGGTCCGATCGTGGAGCGCTTGGCCGCGACGCGCGGGCCGGGCGGTGGGCCGGCGCGGGCGGATGCCTTTGAGTTTCCCCGAGGACTGGGTCCGCGGGCGGAGTTGGATTTTAGCTTTTCCGGTTTGAAGACCGCGCTTCGTTACCAGTTGGAAAAAATGAGTCCGGCGGAGGTGGAGGCGGGACTGGGGGATATTTGCGCGAGTTACCAGCAGGCGGTGGTGGATGCCTTGGTGCGCAAGGCGGGCATCGCACTCGAAACGCGCGGGCCGTTTCGGAGCATCGGGCTCTCGGGGGGTGTGGCGAACAACCGCGTCCTGCGCTCGGCGCTAGGCGCGGTGGCGGCGCGTCGGCGCATACCTCTCCTGGCGGCGGAGCCTCGGCACACGGGGGACAACGCCGGCATGATCGCCTTTGCGGCTTGGGCCGACCCGGGCGTGCAGGCGCGCGCGCCGGAAGCGGAGGGGCTGGAGATCCAGCCTGGTTGGGAACTCGGTCAAGCCTGACGAAGCGGCCCGGCTCAACCGGTGTAATCGCGGCGGAGGTTACTCGGCAGCAGGCCGAGTTCCTCGCGGTATTTGGCCACGGTCCGACGGGCGATTTTTATGCCCTTGCTCTGCAACTTCACCACCAGTTCCTGATCGCTCAGCGGGTGGCTCCTGTCCTCAAGTAGGATGAGCTCGTTGATCATTTCCTTAACGCTCTTGTTCGAGACGGACTCGCCCGTGGCGTTCTCGTAGCCTGGGGTGAAGAAAAACTTCATATCAAAAACCCCGTGCGGTGTGCGGATATATTTATTAGCGATGGCGCGACTCACGGTGGTCTCGTGCACGCCTACGACGTCGGCGATTTGCGTCATAGTGAGCGGGCGCAGTTTCTGCACGCCTTCCTCAAAAAAGTCGCGTTGCACCTTCAGGATTTCGCGAGTGATGCGCTCGATCGTCTGCTGGCGTTGCTCGATCGAGTTTATGATGAATTTCCCCGAGCGCATGCGTTCGCTCAGGTAGTCGCGCTCCTGCTTGCTGAGGGTGCCGCGGGCGATCATCTCCTTGTAGGTATTGGAGATGCGCAGTCGGGGGATGTAGTCGTTATTCAGGATGATCTTCCATTCATCCTCGTCTTTTTCGACTATGACGTCGGGCACGACCACGCGGTTGTTGTCGTCGGCAAACTTGCGTCCGGGGGCGGGGTCGAGGCGGCCGATATCCTCGATCGCATCTTGCACCTCGTCCATATCGGCGCCGGTTTTGCGGGCGATTTCGGGGATGCGGCGGCGGGTGAGCAGGCCGAAATGATCGCGAACGATGCGGGCGGCGAGGGATTCAGCGCGGCCCTTGTTTTGCAACTGCAGGAGAAGTGATTCGCCGAGATTGAGGGCGCCTATGCCGATGGGATCGAAGGTCTTCAGCAGGCGGGCGGCTTCTTGGGCGGCGGCGAGGGGCAGGCCGGCTTGGAGCGCGGCCTCGGAGGGGGTTTGCGTCAGGAAGCCGCGCTCGTCGAGGCCGCCTACCAAGTGGCGGAGGGCTTCCTGCACCTCGGGGGGCACATCCAGCATATCGGCCTGGCGCAGGAGGTGTTCCTGCAGGGAGGTCTCGATGACCAGGGAATCAAAAAAATGCTGGCGGCGTTCGGCGTCCTCGGAGGTGAAGGGTTGGTTGCCCGAGCCTTCGGCGAGGTAATCGCGCCAATCCTCCCCGAGCTTGGTGAGCACTTCAAATTCCTTCGAGAAATCGAGCGATTCCGGAACGTCGCTCGGCCCGTCTTCAGCGGGTGGCGGGGAGGCATCCGCGCCTTCGTCTTCGGAGGAGGCGGCGTTGTCCAAGGAGCTATCGGCGGCGGCGTCCAAGCTGTCATTCTCGCTCGATACATCCTCTAGCGTGGGGTTGGCCTCTAATTCCTCCTGGATGACGGAGCGCAGGTCGAGGGCGGCTACTTGGAGTATTTTAAGCGACTGTCGGAGCTGGGGGGCCAGCACCAAGGACTGGCTCTGGCGTTGGCGGAGATCCTGGTTAAAGCCGGCGCACATTTAGCGTTTCAGTTCCTTTACGGGCGCTGCGCAGGCGGGAGGCGTGCGAGGTTTCGAGCTCAGGAAGCCAGCAGGTCGCGCAGGTAGGCGCCCAGTTTTTCATTGGTGGGCCCGTAGCCCTCACCGTAGAGGTAAACCTCGAGGGCGGTGAGAATCTCGGTGGCGGACTGGTAGCGGTTTTCGCGGTCGCGAGTCAGCGCCTTTTGGATGATCACTTCCAGTTTCGGATCAATGTCTGCACGCAGGGTTGAGAACTGCGGGATGGGCAGGTTCAAGATGTTGCGGCGCGAGACGAGGCGGTCTTGGTTGCGGAAGATGTTACGTCCCAATAGTAACTCGGTGAGCACGATGCCGAGCGGGAAGATGTCGGCGCGGGCATCGGTCACGGCGTAGCTGGCCTGTTCGGGGGAGAGGTATTCGTCTTTACCCGCAATCACTTGACCTTCTTCATTATACATCAGGTCGAGCGCTTTCGCGATACCGAAATCAGTCAGCTTCACGTCTCCTTCGTGGCCGATCATGATATTCTTGGGGCCGATATCGCGGTGCACGATACCGAGCAGGCGGCCTTCGCGATCGCGCTTATTATGGGCGTAGGCCAGGCCCCGGGCGATGCGGGAGATAATGAAGGCGGCCAGATCGACCGGGATTTGGCGGCCAAGGGCGATGTGACGCTCCAGAAATTGCTCCAAGTTAACGCCGTTCACGTATTCCATCACCATGAAATACTGGCCGCTGATCATGCCCAGGTGATAGGTTTGGACGATATTGGTATGGACGAGATCGGCCACTAGACGGGCTTCGCCGATGAAATTGTTCTGAAACTCTGGAATGGTGGAATACTCTTCGCGAATCAACTTGACCGCCACCGTCTTACGGAACTGGCCGGCGCCGCGCTGGCAGGCTTCGAAGACCATGCCCATGCCGCCTTCCGCGATTTTACGGACCATCTCGTAGTGCAACTCATTAAAAATGTGTTTAAGGGCGCTCAAGGTGGTTTCACAGAAAGCGGCGGCGAGGGCGCTGGCAAGCGGGGAAATCCGCGCTAGCATGAATTATGCTTGGGTGGTTTTGCGACTGTGCTTCTCGTTCGTGGCGAGTTGACACCCGCGCGCGGACGTGGACTTTGCCGGCGTGATCACCCTGACTCCTCGCGCTGCTACGCAAATTCGTTCCATGCAGCAAGAGCTTGGGGCGGAGCAAAAGGCGCTTCGCCTGCTGGTGGAGTCGGGTGGCTGCTCGGGTTTCCAGTATGGCATGTCCTTCGACGAGCCCAAGCCGGATGATGCGCATTGCGAGAGCGAGGGCGTTCCGATGGTGCTGGATCCGGCCAGCGCGGCCTACCTCGGCGGCACGCAGATCGATTTTGACGACGGCCTGCAGGGCAAGGGTTTTGAAATCAAAAACCCCAACGCCCAGAGCACCTGCGGTTGCGGTAAGTCCTTTAGCTAGGCGCTTTCAGCGGGTGCCGGAGTGCAACGCCACGATGCCGAGCGTCAGCCGGGCGCAGGTAACCTCCCGAAAACCGGCGTTGCGCAGTTCTTGGCTCATCGCGGCATGGCCGGGGTAGGCCTCAATGGAGGCGTTGAGGTAGGCGTAGGCAGCGCGGTCTCCGGTCAACCAACCAGCGATGGAAGGTAGCAGACGTTTGGTATAAAAATAGTAGAGCGGGCGAAACCATCCGGTGGGTTGGGAAAATTCCAGCACGTGCAGCTTGCCGCCCGGACGCAGCACGCGGCGCATCTCGCAGAGCGCCCGGTCCCGGTCCTCCACGTTGCGCAGACCAAAGGCGATCGTAACCGCGTCGAAGGATTCAGCCGCAAAGGGCAGGGCGAGCGCGTCCCCTTGGCGGAATTCAATGTCCGTGCCTTGGGTCCGGACCTTTTGTTTGGCAATCGCCTGATCCAGCATGGGCTGGCAAAAATCCACGCCCAAAATACGGACGCCCGCCGGCAAAGTCCGCGCCAAGGCGAAGGCGACATCACCGCTGCCGGTGGCCAGATCAAGCAGGGCATTCGGGTTTGTCTTAACCACCGCCCGCACCAGTCGCCAGCGCCACCAGCGATCCACGCCTCCGCTCAGCAACAGATTGGCCACATCGTAACGCGCGGCAATCCGGGCAAACATGGTATTAACTGCGATAGGGTCGGGCATAGGCATGGCGCAGATAGGCGACCGGGAAATCGCATAAACCACGGCTCTCTCTATGTGTCATTCTGTGCGTCGGTGCAAACGCGATATTGATATCTCTCTGCCTGCACGCCGGATCGGTCAGCAGACTACACCCTCAATGCGTGTAATTACTAATTTAGTATCCTAAAATCATACAAAGCAAGGACTTAATACCTATGAAATCAGTGGTCAGGTCGCGAGTTGCGTGTTGGGTAATTGACGCAATTGGAGAACGGTGAATCACTTAGACGCGTTCTGAATCCTTAGTATTAACACTAAACCCCACCAAACATGCCCGCCGATCTAGCTAAGACCACCGAACAAGCTAACCTGACCAAACGCGAAATCGTCCTCGAGATCTACGAGAAGACCGGATTTCCGCAGAAGGAAATCGTCGCTACCGTGCAGATGACCTTAGACATCGTGATGAGTGCTCTGGCCAAGGGCCGCAACGTCGAGTTGCGCAACTTCGGCGTCCTCGAGGTTCAGCGCCGCAAGAAACGTATTGGCCGCAACCCGAACAAGCCCGCCGCTCCCGTGGTGATCCCCGAGCGCGCCGTGGTGAAGTTTAAATCGGGCAAGATTCTCAAGCAGATGCTCAAGAAGCTGGATATCAGCAAACTCTGATAACCGTCGCGGGCGCCCGGCGCCTGTTATTCTGGGCCGGCACCCTGCGAGGGGGCCGGCCGCTTTGTTTTTGGGGTGGCGCCGCGCTTGTCCCGCGCGCCAAGTTCCCCAGCTCGCGCCTGCGGTGTTGGTCGTCGCGGCTCGTCTCTCTTCCCGCCCGTTTCCTGTTTTCTACCATGGCCCAGTTCCAGTCCCTGCCCGGTTTTCGTGAATTCTATCCCGACGCGTTTGCGCGTCGCAACCACGTGTTCCGCCACTGGCGGCGCGCGGCCCATGCGTATGGTTTTTCGGAATACGACGCGCCGGTGCTGGAGCCGCTGGATTTGTATCGGGCCAAGTCAGGCGACGAGATCGAGGCGCAGCTCTTTAGTTTTACCGATAAGGGCGGCCGCGAGGTCGCGCTGCGGCCGGAGATGACGCCCACGGTCTGCCGGCTGGTGGGTGCCCGGGCCAATACCCTCAAGCGCCCGATCAAGTGGTGCAGTATCGGCGAGTTTTATCGTTACGAGCGGGCCCAAAAAGGGCGCGAGCGGGCGTTTTTCCAGTTCAACTGCGATATCTTTGGCGAGCCCGGTCCGGAGGCGGAGATCGAGTTGATCGGCCTGCTGGTGCAGGCGCTGGCAGGCTTTGGCCTCGGGCCGCAGGATTTTTATGTGCGGCTAAGCGATCGCACGCTGTGGCTGCATTACCTTGCATCGCTTGGGCTGGACGAGGCGCAAGCCAAGTCCGTGCTTGGCGCGGTGGATAAGTATGAGAAAATCGGATACGATGCCTTCAAGGCTTACACCGAGGCCCACGGTCCGCTGGCCTTGGAAACCAAGGTCAAGATTCTCGCGTTTTTGAAAATCAAGAGCTTGTCCGCACTCGAGGCGGTCCTCGCTCCGTTGGGGGGCGACGCGCTTGCGGCGCGCCTAGCCGACTGGCGAAAGCTCATGGGCGGACTGTCGGCGATGGGGCTAGGCGAATTCGTCGAGGTGGATTTCGGCGTGGTGCGCGGCTTGGCCTACTACACGGGCTTCGTTTTCGAGGCCTTTGACCGCAAGGGCGAGCTGCGCGCCATTGCTGGCGGCGGGCGTTATGATGATCTGGTGGAGAAACTAGGCGGCCCGGCCTTGCCGGCGGTGGGTTTTGCCATCGGTGACGTCACCATGGGGCTGTTGCTGGAGCAGCGCGGCCTCATGCCGGCTTTTGGACCAAATACCGAGGTTTACGTGGTGATCGGCGGCGAGGCCGAGCGAACAGCGGCCTTTGGCGACCTCGCCCTGCTGCGCGCAGCGGGTTATCGCGTGGAGTATCCGCTGAAGGATCTGGCCTTCGGCAAGCAGTTCAAGGCCGCCGCCGAGTCTGGCGCCAAGCTCGCCCTGATCTACGGCGGCGATGAGTTGGCCAAGGGCGTGGTGAAGCTCCGGGACCTCACCGACCGCAGCGAACACGAGGTGCCGCGCGCTTCCGTGGTCGAGGCGGTGCGCGATTATTTTACGACTGGCGGTATCCGGCCGGGCGCTGAGGGCTGAGTCAGCCCCCGATCCGTTGTCCGAGTGTAGAGGCCGGTCTCGCCATACGGTCGAAGGCTACGATTTGTCGGTCTGAGCGAGCAGCTTGCGCCATTTTTTCTGGCCGTTTTTGAGCAAGCTGCCCGGCTGGGTGGAGAAGTAATCGTAGCCCGCGGTGTTTTTGGCGATCATGGCTTCGTAGCTGTCGTAAACGATGTGGTCGCGTCCGGGGAAAATGGGTCGGCCCGTTTCCATGCTGTAAAAACGCGCCCAGTAGATCTCGGTCGAGGCGGGATCGATCTGGTAGACGGTCTTCCCGTTTACCTTGCGTTTAGCCACGTTGGTGACTTTGGCCGCGTCTAGCCAGCTCAGCCCGGCTTCGATCGCGGCGACGATCTCGGCCGACGGACGTTCGAAGGTCATGAGAAACTCGAGGATGTGCGCGCTTTCGAGACCGCTCAGGCTGGCGGGCTCCATCTTGCGAGCGGCCTCTGCTTGCAATGTGATCGCGTCGTGTTGCGCGCACCAAACGGTCTTGGCGCCATTCACGACGATCTGCGTGGCCAAAAGGCAGCGCACGCCGTTGTCCAGCGCGGCGACGACGCGTGCGCGTTGGTCGGGCTCGATCATCGCGTAGGCCGGATCGCCGTCGGCGATGGATTTTAACAACGCCAACACGCGGGTCGTGGCATCGTCATTGAAGGTGATATTATCGTGGTAGCCGCCTTCCAGCGGATAAACCTGGGGCCACCCTCCACTGGGGAATTGGGCGGCGAGGACAAAATCGACGCCCCGGCGCACCGCCTCGGCGCAGTCTTTGCGACCGGTGGCTAGGGCCACGCGGGCGAGAAAGTCGATCTGCTCGGTCGTCGAGCGATTGTCGAAAGTGGCCAGGTAATGCGGTTTCGCGCCGGGAGCGTATTGAGAAGACCAGAGCATGCCCGGGAGGCGCGGCCCTTTCGCGTAGCCTGTATGTTTTGACCAACCGCCTGACGGGGTTTGGTAAGAGATAATCACATCGGCGAGCCGGCCGCTGTCTTCGCTGGCGTAAAACGCCGGGTCGGGCTTTCCGGGTTGTTTAAAATCGCCGCCGTCGGGCGCGGGGAGGGGGCTGGAGAGCTTTTGGCTGGAAAGTTCGGCGGCCAGCGCGGTTGCGTTTTTCGCGGCGAGCGTGGTGGAGCGAGCAAGGTATTCGTTCCAGGCTTTTTGCGCGGCCGCGGGTAGAGTGGCGACGCGTTCAGCGGTCACTGGCTCGGCGGGAGCCCTCGAAGCGAGGAGCAGTAGAAAGGCCGGCAGTAAACGTAGAAGGGGAGTAGTCGGGTGGGGCATGCTATCGTTCTGCTTTATGGGCGGGCTTTGGTCAACTGACGGTCTGCGCTGTCGGGGTGTGGAATAAGCCGGCAACTTTACCCTTGCCCGGCGGTCCTTACGCGGGCGATTCTGACTCTTCGCGGCATTTTCTTTGGTCAGGCCGGTGACGCCGCGTCGCTCCCATCGGCCCAATCGCAGCAACCTTCAACCCGCGCGTCGCAAGGCGCGCCCACGGTTCGGAGGCGTCTTCGGAGCGGGGACGTCATCGAGCCGTATTTCTGCACGTTATGAGTTCCATCATGCAAGAGCTGCTGGCCCAATCCAGCCTGAGCCAGCTCCAAGAGGGCAAGATCGTCACCGGTGTTATCACCGAGATCCGCCAAAACGAAGTCGTCGTCGATATCGGCGGCAAGTCCGAGGGCGTCATCCCCGCCAGCGAGTTCATCGATATCGGTGACCTGCAAATCGGCGGCACCATCGAGGTCCTGATCGAGAAGATCGAAAACAAGGAGGGTTATCCCGTCCTCTCCTACGACAAGGCCGAGCAAAAGAAAAACTGGGATAACATCCTCACCAAGTTCCCCGAGGGCTCCGTGGCCACCGGTCGCGTCAAGGCTAAGGTCAAGGGTGGCCTCATTATTTCCATCGGCGTCGATGCCTTTATCCCCGCCTCCCACGTCGACATCCAGCCACCCAAGAACCTGGATCAATACGTCGGCCAGACCTACGATTTCAAGGTCATCAAGATCGACCAGCTGCGCAAGAATGTCGTCCTCTCTCGCCGCGAGCTCATCGAGGAACAGCGTTCGTCGAAGCGCAAATCCCTACTCGACTCCATCCAGCCCGGTCAGGTCCGCAAGGGCGTGGTCAAGAACATTACCGATTTCGGTGCGTTCATCGACCTCGACGGCATGGACGGCCTGCTGCACATCACCGATATGTCCTGGGGTCGCATCACGCACCCCTCCGAGGTCCTGAAGCAGGGCGAGGAGATCCAGGTCATGATCATCGAGGTCAACCGCGAGAAAGAGCGCGTCTCCCTCGGCCTCAAGCAGACCACCAAGAACCCCTGGGACGAGATCGAGCATAAGTTCCCGGTCGGCGCCAAGGTCCACGGCAAAGTCGTTAACCTCGTCCCCTACGGCGCGTTCATCGAGATCGAGCCCGGCGTCGAAGGCCTCGTGCACATCACCGAGATGTCTTGGACCAAGCGTATCACCAAGCCCTCCGAGATGCTCAAGGTCGGCCAAGAGCTCGACGCCGTCGTTCTCGGTGTCGGCAAGGAAGAGCAGAAGATCTCCCTCGGCCTCCGCCAGTTGGAGCCGAACCCATGGGATATGGTCCGCCACAACTACCCGATGGGCGCCCGCGTCCGCGGCAAGGTGCGCAACATGACCACCTACGGCGCCTTCATCGAGCTCGAGGAAGGTATCGACGGCATGGTCCACGTCTCCGACATGACTTGGAACCGCAAGGTTAACCACCCGTCCGAAGTCCTCAAGAAGGGCGACGAAGTCGATGCTATCGTGCTCGACGTCGATCCGTCCCAGCAGCGCATCAGCCTCGGCATGAAGCAGCTTGCCGAGGATCCTTGGTCCGACATCGATTCGCACTTCAAGATCGGCGACGTCGTCAAGGGCACCGTGTCCAAGATCACCACCTTTGGCGCCTTCGTGGAGCTGAAGGACGGCATCGATGGCCTCGTGCACATTTCGCAGATCAGCGAGGATCGCATCGAGAAGGTCAAAGACCACGTCAAGCCCGGCCAGGAAGTCACCGCCCGCGTGGTCAAGATCGACCGCGAGGAGCGCCGCCTCGGTCTCTCCATCAAGGCCGCCAACTACAGCGCCGACCAGCTCGCCGCCGAGACGACCGCCTTCGAGGCGCTCAATCGCGACAGCTCTGGCGATATGATGAACCTCGGCGACCTGCTCGACGCCGCTTCCGACAAGAAGTAAACGTCCCGCGCCCGCCTCGGTTCGCTACACTCAGCGCCCGGCCCTCCACGGAGGTCGGGCGCTTTTTTGTGCCCAGTCGTCGAACGAGTGGAAACCACGAAACACACGGAAGACACGAAAGAATCGATCTTGCGGAGCTGCTGATTCCAACCGCCTCTTCGATTTGATCTCTACGGGTGGACGGGCGCGTCCACCCAACGTCCAAAGGCACGCGATCCGACGGCCTTATCCGTGAAAATCCGTGTGCTCCGCGGTCAAAACCGGTCTGATTCAGCTTTCGTGTCTTTCGTGTGTTTCGTGGTTAAAACCACGTCCGCCCCGTCCGTCCCTCACACCGCCGCCAGTTCGCGGCGGCGTTCGAGGGCGAAACGTTCCAGCTCGGCCACTGCGTTTGCGGGGCCGTTTTCCTGGAGTAGATCGCGGCCCACTTCGGCGGCTCGCTTTACCCGCACCGGGTCGGCCAGCAAGCGGTCGAGCGCGCTGTGGAGCTGCTCGGGCCAGACTGCCTTCTTGAGCCGGAAGCCGCAGCCGAAACGCTCCACCTCGGAGCCGAAGAAATTCTGGTCGCCGATGTGCGGCACCACGATCTGGGGCACGCCCGAGTAGAGCGCGCTGGCGGTGGTGCCCGCCCCGCCATGATGGATGATCGCCGAGGCGTGCTTAAAGAGCTGGTCGTGCGAAACCTTGCCGATGATTTTGATGTGCTCGGCGTCGCCGAACTGCGGGAACTGAGCCCACCCACGCTGCACGATGATGCGGCGGCCGCGCGGCCAGGCGCGGATGAAGCGCTCCATCCAAGCGCCGGCGTCCTCGTAGACCATGCTGCCAAAGGTCAGCACCGGCACGCGCCCGCCCGCCGGGGCGGTAAACTCGCTCAGCTCCGCGTCGAGGGCCGGCACCTCGGCCGATTGCCAACGCAGGTAGCCGATGTAGCGGAATCGGGCATCGATCTCGGCACCCGGCACGCGGAAAAGTTTCTCCGGCACGGTCACGAGCACGCGCTCGGCCGGGCGCGAGAAAAAGTTGCGCACCTTGGGCAGGCCGGCGGCGCGCAGAGCCTCGGAGACGGAGCTGTTAATAGTGCGATCGACGATCGCGTTGCCCGTCCGCCACAGCCACCGGTTCCAAGCGCGGTGGGCGGCGCGGCCCAGCCAGCGGGGGGCGGGCAGGTTTTCCGGCGGGTAGTCGGGGGAAGGGATGACGTGCGGGGCGAAAGCGAGGGTGGCGAAAGGCACGCCATGGCGGTCCGCGATGCCCTTGTTCATCGGGAAAAGGTAGCTCGAGACGAGCAGATCGGTCTCGGGCATGATCGCATCCATCCGGGCGATCATCTGCGGGATATAAGAGCGGGCGCCGACGTAGATCTCGCGTAGTTGGTAGACGGGGTTGCGGATCTTGTTGAGCCGTCCCATCCAATAAGTGAGATCGGCCTGCTCCCAATTTGGGCAGAGCGCGTAGAACTCCACGCCCGCCGCTTCGATCTCCGCCTGATAATGGGGGATGGTGGCGAAACGCACCGTGTGGCCGGCTTTTTGGAGGGCGACGGCCAAAGCGATGACCGGATAGATATCGCCGGTGGAACCGTGGGAAGTGAGAACGATGCGCATTGAGTCTGGGAAGGCGGAGGGAGTGGCTAAAGCGACGGCGAAGAGCACCGGAAGTTCAAGCCAACCCGTAGCAAGGGTCATGCTGCGTCGCAGGGCGAGCGCGGGGGCGTCACGTTTTGGTGACGATGGCTTGCGTAGCCAAGGATATGCACTAGGTTACGAGCAGAAAAGCGGGAACACGGGACTTTGCCGTTGCGAAACAGATTTTTACCTCCGAAACTGCCATCTCTTCACCCTATGAGTTTCCCCCTCATCCCCAGAGGGCGTAACGCGTTAAAGGCGTTCACGCTTATCGAATTGCTGACCGTGATCGCGATCATCGGCATCTTGGCCTCGATCACACTTAGCGTTTCTAAGGGCGTCCGCACGCGGGCCTTGCAAAGTCGCGCCAAGGCTGAGCTGGCCGTGATCTCGCAGGCTTTGGAAGCATATAAGCGGCAATATGGTGATTACCCTCAGACCGGGGCCAAGACCGATGCAAAGCCGGATTCGCTTCCAGCCTTGGGCAATATCACGGATGCTTATTCTCAAGCCGCCTTGTTTAACGCTTTGATGGGTAAGCTCGGGCCAAAGTTGACGCCTTTAAATGGGAAAACTTTTATCGACTTGAGTCGTTTTACATTAGAGCGAACCGAGTTGCCTGATCCCGCTAACACGGCTGCAGTTGATAATGGACTGCTTGATCCATGGGGGCGGCGCTACTTGTATGTATATAAAAACTCTGGCTCACCGGCGGATTGGAAATCCGATTCCTATGTGCTTTTCAGTGCTGGCCCTGATGGTATAGTGAAAAACTCGGATCCGGCCTCGACCGGTATTGTCGACTATGCTGACGCCGATAATCTCGATAACATTTACGCTAATCGTTAAAACCCATGAAATTCTTTAAATCCCCACTCAAGCGGGCGTTCACGCTGATCGAACTCCTGACCGTGATCGCCGTAATCGGTGTCCTGTCGGCAATCCTTATTCCAACGGTGGCTAAAGTGCGTTCTAATGCGAAGCGGACGCAGGCTAAAGCTCAAATCTCGCAACTCACGCTTGCCTTAACGATGTTTAAGCAGGAATATGGGTATTTTCCTGTCATTCCGCAAAACAAGTTAAATGGGGATCTAGCCTATAATGCCACTACGATCAGCGACAAAGCTCGTCAGATGCTTATGCTCGAGTTGTTGACGGGGAGGGACGCCGACCCGAGCACGACTACGTTTGAAAGTGATGAGAAAAATTTAACTACAGGAACTCCGCGTGCGCAAAATAAGAAACGTATTTCGTTCATGGATTTACCTATAAATACCGTTAAGATTTTCGATCAGGATAAAAAAGCTATCATTGACGTGTATGGAAACTTGGAGATTGTGGTGCTGGTTGATCGCAATGGAGATGGTATAGTTACTGACGATGAACCATCGGATATGAACGGGGATGGCACGATCAGCGCCGGAGAGCACATTAACGAGTTCCCTTCGGTGTATGCTAGTTCAGGTAATAGCCTTAATTCTGCCGACATCAAAACTACCAAGCTCTCCTTAATTTCGAACTCCACGAATACTTACGGTGTTCGCGCCCCAATTGTTATTTACAGTGCGGGAGAGGGTAGCAAGACTAAGACGAGCTCGACGAAGATTAATGCCGAAGATGGGGTTTACTCTTGGTAGTAATTCTGGATTTAATGGAATGCATATTGAGTCGACATCATTCAGGCTTGCGCGGCGATACCCGCGTATAGTCGCATTTACCCTGATTGAGATGCTCGTGGTCATCGGGGTGATAGCGATATTCATAGGCACCATAGGATTATCGATTGGAGGTGGCAACAAGGGCGTAGCGATGCAAAACGCCCAGGGAACCTTGTTGAGCTCGCTTTCCGGAGCACGAGCCAAGGCTGCTTTGTATCAGACTACCGCGGCCATTTTTGTAAACGCTTCGCCGGATGGTTCGGGCTTCATGCACGAATTGCGTATCGCCATTTTAGTCGATCACGACAACAATCCGACGACGCCCTCGGTTTGGGTGGCTAAGGGTGATGTGATTGCTTTTTCTGACGGAATCTACTTGGTGCCACCAGCGAGCGCCTTTCCGCCGACTATTATTACTTACGAATCACCCACTGTCTCAGATTGGACTAAAGCTCATTCTACTGCGTATGACTCTAGTGAAGTCGAATTATATGCTGCTGATGGCACCACCCGAATAGATAGTATGAAATATAACCGTCTCATCAGGCTAACTGAAAGGGGGACCACTTCAGATGCGGGCAGCTTGATATTGGCTCCGGCTCGGGTAGTCCCGGGAGCGACCGGGCTAGGCTTGGTTTTTGATGAAGTGCAGGCTCTTCGAGGGGCGCGCGTAAGCGTTTATGGCGTGGCAACTTTGGTCGAAGGACTTGAGTCGTTTAGTAACTGATTTATATTCTCTCAGAATATGACTTCATCATCAATAATTGCTAAAGACACTCGATCGGCCTTTTCGTTGGTTGAAGTCGTCGTATCTTTGGGGATTTTCGTGATCGCGGTTGTTGCTGTCATTGGGCTATTGGCGCCGATTAATCAGTCGATATCCGATGTCCGCGATGAGGATGACGCTGGCCGCGTGGCCCAGATCATTCAATCCGAGTTGCAGAAGGTTCCTTTCGCCTCCGTCCAAGGATTCATAGACAATAATGTCGTTAAGTTGTATGCTAACCGTTCTGGCACGATTGTAGCATTAGATACCGACACGGCAAAGTGGGACACCGACCAGAGTGGTGTGGTCACGGCCGACGAAGATGCGGCTAAATTCTTCGAGGTGAGTCTTTCCCAGAATGCGATTCTTTCCCCTGGCGGTAAAACGGCGAGTTACGATGGCGGATACTTGGCGTTTTCGATACTGATGCGCTGGCCTGGTTATACCGGCGAGGGCATGAAGTTCAACCAGCCGCTGCAGCAGTCTCTACGGGTAATTCCGGCGGCGATCACCCGCTAAGGACCCTAACCATTCGTCATGCGTTTACTCCATTTTAGTCGTAAGGCCTTCACAATCATAGAATTACTGGTGGCGATCACCGTAACTGCCGTGATGGTGGGCATGATGATTACCATTTTGAACAATGTGCTGAATTCATGGAATCGCTCCACGGCACTGCTCACTTCGGGCAATCAAGCACGGCTATTGCTGGATCAACTTAGCACGGATTTGCAGGCGGCGGTTTTGCGACGGGACGGTAACGCTTGGCTGATCGCTACCATGCAACGCGATCAAACAACCGCTTCAGGAGATACCAGCTCCGGAACCAGTGATGTTTATCTGGCCCGCTGGAATCCAAGCGCACCTGCCACCTACAAACCGCGAGGCGCAAACTCCTTTGATCCAGCGGCAAATCGTAGCAACACGACCAATTCGAGCCTGAATGTTGAAGCCGAGAATGTCGGCAAACTGGAATATATCCGGTTCGGCCAGGCCGGCGTATGGCTGCGCTTTTTCTCTACGCCCTCCGACTCCAACACCACCTTGGCTACTACCACTGCACCGGTGGCCATATCTTATCAGTTAACTAGGGCCCACATCGGCGGAGATACCGCAAGTCGCACTACTCCAATTTCTTACATCTTGTTTCGGTCCGCCGTGACCCCGCAGAATACTTTTACGGCCGGCTATGATCTTCTTAATAGTGCCGACTACAATACGGCAAATGGCACCGAGGGAGATCCCGGTAACGTGCGCAAACCAACTGCTAAGCAGGTGATAGCAAATGACGTAATCGATTTCGGAGTTCGAATTTATCATCGAAATGCGGCTGGTGATTTAGTCGAGGCATTTCCTGCCTCGCGCGATGCATCAGGAAAGCTTTTGGGCGAGGCTTTATCCGCACCCTACAGTTACGTGGCGACTTCGGCCGCGTCTCCCAGTTACACCGGGTTTGGCGGCACTGCAGCCAAGACGGTAGGCGGCATGCCGGAGGTTATCGACGTAATGGTGCGTATCCTCACACCGGAGGGCGTGCGCCAGATTCGCGCCTATGAAGAAAACCCCACTTTGATCGGTGCAGCCGCTACCGACGAAAAATGGTGGGAAATCGCCGAAGCGAATTCCAAGGTTTATACCCGAAGAATCGAGATCCAAGCC
Source organism: bacterium (assembly GCA_010027235.1). GTDB lineage: Bacteria > Verrucomicrobiota > Verrucomicrobiia > Opitutales > Opitutaceae > IMCC26134_A. The sequence goes on from RGVP01000010.1 coordinate 25,964, forward strand.
AAGATCCGTTAGTATCGTCCGTCGCTTTCGACCTAGTCCGAGGCGTTCCCATACCCAACCCGTTTCTTATATGGCCTTCTCCAATACTATTTCATCGCGATTGACAGGCGAGACCCGGCGAGAAGAGCGAGGCTTTGCCCTGCTGGTAACCATCGTCTTGGTTGCGTTCCTGGTTTTGATTCTCGTCGGACTGGCTACCTTCACCCGCGTCGAGACCCAAGTGGCGGCGAATTCCCAACAGCTCTCGCTTGCCCGGCAAAACGCCATGACGGGTTTAAATATCGCCATCGGACAACTACAACGATACGCTGGAGCCGACCATCATGTGACGGCACGTGCCGACATCACCGCCGCAGGTTTAAATCATCCCTACTTTACCGGCGCGTGGCTTTCTACCAATAACGGCATATCTCCTTCGGTGTGGTTCGTGAACGGAAATGAAACTAATCCGACGGCCGTTACACCAAATGTGCTTGATCCTGCTGCTGGCACATTTCCGGTGAGCGATACAACGGGCCCAACAGGAGAAGTATTCCTGCTCGGCCGGTCGAGCGTAGACACGGATGCAGAGAGAATCCGTGTGGCGAAATCCAATCTGGACGCACCTGCTGGAAGTATCCCTGGGGTAACCACTCAAGAAACCATAGGCCACTATGCCTACTGGATTGGGGACGAAGGGGTGAAAGCCAGTGTCAGTATGGTAGACCCCAACATCGCCCCTGCCACGCGTTTAAATTATTCCTCCGATGGTGACGACTGGTCAGGGGCACCCAACGACAAGCGGGATAGACTCAATCAACTCGCTATACCCCGGCCTCGAATTGAGCGTATCTTAACGGCAGTCGGCTTTAATCCTGATTCTGTAGCAAACGCGACAGAGCTCTCCAAGGTAATACTGTCTAATCAACTCCAGTTCGTTTCAAATGCCCCCGCGCTTGCTATGCGACGTGCTGCGTTCCACAGCATTACGCCAATAAGCGAGGCAGTTTTGGCCGACTGGCCTCGCAACCAGTTGAAGAAGGATCTCACCGACACGGCGGCGGCCAATACGGCGGGCCTCGCGGTCACGGCTTTTCGCGACGCCCGCGTATCGACGCCCGCCAGCGGCTACGTGGCCACCTACGGCCCGGTGGCGGTCACTCCAAGTAACGCCATCGCCACCGCTTCCTTGCCCGCTTTCTCGGCCGGACCCGTCCTGCGCGAGTTTGGTATTCGTTTCTATTTCACCTCCGACTCCACCGGTGCCGTGACACTAAATTACCTCGTCGAGGCCGTCTTGTGGAACCCCTACTCAGCTACGTTGAAGTTGACCCCTGCCACGGAAAAACTTCGCATCGTGATGGTCGACTTGCCGACCATAACGGTGCGCGACACTGCGGTCTCCGGCGCCACGGCCGACGTTAATCTCACCACCCTTCTTGGGCCTTTGAACTTTGAGGTCGATGGGACCGAGGTCTGGGCCCCGGGCGAAGTGAAGAGCGTGTCCGGAATCTCGGGCACCCTCACGGCGGGCGGCGGCCAAGGAACCATCGCCACCGGCGTCAAGATCACCGGCGGCTCCACCGTCAACGAGGTTTCGTTTCCGGCCTACACCGCGCTGGCGGTCGATCTCCGCTGGGGGCCCACGGCGGCCACGTTGAATACCACTCTGCAGGAGTATCGTTCGAAAAGGGCCTACACGGCTCGCACGGTTTCGAGGGTCGGCGGCTGGACGTCCATGAACCTCGGTTACGGTTTTGCCCTGGCGGATTCGGTGGATGTTTTCACCAACGGTGACGCCGCCGGCGCGGTCGACCCACGTTCCCCCGTCCTAACCGGAGGCGACCTTAATAACGGGTTGTGGGACCCGGACGCCTCCCTAAACGGTGGCGTGGCCGTCAGCTCAACCCTCGATGGCCAGGCAAACGTCGTCCTCTTCGACCTCCCGCGCCAAGGCTTGATTTCGGTCGCCGATCTACGCAATCTGTCACGCTTGGGAAACACCAACATCGCCGCGCCCCTTGGCAACGGCTGGGGCGGGGTTCGCAACGCCTATTTCGATAGTTACTTCTTTTCCACCGTGCCTAGCACCTATGCATGGAAATTCGAGGTCAACGATCCGTTGCCCAATCGTTATGTGCGTTACTACGCGCCGTCCGATACACCCGCCCCCAGCCTCGCGAACGACCTGCGCGACGAGGACTCCGCCCGCTTTTTGATGATGAAGGGCGCGTTCAATATAAACTCCACCTCGATTGATGCGTGGCGCATGATACTAGGCGGAAGACTGAACGCCTGGTTGAGTGAGAGCTCGGCCGGGGCTCAGGTGCTCGATAACGTTTTCTTCCGCCTAACCCACGGAGCGCAGCAGATGAGCAACGCTCCCGCCGCCAATGGCACCGTCGCCAACAACATCGCCGTCACCACGGGCGGTCGTCAGCTCTCCGTCGTAGAGGTCAAAGCTCTCGCCACCCAAATCGTGGCCGTGATCAAGACCAATTCCAAACCATTCAAATCTCTGGAGGATTTTCTCACGTATCCCGGCGCGGGCGGCGAACGCGGCGTTATCGCCAAAGCCATCACGCTTTCCAATTTGAACAACGGCCTCGGCGCGAATTTCCGTTTTGCGCCCGCCGCGATCACGCAGGCCGATGTCGTCGCCAGCATAGCGCCTTTCATCACCCCGCGCTCCGATACCTTCCTCATCCGAACCTACGGCGACTCGCAAAACCCCGTCACCGGCGTTGTCGAAGGGCGCGTCTGGGGCGAGGCGGTGGTCCAGCGGGTGCCCGAGCCCGTGGGCCTGATTTCGCCCAATTTGGCCGAGCAGCTTTCCCCCACCGGCAAATTCGGCCGCAAATTCAAAATCGTTTCCTTCCGATGGCTCACTCGCGACGATCTCTAGCCGTTCTTTTTCTGGTCTGCGTTTGCGCCTTAATCGCGACCGCGCAAACCCGCCCTCCGGCCGGTGGACCGGGGTTCGATCCCAGTAAAACGCCGGCGGCGACGGTCAAGGTCATGGCGCTCTCGGCGTCGGTGCCGGCCGAGGGTTTGTTTTACCTGAAAACCCCCAAAGAGGGAATGGCGATAGCCCTCCCGAGAGGCCGTTTCTCCGCCCCTTTCGTCCCTTTCAGCCACACCCAAACGCTGACCTTTGGGGTAAAAGCGGCGGCGGTGGAGGGGGTTCCGTCCTTTCGTGTGCTTACTCAAGCCAAATGGCCGGAAGGTGATACCGAAGAGGTGCTCGTATTCCTCGCCACCACCGGAGAAGGTGCTGATTCACGCATGAATGCGATCGCGGTGGAAAACGGGCCGCGTGTTTTTCCTCCTCGTTCCGTTCGGGTCATGAATTTCACCGGACAAAAACTTTTTGCCCAATTCGGGACGGTGCGAAGCGAACTCGCGCCCGGTCCTTCGCGCGGGGTGCCTTATCCCGAAGTGCAAGCGGAACCCGGTCGTATCGGGCGATTTCGCGTCGGATTGGGCCGAATGGACGCGCAGGGTGGTCCGCAGATTCTTTTTTCGGGCTGGGCGGACGCATCGCCTGAATCGCGCACGCTCATCGTGGTAACGCCACTCCCGGGATCGGACAAACCCGAGGTAAAGATTCTGGTCGATAATCTCCCTCGCCCGCCCAAGCCCCCTGGTTCACCGCGATAATTTTGCGGACCGTTGGCGGTCTCGACCCACCAGGAAAATACGACTGTTTACATTCACCGGGTTTCTTCGTCTGCCGGCACTTGTTGACATGACTGGCGCTAACCATTCGGGAACGGTTCCCTTGGGGTGAGAAAGCATAGAGATTCATGATGCCTTGGAACTCGGCGCGTCTTAATCGCCAGATCATGAAATGGTAGCGCCAGTATTTAACCAGTTTAGTGGTTTGCTTGAAGGACATCGGAAAGAGCATCAAAGCAGTCGCTAGGTGCATCGTTGTTGCTGACCGGTGCAACGATGCAGTTGGCGGGTGCATCGATGATGTTGGCCGGTGCAACGACGTTATCGGCGGATGTATCGATGCTGTCACGGGCAGCAACCGGATAGGTTTAACCACGAAGGCGCGAAGACACGAAGGGAGGGTTCGGGGTAAGCGGCTTGGCTTCGTGCCTTCGTGACTTCGTGGTTCGTCTCTTCAGAGAATCGGACCTGCGGAGGGAACTGCTTTAACGGCAGGAGTTAACCACGAAGACGTGAAGACACGAAGGGATCGGAGGCCCCTAACGGGCGGTTTGGAAGCAGGTGAACACCGATGTCGCGGTGTCGATCGTGAGCGTCCAGCAGTTGCTCGCCATGAAGCGGGCGGCGGCGCGACCTCAAGATCTTGCGGATATCGCGGAGCTCCTTAGCTTGAACCCAGATGAAACAAGTTGAATCGACCATCGAGTGGTCCTGCGCAGGCTGGAGCGAGCACGGCGTGCTGCGGCGGGAGATCGCGCGGACCATGAGCTTCGCCGACCGCTTAAAGTGGTTGGAAAGCGCGAACCGAGCCGCCCGCTTGTTGCGGGCCGCGCCGGTGGTAGAACCGCCGCCTTTCGCGCGCAGGGACAAACCGCCCGGCTTCGTGCCTTCGTGACTTCGTGGTTCGACTCTTCAGGGAATCGGACCTGCGGCGGTAACTGCTTTAACGGCAGGAGTTAACCACGAAGGCGCGAAGACACGAAGGACTCTGAGTGGTTATAGGTAAGCGGTTTGGTTTCGTGCCATCGTGACTTCGTGGTTCCCACCTTCAGGGAAACGTCTTTACGGCGGGAACGGTTCTGGAGGAGGGGCTCATTCCAGTTCAGACAGCACCACGAGCCCGGGGATTTTCTGGAAATGACGATCGAAGGTGAGCACGGCCGCCTGGTGCTCGAGTGCGGTCACGCCGATGATCAGATCGGTGAGCGGGAGCACCTCGCCGCGGCGGTCGAGATCCCAAGCTAAACGGGCCGCACGTTGCCAGCCCGAGGCGGAGAGGTGGAGCAGGCGGGCGAGGGAAAAGGCCCTCTCGTATCGATCGCGGAGGTTGGGATCGCTGCGGCCGCGCAGCACCTCGCCCCAGATCACGCCGTTGATCGCAATCTCGTAGTCGAGCTCGCATTCGGTGAGCACGGCCAGCGGATCGATGCGGCGATTTTGCAACGTGATAAAGTAGCTGCTGTCGACCAATACCAAGGGGGGCATCATTTTTTACGGCTTATCAAGCGTTATACCAAAGCGACCTAGATTTGAGACTTAAGCGCAGAGGCGCAGGAGCGCGGAGATTTTTTATTAAAACCTTTTGAATGGCCGGACGGGTCTCGTTTCGCCTCCGCGTCTCTGCGGCGGGAGTTCAGGGCTGGGCCTCGGAAGAGGGTTCGCCGGCGGATGGTTCGTTAAGCGCATAGTCGCCGCGAGTGAGGCGCGCCCGGCGGGCGCGCCGGGCGGCCAAGGCGGCCAGCGCGCGATCCACCGCGGCGTTATCGATGTCAGGGGCGTCAATCAAATCCGCGGGCTTGGCGGCGGAATCGGCCGCCAAAGCATCCGGGCCTACCCCCAAGCCTTCGCTCCACACCCGGCGCCACTTCGCCCGACGCGCCGCTTCACGCAGTGCGAACTCGACCGCATCGCGCTTGGTCTGGTGCCCGGTGAGATGCATGAGCTCGGTCAGCACATCCTCTGGAATCTCAATGGTCATTTTCATGGCTCCAGTGATATGGGTCATCGCCCATATCCGCAAGCATAAAGTATGGGTAACAACCCAAGATACTGATAAAAAGATATAAACATGATTTATTGGGTGTGAAAACTTTGGGGCGCGAAGACGTAAAGACGCGAAGTTCCGAGGAAGATTCCGCAGATAGAATTATGCTTTAGCCCGACCTTAGCTTCTTAGCGTCTTTGCGCTTCCATTTGCTCGTGGGCCTGGAAGGCCCGGCTTAGGTTTGGCGGGCGTGGCGGACGTAGAGTTGCTCGACCTTCGTGCGGGCCCAAGGGGTTTTGCGCAGGAAGACGAGGCTCGATTTCACGCTGGGATCGTGGGTAAAGCAGCGGATCGGGATCAGGCCGCCGAGCTCCTCCCAGCCATAGTGCTCGACCAGGGTTGTGACGATGTGCTCAAGCGTCTTGCCGTGCAGCGGGTCGCGGGCGGATTGGTCCATGAAGGGGAAGGGGAGGGGATGAACACCGAATTTTAACCACGAAAAACACGAAACACACGAAAGGGTCGATCCAGTGAAACTGAGGATTGTTGTTTAGGGAAAAGACCGAATTCAGTGGATATCTTTCCGTGCGTTCCGTGAGTAAAATTCAGCCGGACATCGGTCTTTCCGGTCAATTTCGTGTCTTTCGTGCGTTTCGTGGTTAACACAATCCGGTTTCTCCGCTCAGTTGGCGTCCATGAGTTTGTTCAGAGTGGCGACGTAGTTCATAAAAAAGCCGATGACCACGTAGGCGACCATGACTACTACGGCGCTAAAGAGCAGGCCGGGGTAGAGCACCGAGGCGGCGGCGAGGCGCTGGTTGGCGCGGACTTGATAATCGGCGGCGACGACCAGGAGGGCTTTTTCGAGGCCGCCAGCGGTCTCGCCGGTTTGGTATCGGGCGACAAAATCAGCCGGGAAAACGCGGTATTTGAACAGATTTGGCCCCGGGGACAGGCCGCCTTCGATCAGGGCTTCGATCTCGCGGGAGGCGGCGAGGATGCGGCGGGAGCGGGCGATACGACCGGAATCGCGCCATGCCTGGCCGATGGGCGCACCGGCTTCGAGCAGGTTACCGAGGGCGAATGCGAAATCGGCCAGTGCTTGGTGCTTGCGGTAGCCGCCGATGGCGGGGAGCAGGTCGAGCAGGCGGAGGGCGAGGGAATTTTCCCGGCGAACGAAGTAAAAGAGCAGACCGGCGCCGACCCAGACGGGCACGAGGATGGTCAGCACGCCGGTCACGTAGTTGGATACCCCGCCCTGCAGGCCCTTCTCGAAGTTGATCATTCGCAGAAAGGGGAAGATCAGCGCAGCGAAGTGAAAAACGCTAACCGGGTAGATGCAGGCGAAAAGCACGCGGCGGCGGGTGGCGCCGATCTGTTCGTGCCGGGCGGCGAGATTTTCGAGGACCAGGGGCAGTCGGCCCGAGCCGGCGGCCGCGAGAATGAAGGGACGGTCGGACTGTGGCAGCCAGGCGCCCGCGGCAGCGATAACCTCTGCCAGTGACGCACCGGACTCGATCAAGCCGGCCAGTCGGAAACAATCCGCGACAGGAGCAGGGGAGGGCGAGCGGAGCGCCTCCGCCAGCGTCACCCCAGCGCCGAGCAGCTGAGCGAGATTATGGTAGACAATGGCGAGCTTGGAGGAAGAGAGGGGCACGGTGTTTGAGAAGTAGCGAGTAGCGGGTAGGGAGGAGAGTAGCGAGTAGCGGGTAGTGGGTAGCGAGTAGG
>RGVP01000091.1 GCA_010027235.1 bacterium
CAAGTATTTCATTTATTAATGTCCATGGAGGTAAGCCAAACGTTTCTTGAAACTCTTCTGGACTGAAGAAGGGAACATTTTCTCCACGTCGAGGCCAAGCTACTCGAAGCCACCCACCGCGCTGCGCCGGAACCAGAAATTCTACTCGCCGCCGACCGCAGCACGGAGGCAGAACTGATTATAAAACACCTCACCACTTGGCTGCACAATGATCAACGCCGCCCCGCAACAACTGAAACCCCGGCTGGCGATCTCGGCGTGATATTTCCCGGCCCCGGCCCACTCCACCGCGCCGTCAGCCAGGGCTTAAGCAAGCTCGGTGTGCCCCACCACGACTTGGTGGGCCGAGCCGCCGCGCCGCCCGTCTACACCCAACTCCTGCGCAACATAGTGGAATTCTGGGCCCAAGGCGCCCGACTGGACGAAGCCCTTTTGCTTTGGTCTCGCCTGCGCGAACATAACATCGCCGGGCTGCAAGCTACCTACGCCGATTTCCGCGACCACGTGGACGAGTGTTTCCACGCCACCTGCGAACACGGCCTCGCCGCCATCCAGCGCCTCGCGCCCGACCCTGCATCCGGGAGCAAACCAGATTCCCCCTCATTCGGCGCCGCCGACCTGCGCCGCCTCGCCGATGCCCTGCTACCAGGCTGGCCGGAAACACTATCGATCGCCGCCGCCGCCACTCGTCTTCGCACCATAGCCGCCCGCTGGGAGCTCGGCTTGCCAGAGGGCTTCGCCGGCCTCGACGCCTTTGCCACTCGCGAACCACACGAGTGGCCACGCGAACTCGTCGCGGACCTGTTGCTCGCCTTTCTGCCCGAAATCGCCGAGCCCACCGAAAGCGCCTCTCAGAAAGGCAGCTTCGCCCGCATCATCCTCACCACACGCCGCCGCGCGGAGGGCGCCCCTTGGTCCCGCCTCTTACTCGCCCAGGCCAACGCCGGGGAATGGCCCCGCCGCCGCGAGCAAAACCCATGGCTGGGAGATGCCGAGCGCCTCGCTCTGAATCGCTCCGGTCGGGGCCTCGCTGCCCTGCTCACCAGCGAAGACGCCTCGGTGCTTGAACGCGCCGGCTACGCAACGCTACTCGCCGAACCCGTGCTCGGGCGCGCTCTTTCCGCCGCCGCCAGTGACGAGGCCAAGCCGAACCGCCCCCTCGCCCCAAACAGCCCGCTAGAACGCCTGTTATGGGCCCGAGGAGAACGCCGGCCGCAGGATGCGCTCGCCTCCGGCGCCGCCCACCTGCCACCCGCCCAGCCCGTTACCGCCGAAGTCGCCACTTGGTCCCTCGTGCGCGCCAACCGCCGTGACCCCAACCGCCCCTTCGACCCGTTTTTCTTGTGTCTAAACCCAGCGACGGAACCACTCCCGCTCCCCCTCAGCCTTTCGCCCAGTGCCTTGGAAAAAGGCCTGATTGATCCGGCCACGCTCTGGTTTCGCGGCCTCCTCCGCCTCGAGTCGGTCTGCCGCGAACCTCTCGCTCGCGCCCTCGCGCTCCGCCGCGGTCAGGTTGCCCACCAACTGCTCGCATCGGCCCTCCGGCCCGCTGGCTGCCGGGATGGCGAGTGGGGGCCACTTAAACCCGAGCACGAAGCGTTGATCGCTCTCGAAGCCGCCCTCGCCACCGAGCGCTCCAGCCTCGCCGCGGGTTGGTATTGGAACGCCGAACACGGCCGGTTGGAAACCCTCTGCCGCGCCCTGCTACGCCGCTTCTACGCCACCGGGGAAGGCGGCCACGTGATCATCGAGTGCTGGCTGCCTGAGGCCGCGCGGCTAACCCTAGCCGACTGGACTATCCCGGTGCGCGGCCGTATGGATATCGCCCGCTCCGATCGGCCAGAGTGGACCGGCGCCCAAGTGCATCTCGTGGATTACAAATCCGGCGCAACTGAGAAAGCCCTCAACGCGGTTAACATAGCCAAGGACGCCACCTCGCTCCAACTCGCCGTCTACCTTGACGCCATCCGCTCCCTTGGCGTCGCCAGTGCGACCGTCTGGAAAATCACCGCAGACGAAGCCTCCGCGCTATCCACCGAGGAGTTGCCCACCGCCCTGGCGGGCCTGCCGCCCCTGATGGACGCGATGCGCACCGGGCGCTACGGCGCTCTCACCCCAGATCGAAATCCCCACGGCGGCCGCGAGCCTTGGGCCTGGCCCCTCGCCTGCACCCCCGTCCCGTCGGAAAATTTAAGAGTAAAATACTCCCTGACCTTCGGCTCTGCACCGGAAATCAACCCGAACGAGGATCCAGCCGATGAGTGAACCCTTCTCGGCCCCCTTAGACCAAGCCGCACGTGAACGCTTCCGCATTGAATGGCAGCGTAACTTCGCCGTATCCGCCAACGCCGGTTCAGGCAAGACGACCGCGATCTCCGAACGACTCGCCGCCATGGCCCTCGACCCGGGCGCCGCGCCCGAACTGCGCCGGACCGCCGTCGTCACCTACACCCTAAAGGCAGCCGAGGAGATCGGCGTCCGCGCTCGCGAACGGTTGCTCCGCCGGCTAGAGGAACGCGGTCCCGGCGCCGACCTGGCCCCGCTAGAACACCTTGAACGCACCTTTTTCGGCACCCTCCATTCGTTCTGCCTAAAACTCGCCCGCGAACACGGCCAGGAAGCGGGCCTCGACCTCGCTCCGGAGGTCTTGGATAATCGCGCGACCGAGGCCGCTTGGGAGGATTTCCTCGCTGGCGACCCCATGGAGCTCACCGCGTTGTCCCCCGAGGCATTGCATTGGCTGTTCCGCCTCGTCCGTCTTGAGAACGTGCTCGACGAGGCCCGCGAACTCGACCCCAAAACTGCCACCGAACTGCTCGCCAATGCCCCGCGCGACCTCCCGCCTGCCCCCTCAGAGCAAGGTTTGCGCGCAGTTCTAGACTTGCCCGAAAAAGGCAAGGGCGCGGAGAATCTGCGCAAAACCAAAGTCCGCGCCCAAGACTGGTTCAATCGGGCTACCGCCGTCCCCGCTGACCGCGCCTACCTGGGCATTTTCAAGCCCAACGGCGATGCGAAGGCCGTGGTGACCGCGAATGACGCGTGGATGCTCCCCCTCTCGCGCTGGGCCGCGTGCGCCGCCGGCGCGGTCGCAGGCGAGATCGCCGCACGCTTCGCCGCCTGGCGCCGTGCCGCCGGCGTGCAAACCTTCAACGACCAAGTCTCGGCCGCACGCGACCTGCTCCGCCACCCCGCAACCCTTGCCGCCGTGCGTGCCACCGGTTGGCGCGTGCTCCTCGACGAGGCCCAAGACACGGACGAGACCCAGTTCTCCATCCTAGTAGAACTAACCCGCCCACCCGACGCCGAAGTGGGCAGTTGGCCAGGCACCGGCGCACCCCCGCTACCAGGCCGCTTCTGCATGGTCGGCGACGGCCAGCAGGCGATCTACAGCTCCCGCGCGTCGGTGCGGACTTTCCAACGCTACCTCGCCGCTTTCGACGGCGCCGCGGCCGGCGACCGCCTCGCCTTCGAAGTGACCTTCCGCGCCCCGCACGCCTCGGTTGGCTTACTCAACTCCACCCTGCCCGCCGCGTTCTCCTCCGAGCGCGAGCACAACCTCGGCCTGCCGCCCGCCGACGGAGCTAGCGCCCCCTTTCTCCAAGTCCCCTACCAACCCCTCGTGGCCGGCCCAGGTAACGCCCCCGGCCGCGTCGCGCGCGTGCCACTTGGTCAACTCCAAGGCGAGAGCGCACGCGACGTAAACGGCATGTTCTCAAATGAAATGCGGCAAGTCGCCGCTTGGTTGAGTGAGCGCGGTCCCGCCGGACTAGGCCTCTCCAGCTGGGGCGAACTCTGCATCCTGGTGGCGCGGAACAAATGGATGGACGCCGCCGTCGAGGCGCTCGAAGCCGCCGGCTTGAAAACCGCCCGACAGAGCAAACAATTACGAGCCAGCGACCTGCCCGCATACGCCTGGGTCACCGCCTTGACGACCGTCTGCTGCGAACCGGAAGACGATTACGAGTGGTTTGGCGTGCTGCGTGAAATTTTTGGGTTAAGCGACGACCTCCTCGCTCGCGAAAAACTACGGCACGGGCACTTCGTATGGGATAGCCCCGAGATCCACGCCGCCCCGCTCGCCGCCGCCCTCGAGGCGCTTCGCCCAAGCGTGCAATCGGTCGATGACGAGGGAGGGGAACTGGACCTTTGGTTCGATACCCTCATCGCCGCCGCCGGTCTGGAGGAACGCGCCCGCGCCGCCGATCCGGGCGGTGCCAACCTCCGTGAACTCGCCCGCCTTCGAGCCGAAGCCCGCACCGAGGCAGCCAAGGGCAAGTCTCCTCGTGACTGGGCGGCCAAACTCGTCGCAGGTCGAGAAAACAGCTGCCCAGAAACGCCCGGGGAAACCGACGCCATCAACGTGCTGACTTGTCACTCGGCCAAAGGCCTCGAATGGCCCGCCGTGCTCGTGCCCGGCCTCTGGCGCAAAATCGCCTTCGACGCGGGTAGCGGACTTCAGGTCGTGCGTGACGCCGACAACCTGCCCATCGTGTATTTGCAATCGGGCGACATTCCATCCGGGACCAAGACTTCAAGGGAGCGCGAATGCCGCCGCGAGCTCGTTCGCCTGCTTTACGTCGCCCTCACCCGCCCCCGCCAGACCCTGCTCCTGCCTTGGGGCGAGGCTATGCCCAAGACGGATGACCAGTCGTTCGCCGCTCTCTGGGGCCACGACCTGAACGCGCTGCCGATTCTTCCCGAGGAAACCCCAACCGTCGCCACCGCCCCTCAGCCCACACCGGCGCCCCGTAACATCCTTACCTCACCCACGGTCGATGACTTCGCCGGTCTGCCCGCCGCCCCGCGCCGCATCCTACCCCACCGGTTGGCTGAACACGCCGCCGAGGACGGCATCCGCGCCGCGCGCCACGAAAGCCACGAGGATTCACTCGCCCCGTCCCGCCTTGGACAAGACCCTATCGCCTACGGCCTTTGGTGGCACGAGACCGTTGAGTTCATCCCCTGGCTAGCATCAGATGCAGAGATCGACGCGTATGTTTTAGGTCGTTTTTCCGCTGCCGAGGCCCTCGGGGCAGGCGAGCGCGCCCGCCGCGAGTGGACCGTCCTGCGCGCCAGTCACGCTTGGCACGAATTGCGCCAGCCACGCTGGCGCCGCCTCGCAGAACTCTCCGTGCTCGCGCCGCTCTCCCCAGACGAGTGGATGGACGGCGTAATGGACCTCGTCCTGCACGACGCCGAGGGCGCCGAGGTCTGGGTGCTGGACTGGAAAACCAACCGCCAAAGACCAGACGAGCTGGTCGATGCCTTTCTGGCCCGCCTCGCCGCCGAGTATGCTCCCCAACTCTGCGCTTACGGTCGTAGCCTCGCCGCGATGTTCCCCACCTGTCGCGTGCGCCGCTTCGTCTACGCCACCGGCGCGGGCGCGTGGACTGAGATCGAGGACACACTCTAGACCGCACCCAACCGTCGCTTCCAGCGCAGGGCCACCGCCACCAGCGCGATCAAAGCGGGCACCTCGACCAAGGGCCCCACCACCGCCGCAAACGCCGCGCCCGAACTTAAGCCAAAGACCCCGACGGCCACCGCGATCGCGAGCTCGAAGTTATTACCCGCAGCCGTGAAGCCGAGCGTCGCCGCACGGGGATAATCCGCTCCAGCCCTCACACTCATCCAGAATGTCGCGGTGAACATGATCGCGAAATACACCGCCAGTGGCAGGGCCACCCGCAGCACGTCGAGCGGGCGCGCCAGCACCTGTTCGCCTTGTAGGCTGAACATCACCACGATAGTGAAGAGTAGCGCCCCCAACGTGAATGGGCTAATCGCCGGCAGGAGCCGAGTATCGAACCACTCCGTTCGCGCGCCGCGCCGCAACACCAGACGGGTCAACCAACCGGCCAGAAACGGAATACCGAGATAAATAAAGACACTTTTCGCGATGCTCCCGATAGTGATACCGGAAAGATCGAGCGCGCCAAGATCTACCCCGGCGAGAGGAGGCAGCACCTTGAGGAAGAGCCACGCCAGCGGCGCGAAGGCGAAGACCTGAAAAATCGCGTTAGCCGCCACCAGACCCGCACAATACTCTCGGCTGCCGCCCGCGAGATCATTCCAAACGATCACCATCGCGATGCACCTGGCAATACCCACCAGCACCAGACCCGCAAAATACTCTGGTTGGTCACGGAGAAACATCGTCGCCAGCGCAAACATGAGCAATGGCCCGACCAGCCAGTTTTGGAGCAACGAAAGCGCGAGCACCCGCCGGTCGCGAAACACGTCGGGCAGCTCCTCGTAGCGCACTTTAGCCAGCGGCGGATACATCATTACGATAAGCCCAACGGCAATAGGCACCGAGGTCGTGCCCACGCTCCAAGAGGTGAGCGTAGTCGCTACTCCAGGAGCAAACCGCCCCAGCGCCACCCCGAGGGCCATCGCCGCAAAGATCCACGCAGTTAGCCAGCGATCAAGAAACGAGAGCCGTCCAGCAACGCCCGCACTCATTTCGTTACCCCCATCGTAGCGCGCTTGCGCTCGTCACGGCGTCCGTCCGCGTAAGCGGTGAAACAACGTTTAATCTCGTCCCGCACCCGACGGAAGACCGCCAACTTCTCCTCGTCCGTGCCTGTAGCATGAGCCGGATCAAAGAAGGGCCAGTGATGGCGGTTCAGCTGCCCCGGATACATCGGACAAGCCTGGTCGGCGTGGCCGCACACGGTGATGACCGTCTCGACTTTGCGATCCAGAAATTCGTTCATGTGCTTCGATTGGTGGGCAGAGATATCGATATCGATCTCCTTCAGCACCGCGATGGCGAAAGGATGGACGTAACCGGCGGGCTTGGAACCGGCGCTGGCCACTTCGAAGAGATCCCCGGCGGAGGCGCGCAGCACGCCCTCCGCGAGGTGGCTGCGGCACGAGTTGCCGGTGCAGAGAATGAGGATGATGGGCTTATCGGGATTCATGGTGAGAAAGGGCTCAACAGCATCCAGAACCGCACGCCGACATTTCGGCGGCAGGCTTGCCGACGGCAGGAACACACAAGTCCTTCGCGAGACAATCCGTATGCTTGGACGCGAGTCGTATCATCAGCGCGCCGGCCTCGGGCGCCGTAGAAACCAGACGCAGTTGGACGACGTTACAGGCCTCGTATTCGAGCTCCACCGGCAGATCGTCGCCGCCAAGGATGGGCTCGGCGTGGGCCAGGGCGCGGAGCAGCTTCGCGCCCGTGATCCGGTGGTCCGTGTCGTCCCCGACCCAAGTCTGCAAAAGACACGTCACCAAGCTACGGATTGTCCCGCCGCAATCGACGAAGTCCTTCCTCACCCGCCCGACCTCCGTGACATGAAAATGCGCTTCGATCGGCTCGCCGTCCGGCCAGACCACGGTCAAGGGTAGGTCGGGCGCGGCCGCCAAGGCGGATCGCAAATGCGAAAGCAAAAGGGTGGGCGTTTCGTCGAGGGCGTTCATTTTTTGGAAACAGCTTCTCGCGGCGCGCAGCCGCAGACTCCGACCGCTTTGCCCACCGAGACCGGCCCGCAGTTTAGATCGACCTTGGCCAGTCGCGCCAAGTCACGTCGAAAGACCGCCCGACCCGCCGTGCAATCCTGCAAGCAAGCAAGATTGGCCGCTAGTTCCGGTGACCTCACCGCGAGCGGCGGCAATTCATAAATCATCCAGTTTCCTCGGCGCGTAGCCTTCACTAGCCCGCGTGTCCTCAAATAGCTGAGATGCTTGGAAATCTTCACCTGCGGCTCATCCAGTGCACGTTGGAAATGGCATACACATAAGGGCCCTTGGAGCAGAAGATTCAACAGCCTCAGCCGAGTCTCGTCGCACAGGCACTGATAGATTTGGACGAGCTTCATCTGATAGAGTATTCCCTTACAGGTATATGATTTTTCAATAAAAAAAGACGTCCATGTAGGACGCCTTGGTAGCGATGTTGGTAATCAGCGCGGCTCAGCGCCGTCCGCCGCGCGTGCCGCGGGTAAGCCGGCCGGCCGGTTTGGGCGCAGCCGCCTCAGCCTCGGCCAGCGCCTTTTCGTCAAAGAGCGCCGAATAAATGTAGGGGAAACCCTCGAGCTTTTTGCGCTCGATGCTCGCTCCGATGAAACGCTCAATGGAACGGGCGTCGCGGACATCTTCTTCGGTTACCAAAGTGTAGGCATCGCCCGTGGTCTGGGCTCGCCCAGTCCGGCCGATACGGTGCACATAATCCTCCGCATTCTCGGGCACATCGTAATTTACTACGTGGGAAACACCCGCGATATCGAGACCGCGCGCCGCGATATCGGTAGCCACCAATACCTCGAAAGTGCCGTCCTTAAAACCCTGCAAGGCCTCGACGCGCTCGCGCTGGCTGCGGTCCGAGTGAATCACACCTACGGTATGAGACTCGCGCTGCAACCGGTGGGCGATGCGATCCGCGCCCATCTTAGTGCGAGCAAAAATGATCACACTCTTGAAATCCGTTCGTTTCAATAGCTCGATCAAGAGGTCAAACTTCTGGGTCGCCACCACCGGGTAGAAGGCATGCGCAACCGTCTCCGCCGCCGAACGCGTGCGCCCGATCTTGATCTCCTGCGGATCGCTCAACGCCCAACCCGCGAGCTGCGCCAGTTCCGGCGGCATCGTAGCGCTGAAGAAAAGTGTCTGCCGCGCCTTCGGGCATTTTTCGATGATTCGCTTCACGTCAGGGAGAAAACCCATGTCGAGCATGCGATCCACTTCATCGAGCACTAGGATCTCCACACCAGCGAGGTTGGCCGTGCCCTGCTCGAGATGGTCGAGCAAACGCCCGGGCGTGGCTGCGATCACATCGACACCGCGCGCCAGATCTTCGCGCTGCTTGCCGTAGCCTACGCCACCATAAACTACAGTCACCGTAAGATCGGTATGCTTAGCGTATTTCTGGATGGCCTCCTCGACCTGCAACGCGAGCTCGCGGGTGGGTTCAAGCACGAGGCAGCGCGTCGGGCGTTGATGTGCCCCGAGACGGTGAATGATGGGCAAGGCAAAGGCCGCCGTCTTCCCCGTGCCGGTCTGTGCCGAGCCGATTACATCGCGACCGGCCAATACCACAGGCACCGCTTGGGCTTGGATGGGCGTCGGGTCGTTATAACCCATCTCGGCGACGGCGTAGGCAACCGCATCGTTCAAACCGAGCTTGGTGAAAGCCGTGTCCTGCGGAGGAATCTCCACCGCGACCCTGGGCTTGATTGATTCTGTGCGGGGGTGATCGAAAGTATGGTCGGTGCGAGGCTTCTCGCCCCGCTCCGGCGCGCCTAAGGGACCACCCGGCCCGCCGCGCCGCTCACCGCCTCGGCCCCGCCCTACAGCGTGGCCGCCCTCGCGTTCAGACCGCGGTTCGCGGCGTCTATCCCGCCCCTGCCCTCGTCCCCGACCCGAACCGGCGGGCTCACGGGGGCGCGACGGACGAGCAGCGGGCGCCTCGGGGCCGGCAGCTCGGGAACCGGAAGAGGACTCGGACCGGACGAAAGACTGGGGAGCGGACGAAGGCGCAAACACGGCGCGCAGCTTCGAAATGATTTTCTTCAACATGACTTTGATGCGACCGTTTCCCGTTTCGCCCGCCTTGGCAACCCCGCAGCGTCAGTCGCTCTACCGGCGCCGCCTTTTCGGCCAAGCCAAAGCCATAGCCATGCCTGCCAAAAAACCGCCCGCGTGCGCCCACCACGCCACCCCGCCGGCTCCCACCGCGCCCGCCAGCAACGAGCCCACGCCAGCGTAGGCCTGCACCACGAACCACAAAACTAAGAACACCACTGCCGGCACCGGCAGCACGGGCACCACCCAGGGCACCAAGGCAAAAACCCAAGAACGCGGGAAAAAAATTAAATACGCCCCAAGCACACCCGAAATCGCCCCGCTCGCCCCAACCATAGGAAGCTGCGAACTCGGGTCCGCCGCCATCTGCGCCAAGGCCGCCACCAAACCAGTAACCGCATAAAAAAAAGCAAAGCCGAAAAACCCCAGCCGATCCTCGACGTTGTTGCCAAACACCCACAGAAACCAGCAGTTGCCCAGCACATGCGCCACCCCGCCATGAAGGAACATCGAGGTCGCAACCGTAGCCCACTGAGCAGGATCCATCACCCCTGCCAGCCACCGCGCCGGCACCAGCGCATGCGTAGTCATCCAAGCCTCAAAACTCTTTTCCCCCGCCAACATCAAGGAAACCTCATACCCAAAGACGCCCAAACAGGCGGCGATAAGAAGCGCGGTTAACACCGGCGGGCGGCGGTGC
>RGVP01000092.1 GCA_010027235.1 bacterium
TTTCCGCGGAGGGGGGCGGTGAAGGTGGAAGGCCGCGAGTGCTTGAGGATTTGGTCAAACTCAGCGGCGAGTTTTTCCGGTGGCGGGGGGGGCTGGGCGGTCAGTTCGACGCCGAAATCAAAGGCAAGGGTCTCGGCCTTGGGGGCGGTCTCGGCCGCTTTGGCGGGGGCGTCGTTCTTGCGTAGGGCGGGGTATTTGCGGACGAGGTCGGCGAGGGCCTCGAGGTGTGCGTCGATCTGACCGTAGAGATCCTCACGACCGGCGCTGGAGAAGTCGAAGGCGCCGGTGGCGACGAGGCACTCGAGCACGCGTTTATTTAGAGCGCGGCTATCGACGCGAAGGAGGAAGTCGCGGAAATCGCGGAAGGGGCCGCGCGCCTCCCGCTCGGCGAGGATCTTTTGTCCGGCCTGCTCTCCGACGCCTTTGATGCCGGCGAGGCCAAAGCGGATGTGGCCGCCGATCGGAGCTCCGGGCGGGACGCCCGGGGCGGCACTCGGGACGGGCGCGCTTCCCGAACCGACGGCGGCGGACTTAAAAACCGGCGTGAAGGTCTCGCGGGACTCGTTGATGTCGGGGCCTAGGACGGTTATCCCCATGGCCTCGGCCTCGGCGATGAAGTGGGCGACTTTCTCGGCGTTGCCCAGCTCGGCGGTGAGCACGGCGGCCATGAACTGGACGGGGTAATTCGCCTTTAGATACGCGGTGTGGTAGGCGATGACGGCATAGGCGGCGGAGTGGGACTTGTTGAAGCCGTATTGGGCGAACTTGTTCAACAGGTCGAAGATTTCGTTGGACTTGGCCTCGGTGATGCCGTGCAGCTTTTTTGCGCCCTCGACGAACTTCACGCGTTCCTTGGCCATGGCGTCGGCGTCCTTCTTGCCCATCGCGCGGCGGAGCATATCGGCGCCGCCGAGGGTATAGCCACCGATCACGCGGGCGCACTCCATCACCTGCTCCTGATAGACGATCACCCCGAAGGTTTCTTGGAGGACGGGCTCGAGCAGCGGGTGGGGGTAGGTGATGGCTGCAGGGTCCTTCTTGCCGCGGGCGTAGTCGGGGATGAAGGCCATCGGGCCGGGGCGGTAGAGCGCGGAGATGGCGTTGATATCATCGATGGTGGAGATGCCGACCTGACGAGCGGCGCCTTGCATGCCGCCAGACTCCAGTTGGAACACACCGATGGTCTTGCCGGCGTTGAGCAATTCGTAGGTCTTGGGGTCGTCTAGCCCAAGCTTCTCAAGGTCAAAGGCGGGATCGGCGGTTAGGCGCACGTTATCCACGGCGTCGGACAGCACCGTGAGGGTCTTGAGACCGAGGAAGTCCATCTTTAGCAGGCCGAGTTTGCCGACCGCGTTCATGTCAAACTGCACGGTGACGTCGCCTTCCTGCGAAGTCAGGGGGACGAAGTTTTCCAAGGGCTGGTCGGTGATGATGATGCCGGCGGCGTGTTTGCCGGTGTTGCGCACCATGCCCTCGAGCACGAGGCCTTGGTCGATGATTTTTTTGGCAACGGGGTTGCGGTCGTATTCGCCTTTCAGCTCGGCGGATTTTTTCAACGAATCCTCCAGGGAAATGTTCAGCTCGTCCGGGATCATCTTGGCAAGGCGGTCGGCCTCGGCGAAGGGCAGGTCGTGGACGCGGGCGACGTCGCGCACGACCATCTTCGCGCCGAGGGTGCCGTAAGTGATGATGTTGGCTACGCAGGCGTTGCCGTATTTTTGGCGGACGTAATCGATCACCTCACTGCGGCGGCGCATGCAGAAATCGATATCGAAATCGGGGGGCGAAACGCGTTCGGGGTTGAGGAAACGTTCGAAAAGCAGCCCGAAGCGAATGGGATCGATATTGGTGATGCCGAGCAGGTAGGCGACGAGGCAACCGGCACCTGAGCCGCGCCCGGGGCCGACGGGTATGGCGTGTTCGCGGGCCCAGTTGATAAAATCCCAGACGACGAGGAAGTAGTCGTCGAAGCCGGTCACGTGGATGATGGACAATTCGTAGCCGATGCGCAGCACGAGCAATTCGTCAGGGGCGAGGCCGGTGTAATCGGGCGGGGCGGGTTTCTGGCCCGAGGGGAGGTTTTGCAGTTTGGCGAGGCGTTCGGCGACGATGGGGCGGGTGGCGACGGCTTGGTAATCGTGGCCGTAGCGAGTATGCAGGCCCTTGATGCAGAGTTGGAGCAGGTAGGCGGCGGCGGCTTTCTTTGGCTCCACGTGGGTCGACAGCACCTCGATGGGGAGGGGATAGCGCGGGTAGCGTTCGGAGCCTTTGGGGAAGGGGATTTTCACCTCGCACATCTCGGCGACGAGGCGGGTGTTGGTCAGGGACTCGGGAATCTCGCCGAAGAGTTTAAGCATTTCGTCGGCGGACTTCAGGTAAAAGGCCGAGGAATCGAAGCGCATGCGTTTCGTCTCGGCGACCTTGGAGCCGGTTTGGATGCAGAGCAGGGTATCGTGCGAGGCGGCGTCGGCTTCGCGGACGTAGTGGACGTCATTTGAGCAGATGACCTTTAAGTTAAACTCCTCGGCAAGGGCGAGGAGGCCAGGGATGATCTGGCGTTGTTCGGGGATACCGTGGTCCTGGATTTCGACGAAGTAGTTTTCGCGGCCGAAAATCTCGACGTAGCGGGCGCAGGCGGCGCGAGCCTCGGCTTCGCGACCGTGCATCAGGTGTTGCGGGACCTCGGCGGCGAGGCAACCGGTGAAACCGATCAGGCCGCCGGCGTATTTCGCGAGGGTGGTGAGGTCGGTGCGGGGTTTGTAATAAAACCCCTGAAGGTGGGAATCGGAGACGAGTTTGAGCAGGTTCTCGTAGCCCATCAGGTCCTTGGCGAGGACCCCCAAGTGGAAGTAGTTTTTGCCGTCCTCAGACTTACCGGATTTCTCAAGACGTGAGCCAGGGGCGACGTAGAGTTCGCACCCGACCAGTGGCTTCAAGTTTGCGGCCTTGGCGGCGTTGAAAAACTCTATGGTGCCGAAGAGGTTGCCGTGGTCGGTCAGCGCAACGGAGGTTTGGCCGAGTTCGGCAGTGCGCTTCATCAGCCGGTCGATTTTACAGGCGCCATCGAGCAGGCTGTAGTCGGAATGGACGTGGAGGTGGACGAAATCGGAGGCGGCGATCGACACGTGGCCAAGGCAAGGGCTGCGCGCGGCGGCGGCAAGCGTGTCGATGAAATGGAGTGAAGTTTGCTTTAAAAATGCCGTTGACGCCGGGCGACGTGGTCGGTTGTTTCTCAACTTTTTCCAAAACCCTGCCGTCACCTTTCCCATGCCCATCGAGATCAAAATCCGCAAAAACGAGCCCGTCGACCGCGCCCTGCGTCGTCTGAAGAAGAAGCTGGAGCGCGAGAACATCATCAAAGACGTGCGCGCCAAGCGTTACTATGAGAAGCCCACCGAGCGCCGCCGCCGCAAAGAGAAGGTCATGGCCTTCACCAACATGCTGCGCCGCCGTTACGCTGAGTGAGCCCAGCGGGCAGGTTTGTCTGCTCCTGCACTTTTTTGTTAAATCCGTGAGGGCGAACGATTCGCCTTCACGGATTTTTTGTTTTTACAGGTTGCAATACCACTATCGATCTTTGCGTTTTGTGTGTTTAGATTCTCTTTTATAGACCGCGTGAAGCCCACTCTTGCCCTATCGACCTGTTGGAACTCGTTCCGCCATCATGACGGATACCACATGTTGCGTGAGATCGCCGATCTCGGTTTCACCCATGCGGAGCTGAGTCATGGCATACGTATTGTTTTGGTCCCCGGTATTCTGCGGGCGGTTGAGGAGGGGTTTATCAAGATCAGCTCGACCCACAATTTCTGCCCCTTGCCAGCGGGGATTACGCAAGCGGCACCGAATCTTTTCGAGCCTTCGGCGGACGATCCTAAGGAGCATTCGCAATGGTTGCGGCAGTCGAAGCGTTCCTTGGACTTCGCCGCCCAAGTGGGGGCCAAGGCCTGTGTTTTTCACCTAGGAAGCGTGCACTTCTGGTTTTGGCGGCCTTCGGTTAAGCTGCACGACTATTTGCAAAAGCATCCCGGAGCGACGGTGCAGAGTGATCCGGAATATGCCCGCCGTCTCAAGAAGGCGTATGCTACTTTGCGGGGCCGTATGCCCGATTTTTGGCACCAGGCGATGAAGAGCCTCAAACAGGTCCATGCCTATGCGCTGGAGCGGGGTATTCGCATCGGGTGTGAAAATAGGGAGAAGCTGGAGGAGTTGCCGATGGATGATGATTTCCCAGCGCTCTTCGAGGCCTTGGGGGAGGATACGATTTGCGGTTATTGGCACGACACCGGCCATGCGCACATCAAGCAAGGATTGGGGCTCATCAACCACCGCCAGCATCTGGCGCAAAATGCTTCGCGGGCGCTTGGCTTTCACCTCCACGATGTAAACGACCATGCCAAAGATCACCAGGCCGTCGGCGCGGGGGACGTCGATTTCGAAATGGTGAGCTCCTTCTGGCGTCCGGAGCATCTTTTGACCCTCGAGCTGAGTCCCCGTGTGACTCTCGAGGAGGTGGTGGACTCCAAGCTACGTATCGAGGCTCTGATCGCGCGGCGCTTTCCGGCCTGAGTGGGGTCGCCCGTCAGCCTGGACCGCTCAGGTGGGTGGTATAGGTGGGGTGCGGTCCTCGCGTAGCGTAAGGGTGCGGTCGCCCGCAAGCTCGATGGTGAAGTGGCGGGAGTGCACGTTGCGCAGGCTACTGCGGTGGGCGATGGTCACGTAGGTCAGGTTGGGTAGGGCGGCGCGTAGGCGGTGATAAAAGGCGAGCTCGGCGTTTTCATCGATCGCGGCGGTGGCTTCGTCGAGAAACAGCCACGCTGGCCGGTGCAGGAAGACGCGGGCGAGGGCTAGGCGTTGTTGTTCTCCGCCGGAGAGAATCTGAGCCCAGTGGGCTTCCTCGTTGAGTCGGTCGGCGAGGGCGGGCAACTCACACAGCTCGAGGGCGCGGGCGCAGGTGCCGTCGTCGTAGCCTTCTGGTGCGCGCGGATAGGCGAGGGCGGCGCGGAGCGTGCCGATGGGGAGGTAGGGCTTTTGCGGCATTACCATGCAGTCAAAGGGCACGGGAAGCAGCACGCGGCCGCGCTCATAAGGCCATAGCCCGACCAAGGCGCGCAGGATGGTGCTCTTGCCGCTGCCGGAGGGGCCGGTGATGAGCACAGAATCCCCAGGCTGAATCGTGAAGCTGAAGGGCGCCAGCAACAGAAGACCATCGGGGCGGAAAAGGGCTAGGTCGGATACTTCCAGTCGGTCCTCACTGCGTCCGGTGGCGTAGACTGCGCTCTGGGTATCGCGCAGGCGGTGGGAGTGCTCGATGCCGCGCATGAAGCCGTCGAGGCGCTCGGTAATCGCCCACCACTGGGCGATAGTCTCGTAGGAATTAACGAAGAAATTCAGACTGCTCTGCACCCGACCAAAGGCGCCTGATAACTGGGTGAGTTGCCCGAGCGAGATAGCGCCGGCGAAGAAACGGGGGGCGGAGAGAAACAGTGGCACGACCTCGGAGAGTCGGTAATAGACCGACTTAAAGGCGTTAAGATGGAGACGGCGCAGCAGGGTGGCGTTGAAGTTGCCCACGATGCGGGTGAAACTGAGACCGAGGGAGCGGCGTTCGGCGGTCTCGCCTTGGACTAGAGCGGTGCTCTCGCTGTTTTCGCGCAGACGCACGAGGCCGAAGCGGAAATCGGCTTCGAGTTTCTGCATCTCATAATTGAGTCCGATGATGGGGCGACCAACGCGGCCGACCAGCCACATGCCGACCAGGGAGTAAGCGAGGCACATCCAGACAAGGTGGCCAGGGATCGCAGCAAAGGCGTCGGTGCAGCCCACATAAAGGGACCACGCCGCTTCCACTGGCGTGGTCAGCCAGACGAGGTGGTCGGGCAGGGCGGGAAACGGTGAAGCAGGGGGAGCGTGTTCGGGTAAGCCGGAGGAGAGAGACCAGAGGATGACCACGAACGAGACTAGGGCGGCGATTGCAGCAAAGAGCTGCATGGCGAGGTCGAGGCCGGTGAAAACAAAGGAGCGGATGTCCTCGCTTATGCGCTGGTCGGGATTGTCACCCTGATGGCCTCCGAGTTGCCCGAGGTAGTGAGCGCGATCGCCGAGCCAGTCGCGCAGAAAGCGGTCGGTCATCCAGCGGCGCCAACGGATTTTCAGCGATGAAAAAAAGTAGTCCTCGGCCAGCCAAAAGGTGATTGAGCAGACCACTAGCCCGAGCATGGCCACGCCTAGGTGCACGAAGTAGGCGTAGTCGCCCTTCTGGACGGTATCGAAGAACTCGCGATTCCAGTAAGAGAGCCGGACGGCGATCCAGTTTTGCGCAAGCGTGAGCAAGACGACTGCCCCGAGGAGGAGGCGGGCGGGCCAGCGTTCCTCCGAGACCCAAAAGGGCCGGACGAGGGCGAGTAGCAGGCGACTTTGGGCGAGGAGCGGGCGGGAGCGGGGCACGGGCGACGTTTAAATAGCGCAACGGTGAAGCCCGCCCGGCGCAAGAAGGCAGACAGGCCTTCTAAGTGGCGTTACCTCGTCTTTACGGTGCGCGCCTTGACAGGGGGTGAGGCGAGCCCTACCCGATAGGGCCCAACATGGAGCTTGTCCTAGATCAGCCGGTGTTGGTCCTGAATCGCCTCTGGCAGGCGGTAAATGTCATCTGCGCCAAGCGCGCATTTGCTCTTCTGGCCCGGGGCCACGCGGCCGTCATTCATCATTACCAAGATGATTTCCGGGTTTTTTCTTTCATGGATTGGATGGATTTTTCGCGGGTGAATCCGCCGGTGGAGGCCCTCGACACCGTGCACACGCCCAGGACGATCATCCGTCTGCCGCGGGTGATACTCCTAACTTTTTTTGACCGGCTGCCCACCAAGGAGCTGAAGCTGACCCGCAGCAACGTCTTCACCCGCGATAAGGATACCTGCCAGTATTGCGGCCGGATTTTCCCGCGCGAAGAGCTGAATCTCGACCATGTGATTCCTCGTGATCGGGGCGGCCGGACGACTTGGGAGAATATCGTCTGCTCTTGTATAAAGTGCAATTCCCGCAAGGCCAACCGGCTCCCGCACGAGGCCCATATGCGGTTGGTCTGCAAACCGGTCCGCCCGAAGTGGCGTCCGGTGATTTCTCTCGTGCTGAACAACCGCCAGCGCGAGCGGTGGAAGGATTTCCTCGATCTGGCCTACTGGAACGTGGAACTGGAGGACTAGCCCTTCGCGGCGGCCGCACCCTTTGGCCGGTAGAGCAGGGCATCCCGCTCGAGCATGCCGACGTAGGCGCAGTGGCCATGCTTGACGAGGTGGCCGATATGCCCTGCTCGCTTGGGGCGGGCGGTTGCGAGTAGCCGAACCCGCACCAGATCCCGCTCCTGAAATGCCTTGGCGAGGCGGGTGTAGAACTCGGGCGTCAAGTCGCCATCGGCGATTTTGAAGGCAAATTCCAGATTATCGGCGTCGGCGAGCAGCCGAGCTTTAAGTTCATCACCAAGGGGGGATTCGGACATAGGCTGAAGGAATGTGCGGCCGAGGTGCTTGGCAAAAGGGAATTTCCTTCCGCCCAAGCCAAGCTTCGCGTGCAGTGCTGTCTTTCCCCCGCCATGTTTGGTATTTTCGCCTCCCAGCACCATAAGACCCGCCGACTCGCCGCCGATTGGCTCGAACTTGCCGATAAGGTCTTCAACTACCGTCGTGATGTTCTGCCCGCCGGCGATCTCTCCGCGCTGCAGGCTGCCGCCGGCGACGTGCGCCGGTTAGTGCGGGAGAAAGCCGATACCGCTCGGCTGAAGCTCGGCATCGACGGGCTGGAGGCGGTCCTGCGCCGCACGGGTGGTTCGCATTACCCCAAGTCTGGTTTGGTCGAGAACGTAGAATTTTTCCTCGTCGCCGCTATTGTCATTCTCGGACTGCGCGCCTTCTACGTGCAGCCCTTCAAGATCCCGACCAATTCGATGTGGCCGTCCTACTACGGCATGACCGGTCAAGTGTATGCCACCCGAGCGGACGAACCCTCTGCGCCACGCCGTTTGCTTGATCTGGCGGCGGTTGGGGCCAGTGCGCGCCGAGTGGATGCGCCCGTCGGCGGCGAGGTGTTGCTGCCTTTGGGTGGCGGACGGGGAATCATCGCCTACCAGGAGGTCACCGGGCGTTCGTGGCTAGTGATGCCGACCCGGTTGCGCCAGTATCGCCTCTTTATCGGCGACCGCTCGGTGGAGGTGCAGGTGCCGCTGGACTTTGATATGGACTGGGTGCTGCGGGACACGTTTTTCCCCGGCGACACCCGCTCGCTCAGTGAGATCGTTAATGCCAAGCGTGAGAGCGGCGAATTGCTCGCGGCGCAGGTCAACACGGCATCAGGTCCCCAGCGCGCTTATTTCCTGCGCACCGGCAAGATCCTTAAGGCCGGTGACCGCGTGGTGGCCTTCGACATCCTCACAGGCGATCAGTTATTTGTGGACCGTCTGAGCTACCATTTTATCCGTCCGCAGGTCGGGCAGGGCTTTGTTTTCCGGACTGATCATATCAAGAGCCGCTACATGGTCGATGCCAGCGGCAAGCAGGTTGAGAGCTACTACATCAAGCGCCTTGTTGGTGTGCCCGGTGACACCCTGCGTATCGCGGACTACACGCTTTATCGCAACGGCGCCCCCATCACAGGCGCGCCGGCCTTCGATAAAAACGCCCATCGAGCGGACCGCTACGTCGGCTATCGCCAGGAGGGGTCCTTCAAGGAAGGCGCCGAGGTGGTGATCCCTCCCGGCCAATATCTCCCGCTGGGCGATAACTCCGCCAACAGTCTCGACGGCCGTTATTGGGGCACGGTGGCGGCCGCGGACGTCGTCGGTCGTCCTCTTTTTATCTATTATCCCTTCACTAAACGCTGGGGCGTGGCACCGTAACGAGGCGCATTCCGTATTAGAGGTCGAAGTGGCAGGCAACCTCGTGGTCAGGGCGGGATTCGTCGGGCTGGCGAAGAACGGGTTTTTCCAAGCGGCAGCGTTCTGTGGCGTGGGGGCACCGCGGGTGAAAAGGGCAGCCGCTCGGCGGGTGGATGGGTGAGGGGACGTCACCTTTCAGCACGATGCGGCTGGAGCGGTGGCTCGGCTCGGCCACGGGGATGGCGGAAATGAGGGCTCGGGTGTAGGGGTGGGCGGCCCGGCGGTAGAGCGCATCGGCGTCGGCCATTTCCACGATGTGGCCTAGATACATCACGGCGACCCGGTCGGACACATGTTTCACCACCGCGAGGTCGTGGGCGATAAAGAGGTAGGCCAGTCCCAGCTCACGTTGCAGGTCGAGGAGCAGGTTAATGATCTGGCCCTGCACGGATACATCCAAGGCGGAGACGGGTTCATCGCAGATGATGAGTTTAGGGTTCAACGCGAGGGCTCGGGCGATGCCGATGCGCTGGCGTTGTCCGCCGGAGAACTCGAATGGGAAACGGTCGGCGGCGGAGGCCGGCAGGCCAACACGGTCCAGCAGGGCGGCGACGCGCGCGGGGCGGTCGGCGGCGGTGCCGATGTGGTGGATGATGAAGGGTTCGGCGAGCAGTTCCCCCACGGAGTGGCGGGCATTTAGCGACTCGCCCGGGTCTTGAAAAACCATCTGCAGCTCGCGGCGCAGTGGTTTGAGCGCGCGCTGGCCTAACGGGGCGAGATCTACACCGTCGAATACGATACTTCCGGTGGTCGGCTCGTGAAGGCGCACGATGGCCTTGCCAAGGGTGGATTTACCGCAACCAGACTCGCCGACCAGCCCGAGGGTCTCGCCGGCGCGCAGGGTGAGTGAGATTCCGTCTACCGCCCGGCACCAGGCGCGGGCGCGTCGCCATACCCCGCCGCGAACGGGGAAGTGCATACGCAGGTCCTGGACTTCAAGGAGCGGAGTAGCGGGGGGCATAGGGAGGTCAGCGGGTGGCGCTATTTACCTCGCGCCAGCGGTGGCAGGCGACGGTGTGGCCAGCGGCGATGGTTTCGGGCTGCGGAGGGGTGGTGCAGGCGGGTGTAGCGAAGGAGCAGCGGTTGGCGAAGCGGCAACCGGCGGGCATCTCGGCGAGGCCCGGGACTAGGCCTGGGATAGTGGCGAGGCGGGTTTTACGCTCGGCTTCCAGACATGGCACGGCG
>RGVP01000093.1 GCA_010027235.1 bacterium
CTTCGCCCGCACCACCGGCGCCGAGCTGGACACCCTTTTCTGGCTCTTCGCCCACCCCTCCAGCCCCCGCCGACACAACCCGGAAATCCTCCGCCGCATCCTGCGCCGAGCCTACGCCTATCTAGACGCCATTAGCGTCCATGGTGGTAACTTAAACGCATCCCAGCTCGCCAGTTTCTACGATGATTTCGCAATCGGACCCGCTTCGCAGGTTTTCCGCGAATTACTCGCACTCTATCCAGCCCTCGTGCCACCAAACCAGAAAGCTCTCTGGCAACAGGCGGTTACGATCGCAGGCGACAAACTTTACGCCACCTACCGAGACCGCGTCGCTTCTTGGGTCAACACCGACGTCGCAATCTCGTGCGAGCTGTTCAACTTCGCCCTGCCCCGCCCGTTCGACGACCCGCAGCGCGCCGCTATGCTGGCGAAAGCGACTTACTTCATGTCCAGTGTTCTAACAAGCGGCCGCATGTTCGCCGATGGTGCCGTCGGCTATCATGACTCCCAAAACGAGGCGGGCGGCTACCAGAACACCGTCGCAGAATATGTCACCCGCTACTACGAGATGACTGGCGATACCGACGCCGGCGAGATCCTCCGCCGCATGGAGTGGTATGGCCCGATAAACGGCCCCATTCACTCTTGGTGGACCTCACCCGCTTGGAAACTGGCATGGAATGACATCGACTCCTCTGACCACGGCGGAGAATCCATCGCCGGTCTAAACCCTTATGTTCGGGCAGAACTAGACTCCGCCATGAACGTCGCCGCTACCTCCACCAACTGGGTCGGCGTGCAGCGCTCCGCAGTCTGGTATCGTCCCGGCACCGTGGCGCTCCCTCGCCCCGATTACACCGTATACGACCGTAACATTCTCGGCCCCCGCGCCTGGTATGGTCAATGGAACTATGCCGCCACGCTGCGCCGCATCGCCGACGTAGATCCGGGGCTACACACGATTATGGGGGCGCAGGTAGCCGACTTTTCACCTTTCCGGGTCAACGCGTGCCTTATGGGGGTGTTCCCCCGCCTCCGCGTCTCTCCTGATTCGGGCACCGACGCCGATGGCACCTTCTCCGAAACCCGCCACGCTTGGCTGGCGACCAGCCTGAACGGCGCCGCCCTCGTTCGACGTGATTTCTCCACCCTTGCCGTTTCTCACAAGCTGGAAACCTACGCCAGCTCCAGCAAGGGGGCCGTCCAGCCTTGGACCGGTCGGCAGCTATGGCTCGGTCTGCCCGACCGGGTCGTCGGTCTGATTACCCTAGCGCCCGACATCAACACCACCGCCTACGAGGTGCAAGGCGCCCTTCGCCTTGGCTTTGGCGGCACGGCCTACAGCGCAATCAAGTCCCTCGTTCCCTCGGGAACCAGTGGCAACTCTTGGACCTATGGCGACCTGCTCGTCCGTCTTCATGGGCACGACTTCGCCGCCGTCACGACCGACCTCTACGTCTTCCGCCGCCCCGAGGCCCCGCTCACCGAGATCACCCTGCGCGACCAGTCCGACGGGAAAAACAATACTACCGCACGAAGCTACGCCGTCGGCATGCGCCGTTTCTTCGTCGCCGAAATCCGGCAAAAATCCGCCGTCGGCGACCTGACCGCCGCCGAGGTCGCCGCGCCCGATCGCCTGCTTGCCTTCGAAATCAACCACCCCACCGCCGGCCGACGTTTCCGCCTCGTCTACAACCCCTCGGCCATCACTGTCGCCTACACACCCTCGCTTCCTTGGACCAGTCCTGTCCGCCTCCACCTCGCAGTCGCCCAACCTAGTCAACTCCCCGACTGGCAGCCGACCTTACCCTACTTCCGCCCTGATTGGGTGCCGGACCCGACCGGAGACGCCCCCACCGCCTACTGGACCTCGCAGGCGGGTCCGGTGGATATCCCGCCCAATGGACACATCGTTTTCGAAACCAGCGACTCCCCTGCGCCCGCAGTGACGATTACCGCGCCGACCTCCTTGAGCACAACGGTTACCGGTTCGACCCAAACTCTGGTTGCAAACGCCCCCGGGGCCGCCCGGTTCACGTGGAGTCGCTTATCCGGACCCCAGTTGGTAGAGTTTGTCGCATCCTCGGCCGCATCCACCACCGCCCGTTTTCTCGCCCCCGGTGCTTATGAACTCCGCGTTGCCGCGTATTTTGGGCCCGCCCCCTTCCAATACGAAGCGATTACCTCGCGCACCGTAAACGTAGCCTTCGACCCAGGTTCGATCGCTGACTGGCGCGTCCTAAATTGGCCCGGAATTTACGATAACCAGATTATCGGTGATACTGCAGATCCAGACATGGACGGATTACCAAATATTTTGGAATTCTCAATGGC
This sequence comes from bacterium, assembly GCA_010027235.1. Taxonomy (GTDB): domain Bacteria; phylum Verrucomicrobiota; class Verrucomicrobiia; order Opitutales; family Opitutaceae; genus IMCC26134_A. The sequence continues at coordinate 2,335 of RGVP01000093.1, forward strand.
CACAATCCCAACAAGTTTTACACCTCAGCCTTGGTTTTTAAACGCGAGGGAAGACAGACTCGAACTCATATTCCCGAGACTATCCTCCATTGGTAAATCAGCTATTCTTTCGCCTCAGTGGTGTGACTCCCTCGCCGCTCCCGACTGGAGCGAATCAGGAATTGATCAGTCCGTGGTAGCTAGTTCCAACGGAGTAGATACTGTTCGCGCTACGGTTCCCCTAGGACCAAATACACCTAAGCGATTCCTCCGACTACGTGCCAGCAGACCCTAACCCTGACATTCGCCCCAGTTGTAAATCAGGCTTCTTTAATGGTGAATATCGCAGATAAATCGATCACGCGACTGCTAGATTTTTACAGCAAAATTTAAATTCGTTTTTGCGTTTGGTTACTGCGGCCAGTCGTCAGTGCGAAAGCTAGCGGCGGGTAAACCCTCCCGATTAGTTAGGTTAGCCCGCGGAAAGGCCGCCCAAGCGTAGCGCACGGCAACCGGTGCGGCGAGCCCCTGGGCCGAAACCAACACCGTGTTTCCCTCGATCCGCGCCTCGGCCTCGACCCAGACACGGTCCGATCCAGCGACATAAAAACCAACCAAGCGATCATCAGGGAGTGGTTTAGCGATCTTTGAGACCCAAGGCGCGCGGCCAATGACAAGACTAGAGCGGGTATCGGAAAACTTGATTCGCACGGTCCCGCCTTCGACGACATGGCCCGCGTAGAGGGGACCGGTGCCAATAACCTTTTCGCCGTAAACCCGCTCGCGGGCGGCGAGGGCGACGCGGTGGCCGACGTGGATCTTGTTGTCCGGATGGACGTCCTTGGGGTCGCCGATGTCGCTGGTCACGGCCATAGCGGTGGAGGGCAGGGCGAGGGCGGAGGCCTGGGCTTCGCGCAGAAAGGCCCAACCCTTCGTGGAAACGGGTTCATCGTCGGCGTAGCACCCTGGCAGTTGAACAAAGACGAAGGGCAAGGGGCGATCCCAGGCGGCTCGCCAGCCCTCTATCAAGCGGGGAAACCAGACCCGGTAGTCGGCGCCTTTCGAGCCGTCGGCCTCGCCTTGATACCACAACACGCCGCGCAGCGCGAAGGGCGCGAGCGGGGCAATCATGCCGTTAAAGGAGATAGTCGGGGTGTTGGGTCGTTTGGAAGCGGAGGGATGGGCCATCGGGTCGGGTTGCACCGGTTCGGGGCGTGCGATTTGCGGGGCGGGCGGCACGGGCTGGCCGGCGGCGCGTGCGGCAGAGGCGAGCTCGGCGTGGGCGGCGGCGGCGGCCTTGTGCGCGGGGCCAACGTTGGTCTCCCAATCCTTCATGTCGATGCGGTAGGCCTCCATGAGCGCGGGTCGGTCTTTGACCTCACGGTGGCGGGCGAGCGCGCTTTCCCAATCCGCGAGGGTTTTGGCCACGGGCGGATCGCGGCGGATGCTGTCGAGGGTCATCCAGGTAACGATGGGCGTGCCGCCCCAGGCGGCGTTTAGCACGGCCACGGGCACGCTCTGCGTGCAGCGGATTTCCCGCGCGAAGAAATACGCCACGGCGGAGAACCCCTTCGCGGCCTCCGGCGTGGAGGGTTCCCACTTGCCCTTGGGTTCGGCGAGGGGTTCGGGCGCAACGGTCTTAGTGACCTTGAAAAACCGGATGGTCGTATCTGTGGCTGCGGGTAACGCCTCGGCAGCCGAACCCGAGCTGAGGGGCGAGTCCATGTTGGACTGGCCCGAGGCGAGCCAGACGTCGCCGACGAGCACGTCGCTAACGGTGACGGTATTGGCGGCTCGTGCTACAAGTTCTTGCGGTTCAAACGAGGCCGCTAGCGGCGCCAGCGTGACGCGCCAGCGACCGGCGGAGTCAGCGGTGGCGGCTACCTTTTGGCCAGCGAAGGCGATCGTAACTTTTTCACCGGGAGCAGCTACACCCCAAACGGGCACCGGGATTTCGCGTTGAAGCACGGCATGGTCAGAAAACAGCGGGTGTAGGCGCACGTCGGCAGAAGCTACCGAAACGCATGCGGTGAAAATCGCTAGAAATAAACGGAGGTATGATATCATTGGGGGATTAATTTAAGAAAAAATGCCGGAATTAGGTGCCGAAATTACGCTCATCGGATGGTTGGTCGGACTTCGGGGTCTGATTTCCTTTGAAAGTGGGGCGAGGGGTAACGGAGTGCCGATACTGGTCGATCTGGAGCCCGATTTCCCCAAACGGAATAGTCCTGAAACCGGGTATTTTGCGGAAGGCCTCAGCGTCTGGTTTGAGGGCAAAATCGCCGGTCGCGGCGTTCACGAAACCGGGATCGTTTGGGGTCGTCCAGTTGTCGGCGGTGTGTAGCAGTTCGGGGTTGGTGCGATTCTTTTTACTCAGACCGATTTTGATCGCGTTGCCCTTGGGAATGACGATGAGATTGCGCTCGAATCGGGTGCCGCGCGGTAGCTCGGGATTTTCGGCGAGGCGGGCGGCGAGGCCGGGGAAACGCGCGGACCAGGGCGGGGAGTCCATGGCCATGTCGGCGACGCGTTTGTGGAGGTATTTGTTGGTGGCATAGCCACGCGAGTCTCCCCGATCGTCGAGTCCGAAAACGGGGCCCTCATCTTTCACAAAAATGTTATTCTCGATTATATGATCCGGACCGGAGGCAATCCACACTCCAGTGCGTGGACCGGCAATGACGTTACCGTAAACATGAAAACCACTGGCACCATCGTCTGGATTCACTCCCCCCACCGTATCGTAGAGAAAGTTGTAACGGATCACTACGCCGCGAATGGTCCAGTCGAGCCACGAGTAAAACGAGCCTGTGTCGGCCGAGCCAAATCCACAGGCGGTGATCTCGTTGAATTCAAAAACATGGTTCTGGCCGTTGACCAGAATGGCGTCGCGCGGAGCATCGTGAATGCGGTTATGGGCCACGAGCATGCCGACCGCATCACGTCGCCCGCGGTGGTTGCTCGCGCCTCCAAATCCGACGTCCACCCCGGCAGAATATTGGGCCCGGCGCACGCCGTAGTGGTGGATGTGGTTGTTCACGATCTGGATTTCGGAGGATTCCAGAAGGCGCGAATCGCCTCCGCTGACCAGGACTCCGCCGCCTCCGAGATCGTAAAGGTCACAGCTGCGGACCACGGAGCTGCGTCCGTTGAGCACTACGGCAGTGCCAGCGATGTGATGCACATAGCAGCCGAGGACACGTAGCGCGAAGACATTTTCCGCGACGACGCCGTGGCCAAGGGAATAACCGAGGTCTAGGCCAACGAGGTCCACGTAGGATACGCCGGTTGCTGCAATGAGCGGGTCGGCGAGCTGGGTTATGGTTAGCTCGCGCACCTCGTCGGGCGGCCAGACGAAAAGCGTGCCAGTGGCGAAATCCACAGACCACTCACCTGGGCGGTCGATCTCTTCCAGCAGGTTTATGGCCTGCCAGGGCTCCTTTCCGTTGCCGGGTCGGGAGCCGTCGGGGTTGGTGATGTATTTGTAGCCGATGCCGTTTTGAATGCCGGCGGCGAAGGCGATGGTGCGGGCTACGGGATCGATTTTATCGATCCGGATAGCGGGATCCTCCCAACCGACGCGCCACTGGCCCTTGAGCCATACGTATGGGTTGTTGATCCAGCGCGCTGGGCGGTCGTCGGCGTATTCGAAGACGCCCGGAGTTTTATTATTACCGGTAACGAGCACACGTTTCATCACGGCGAACCCCTCGTTAGGCCAGTGGGAGAGCGGCAGCCGCTCACCGACTGCGAAGACCTCGAACAGACCGCCGTGGTCGTCGAATACGGGGGGAAACGCGGGCACGGAGGTAAGACCGGCGGAAGCCAGACTGAGAGCGATGACGTGCGGCCTGGCGCCGGAATCGAGACGGGCAAGAACCGCGGGGTTCGTGGGGCGACGAAATTCGGCGAAGGCGACGGTGCGGCCGCCAAGGAGGCGCGCGGGGTTGTCACGCGAAGCGGAGCGGTAGACAATGTGCGAGACGGCGGTGCCGGAGTCTTCGGCGGTGAGGACAAAGGGCGTGTTGCGGAAATGGGCGCCTGGGAGGAGTTCCACCGAGATGCCGCCAGACGGGAGTAGAGCCGATGCCTTGAGGCGTCGAATTTCGTCGCGGGCGCGCTCTAAGGTGGCGAAGGCGGTCGCGGGCGTGCGACCGTTGGAGGCGTCGGAACCGGATGGCGCTACGTGCAGGCGGAGACCCAGCTCAGCGGCGAGGGCGAAGTGAACAAAACCCACGAGACAGGCGAAGAAAAAGAGACGCATGGCAAGAAGAGGGGTCAAGGGGCTAGGAGGCGGAAACTGCGCTCGGCCAACGGCGCCATTTTGAAAGCGGGATCGGTGCGGCGGCCCCATTGCCAGGCGAACACCCGCACGGTCAGGGGAAACTTCGCACGAGGGGGAATGGGGGTAAAAACCAGTTTGCCGTCCACCACCATGGCCGGGCCGGAAGCTACGAAGAACGATACCGGCAGGCCTGAGTCCGAAGTGGCGTCGAGCGGGACGGACGAGGTGCCGGCGGGCACGTCGGCCAGCGGCGCGAAGGTGATTTTCTGCCCCGCGCCGGCGGTGTTGCGGATGGCGCCGCGCAAGTCGAGACCGGCGGGCTGGACGACGCCGCGGATGGTGGTGTCGCCCAGATGGCGGAGCGCGAGGTAAGTCGCTCCACCGCCGAGCCAGACGCGATCCAGCGCTACTCGGAAACGAGCGCCGCCAAGCGGCTCCACCGGTCCGCACAGCCACTCGAACACGGGGTCTCCGGGAGCCCGGGAGAGTTTTTCACCGGCGTTGACGAAGCCCTTGGGGATAGTTGCGGCGAGGGCGCCGCGCACGGTGAAGGTTAGGCCGTCGGGCTCGAAGGCGAGGGACTTGAGGTTTACGATGCCATTGAAATCGTGGGGCAGGAGCTTTCCGTCGGCGTCGAGGAAAACGGGGAGCTGCGTTTCGGCCTGCCAGTTGATTGCAGCGAAAGCCTGGGCCTCGGTCGCGGCGGCTCGGTCGAAATACCAAGGCAAAGCGGCGGGCGCCTTAGCCAGCACGGGAGCGGCGGGTTTTGCCTCGCGGCCCGGGGCGGCGAGGTCGGCGACGTAGCCGGTGGCGAGCGCGACTGGACGTAGCGGCGCCGAGCCGTCGGGGGAAAGCCGAGCCTTAGCGGCGGATTCGATGTAGTGAGCAAGGTAGGACGTGAGTCGCTCGGAGCAGTCAAAGTGCCCGCTGTGGCCATCGAGCACGTAACTCAGCGGCCAATCAGGATTTTTCCGGCGCTGGTCGAGGATTCCGTCGTAGGTCGTGGCAACGTCGTTCCACTTGGTGCGGATGTCAGTTTTTTCCTGGCCCCACTCCTGGCCGGTGCCGAAAACCACGAGGGCGGGGACGCTGCGATTCTTGGGCGGGAGGTGGTTGTTTTTCAGCCATACGCCGGCAATGCAGCGCTCGGGTTTGGTCTCTACGAGGGCGTCTACCATCAGGAGGTGACCGGATTCGCCGATGGGCAGCCACGGCACGGTGGCGACCTCGGCGTAACCGGATTGGGCGGCGAGCGCGTCGATTTGTTGCTGGAGAAAGGCCACGGTGGTAGCAGTCTCGTCCTGCATTTTTTTGCCGTCGTGCGTCTTCCTGAAATTCATAAAACTCGGCGTGCTCCAGACGATGGCGAGGTCGTTGGCGGCGCAGACCGCACGGATGGCGGGATGGCCGACGAGGCGGTGCTCTGGAACGTTGGCGCAGAGGATGAGCAGGCCGCGCACGCGTTGGCAGTTCTCTGGAACCCACAGGTAGGAGGAGGCCTTGGATGGCTGGCCGTCGCTCCAGGCCGTGGATGTTCCGTCAACGGACCACTGGAACACCTGGTTGACGGGCGACGGCCCAGATCCAGCGGGAGCACTTCCGGTTGCCGCGCAAAAAGCGAGAAATGCCATAACGACTAGCGGAGTTTTCATGGCGTAGAAGCAGGCGTGAGCGAAAGGTGGCGGACACTGAGACCCTTCCAACCGGCGGGAGCACCGCGAAGCTCGAAGGAGGCTTCTCCGGCGGGGAGCTCGATCACACCGAGCTTGATGGTGTTCCATGTGAGACCGGGGCCGGTGGGCTCGATGCTGACGGGAATATCTGTTTTCCCAACGCCGAGCACGAGCGAAGTGGCGAAAGGGGTGGCCACCTCGGCGGTGACGGTCCATTCGCCGGCGGCTGGCGTCTTGATCGTGTATTCTAGACGCCATTTGGGGTTTTTCCAATCAGTCAGGTAGGCATCGGGCCCGGAATCACGGAGCTGGATGTTACCGTCCCAGTGGCCGTGGGCGTCGGCGTCGGCCGCGCCAAAGTTCGCGCGACCATCCGGACCTGGCGTGAGAAAGGGCTCCTGCGTTACAGTGACGAAGCCGGGGAAATCGAGACGAACCACGGAAACGTCTGGATCAGGCGCGGAGGCGGGAAGGCGGACGATCAGGCCATCGGGCGTGGTCTCGGTCGTGACGGCGCTGTCGATCGCAAGAAGGCGGGCCGAGCGCGGAGATTGCGCCACGGTGGGCAGAAGTATGCGGCCGTCTGCGGGCCACTCCCAGACGTGCAGATAAAGCGAGGTGGCGCCGGCGGCAGAGGTGCGTTTTTGGGTGACGCGGCCCCAGGGGAGGCGGCGCGGGAAGGGGCCGGCCTCGGTGGCGTAGATGGCCTCGCTGTTGATGTTCATCCAGCGGCCGACGGCCTCGAGGCGTTCGATGCTGGCGGCGGGGATCTCACCGTCGGCGGTGGGACCGACGTTAAGGAGGAAGTTGCCGCCCTTGGAAGAGATGTCGGAGAGGTTGCGCAGGAGCTGGCGGACGCTTTTCCAGTTGGTGTCGTTTTTCTTAAAACCCCAGGTGTCGTTCATGGTCATGCAGACCTCGAAGAGTTCACCGGGGTAACCGCGAGGCGGGATATGTTGCTCGGGAGTTTTGGTATCGCCGGCAAAACCGGTGCCGAGGCGGTTGTTGTTTAGGATCGCGGGGTGCTCGGCCATGAAATCGGCGAAGGGCTTCACGCGTTCGCGAGTCATGTTCGTAGGTGTGTCCCACCAGATGATGGCAGGGTCGAATCGTTCGATGATCTCGCGCACCTGAGGGAGGGCGACCGTTCGGAGGTAGTGGTCGTAGTCGCCGGTCTGGAGGGAATCCCAATCGGGGGTGTTGCCGGCCTTGGCGCCGCCGGGGTTAGTCCAGTCTTGGGCTTGGGAGTAGTAGAGGCCAAATTTGAGACCTTCGGCCCGAACGGCCTGGGCGAGCGGGACGAGTAGGTCGCGGCCGGCACCCGAGGCCTGAACGGCGTTCCAGTCGCTAGCGCCAGTGTCGTATAGGGCGAAGCCGTCATGGTGCTTCGAAGTAATTACGACGTATTTCATGCCCGCGCGCCGGGCCAGGGACGCCCAAGCGGCGGGGTCGTATTTGGAGGCGGTGAAGTCCTTCGCGAAGGCCTTGTAATCGGCGACGGGGATCTTGCCGTTTTTCATGATCCACTCGCCGATGCCGCCGATTTGTTTGCCCTGCCATTCGCCGGCGGGCACGGCGTAAACGCCCCAGTGGATGAACAGGCCGAAGCGGGCTTCGCGGAACCACTGGGTGCGATCGGCGGAAGCGGTCGAAGCGGCGGGTTCGGCGAGGGAGGTGATAGCGTTCGTGGTGAGCAGGGCGAGGGCGGCGAGGAGGTATTTCGGGGTGGTCATAAGGAGGTGGATTTTAAAGGAGCCAAGATTGGTAGGACTTGAGTTCGCCGCCGCGTTTCACGCCGTAGGGGTTG
>RGVP01000094.1 GCA_010027235.1 bacterium
CTAACCGGCACTTGGGGCACCGGAGGCACGGTCACCATGACCATCGCGGCAGACCAAACCAACCTCCCCGCGAACTGCCAACGCCGAGTTTTTACGGTTACCCGCAGCGGCACTGCGGCCAAATTCCTCCGTCTGAAGGTTGTCAACACGCCGTAAATCAAAGTGCGTCCCCGTTCAAAACCCGTTATCGCCGCACCACCCGCGTGCTCTATTTTGGTTCGCAGGCATTTCCTTTGAATATTAGCAGCGGAATGACGGAGTGGTTTTGGCAGCTGCAGCTGCCGCCCGAAAAAGCCAAGCGATTAAGATCACCGGGAAAGCCCCTTAACGAATCTTCTAACGGCTCAATACGTTGAAGAAGTTGGTTCAGGTTACCTTTCACCGCAGCTGTCGGATTTAGCGGCGGGCAAAAGGATGCGGAAAGTAGCGCCCTGCCCAGGTTGGGATTCGATTTCGAGCAGTCCGTCATGCATTGAGACAAGCTCGCGGGTGATGAACAGGCCCAGCCCGTGCGAAGCCTCCTCACCAGTTGGCGCGGCGGAGAGCGTCTGGAAGGGTTGGAACATGCGCGCAAGATCTTCGGGCTTCAGGCCGGGGCCGCTGTCGCGCACTTCGGCGTAAACAAAGCGTCCGCTAGCGCCTAGGCCGACTTCAACCACACCCTCGGCCGGTGTGAATTTGAGGGCATTCGCGATGAGGTTGTCCAGAATCTGGCGCAGGCGGGAGGCGTCGGCCAAGACTTGTGGTAGGCAGCCGGGATCACCGGTGGGCATCAGGTAGATGCGCTGGTGTTTGGATTCGGCCAGCGGGCGGTAGTCGTCTACTGCATCGCGGGCGGCGGCGAGGAGGTTGATCGGTCCGCGCTGGAGCTGAATGCGACCGGCCTCGATGGCGGCGGAATCAAGGAACTCGCGCACGAGGCTGCCCATGTGAGCGGCGTCGGTGCGGATGTGGCGGGCCAGATCCATCACCGAGACGGTCTCCCCCGGGCGCTGCTCGATGCGCAGGGCGGAGGCGGACACGGCGGAAAGCGGTGCCTTGAGGTCATGGGCGGCGATTTGCAGCAGGCGGGATTTGAGGCGGGCGGCCTGTTCGGCCTCGGCGCGGGCGCATTCGTCGGCGATGTGGGCGGCTCGCTCGGCGCGGAGTCGGGCGCGTTGGGCGAGGTAGACGATCACCCCCAGCCCGAGGACGAGCACGAGGCCGGCGGCGAGAAGGGCGTTTTGCTGACTACGGCGGGTGAGCTCGGCGGCTTTGGCCTCTTGATCGAGGCGGAGGCGGTTGATTTCGTTTTCCCGGCGCTCGACTTGGTAGCGGGCGTCCAGTTCGATCACCCGTTGGCGGCTTTGCTCGTTGAGCATGGCCTCGCGATCGGCGGCGTAGCTGCGCTGGTATTGCAGGGCGGAGCGGAGTTCGCCGCGGGCCTCGTGGGTTCGGGCGAGTTCGCGGTGTATGCCGGCGAGCATAGCAGGGCTGTTGAGCGGTTCTGCGATATCGAGGGCGGTATGGATTTCGGTGAGCGCCTCGTCGAGACGGCCTAGACGTCGCAAGGCGAAGGCGACTCGGCGGTAGCCGTTGGCGACGCGGCGTGGTTGGTTGATGGTCTGGTAGGTGGCGAGGGCGCGGCGAAAGGCATCGAGCGCGGCTAATGAATCGCCGGTGGCGAGATCTATGGTGCCTAGGTTGGTTACGGAGTCGGCGGCACCAACGCGGTCGTTGAGGGCCTCGCGGAGGGCAAGGGCGCGGAGGTGGAGGACGCGGGCGCCGGGGTAGTCACGTTGAGCAAGCAGGTTATTGGCCGTGCCGTTGAGGATGTAGGCGATGCGGGCGCGGTCGCCCCAGGCCTCGGCGATGCGCATGGCGTCGGTAAAATGGCGTTCGGCGGCGACATATTCACGGGCCTCGGTGTAGCTGATTCCGAGCGCGTTGTAGGTGGCAGACAGGAGATCGGGGTCGGCGAGTGTCCCGGCGAGGCGGAGCGTTTGCTGGAGTGTTTCGATCGAGGCGGGCAGATCGCCGACGCTCCAGTAGGTGCGCCCGAGCACGAAGAGAAAAGCGGCTTGGCCAGCAGAGTCGCGCAGTTGTTCGGCTTCGGCAGCGCCGGCGCGGGCGAGACTGAGGGCGGCGGGATAATCTCCTCGGCTGCGAATCTGGTTCAGCTCGGCGAGGCGGCTGGCGAAGCCGCCGGAGGACGCGGGGGGGCTTAAGCTGACGTCGTCGGGATTGAGCGTCTCCTCGACCGGTTCGGCATCGGCACCAAACAATATGCTGGCGGCGAGGGCGAGCACGAGAGCGAAAGGCAGGGCGCGGCGGAACATTACTTGGCCCGAGCATGGATAAGAATTATAAAGTGGCAAACCTCCCCGTGGCGTAGAGATACGCTAACAGACGGCTTTGCGGTCGACGGGCGGAAGCCTATATCGTGACTTTTTATGAGACTAGCGGGGCTGCTTTTTTCGGCGTTTTTGCTCATCGGCGGGCCGGTTCGTGGTAAAGCCTCGCCCATGGTGGTGCAGGTGGCCGAGGCGCGTCACGGTATGGTGGCGGCGGGGCATCCTGATGCGACGGCGGCGGGTGTCGCGGTGTTACAGGCCGGCGGCAACGCGGTGGACGCGGCGGTGGCTGTTTCGTTCGCACTCGGTGTCACGGAGCCCTATGGTTCGGGCATGGGCGGAAAGCTATCTCTGGTCTATCGCGAGGCAAAGACCGGCCGGGTGATGGTAGTGGAGGCCATGGACGAGGCCTCGCATCACCTCGTGCCGGCGGAGTTCCGGGCCTTGAGCAACGAGCAGCGCAAGGTAGGCGCGCAAACCGTGGCGGTGCCAGGACAGGTGGCGGGAATTCTCGAGGCGCATCGCCGCTGGGGCTCGCGTCCGCGCGCGGAGTTGATTGCCCCGGCAATCAAGCTGGCGGAGTCGGGTTTCGAGGTTAGGCCGGCGCAGGTGATGTTTTTTCGGGCTCAGCAAGATAAGCTCACTGCCAACTTCGAACTGGGTCGCATCTACCTGCCCGGAGGAAAAGTGCCGGTCGCAGGGTCGCGGGTGTGTAATCCCGACCTTGCGCAGACCCTTCGCCTAGTCGCAGAAAAGGGTGCGGATGGCTTTTACAAAGGCCCGGTCGCGGCGGCGATGGTGAAAGCCTTGCGCGAGGCGGGCAGCCCGCTGCGGGCAGATGATTTCGCAAGCTACGAGGCGCGGGTGACCGAGCCGCTGCGGGTGAAATTTCGAGGCACAGAGGTCTTTTCCGTCCCTCCGCCGGTATCGGGTGGCGGAGTATTTCTGCTAACTCTTGCGGCTCTCGATGTGGAGAAGCCGGCGGGGGGCTCGGTGCTCACGCCCGAGGCTTTGGACCATTTGATGAGGATGTTTTTGGAAGTGGATTCGGCCTGCCGCGAAGTGCTGGGCCACCAACCGGCTTCGCGCGAGAAATGGCAGGCCTTGCTTGGCGCCGATCGGGTGGCAGCGCTGCGCAAGCAGGCGCTGGCCCCGGCAACGGAGGCGATGAGGACGACCGCGCTGAATTCGGCGGTTACTGATGAGCAGGCGGACGGATTCGAGGCTATGGCGGCGGAGACGACGCATTTCGTCGTGGTGGACCAAGCGGGTGACGTGGTCAGCGCTACGCAATCACAGAGCAATCACTTCGGCTCCGGAATCGTTCCCCCCGGCACGGGCGTGGTGTTGAATAACAGCCTGAGCAACTTTAACCGCATTTCAGGGAATCCCAACGAAGTCGCTCCAGGTAAACGCCCGCGCTCCACCATCACACCGGCGGTGCTTGTGAGGGACGGCAGGCTGCTCGCAGCGCTCGGGGTGCCTGGAGGTAGCCGCATACCCAGCGCGATGGTGCAAGTGACGGTGGATTACCTTATGTTCGGTCGCTCGCTGGAAGACGCCATCGGTGCACCGCGTTTTCATGCGGTGTCACGCAAGAGCGGCGACTCCGCAAATCGTTTCGAAACCGAGAAGGAGACGGACTACCGCTTGGCCGATGCGTTAAAGACGAAATTCGGATGGAAGGATGGCACCGACAGCGAGACCGAGTCTTTTGGCGGCTTTAACGCAATCGAAGTGATGCCAGACGGACGATTGCGCGGCTACGCCGATCAACGTAGATCGAATACGGCCATGGGCTACTGAGGTATTTTCCGAGTCTATGAGACTCTGTGTCTTTGCCTAAAATGTTTAAAGGATAGGGTTACTTTTTTACGCGGTGCGCATGCGCCGTTCCGGCAACTCTTACCAGTGCTTACCTCTGCGATACCTCTGGCTATCCGCGCATGCGTTCGCTTTCTTTACACACAGGGTGCTTTAGCACCCTGCATTGCCTTTGCAGCAACTCGCAAGGATGGACGGACGCCGCTCCCTTCCAGTCTGAGAACCTTATTCTCCGCCTCGTTTTAGTCCGCCACCGCCGCCGTCCCCGGTCGTCGCCCGTCGGGCGCCCCTGTTCGCAGGCCGGTTACGGGGTCAACCACGATGGTCTCGGCACTGCCTTGCATGCCCGACCAGCGTGGCGGGTCATTCGGGTAGAGTTTGCGCAATTTCAGTTCGTGTCCTCTCACCCTCAGCTCGTCCATCACTGCTTCGCTCGCGAGACCGGGCTCGTAGGTGATCGCATCTGGGAGCCACTGGTGATTGAAGCGTTTCGCCGACACGGCCTCGGACGTGGTCATGTGGTGATCAATCAGGTTCGTGATGACCTGCAAGACCGTGTTGATGATTGTCGCCCCACCTGGGCTGCCGGTTACGATCACAACCTTGCCGTCGCGCAGGACAATCGTTGGCGTCATACTAGAGAGTGGGCGCTTGCGTGGCTGGATGGCATTCGCCTCGCCTTGGACAAGTCCAAATGCGTTGGGCGTGTCGGGAAGCGAGGTGAAGTCATCCATCTCGTTGTTGAGTAAGATTCCCGTTTCCCCCGCCACCACACCGCAGCCGTAGATGCCGTTGATTGTGTAGGTGCAGCTCACGACGTTACCCGCCGCATCCATCACCGAAAAATGCGTCGTCTCGAGCGGCTCCGGTTTTTCCGCCTCAGTCACCGATGCAAGCCCGCCTCCGATCATCTTGCTAGGGGTGGCGCGCTTCGAATCAATCGTCGCTGCACGTCTGGCCAGATAGTCAGGATTAAGCAACGCCGCGACGGGGATTTTCGAAAAATCCGGATCACCCAGATACGCCGCCCGGTCCGCATAGGCGCGGCGCATGACCTCGACAAAGAGGTGAATCTTTGCCGCACCCGCCGGCGCCAGCGCGGCGACATCGTGGCCTTCCAGCATCGTCAGCATCTGCAAGAGAGCTATGCCGCCCGAGCTGGGCGGTGGCATCGTAATCAACTCATATCCTCGATAAGCTCCCCGCAGGACAGCCCGCTCCACGGGGCGGTAATTCGCAAGGTCCTCCTTGGTGATGAGACCACCGTGCGCCGCCATGTCGGCGGCCAAAAGCTCGGCCGTGCGGCCGGTGTAAAACTCTCTCGGCCCCTCCGCCTGCAAGCGTCCAAGCGTCGCAGCCAAATGCGGCTGGCACAGGGTCTCGCCTGCGCGGTAAAAGTTTCCATCACGTAAAAAAATCCTCCGCGCCGCAGCATTGGCCCCCATTAAATCAGCGCTGGCGCGCAAATCCTCCGCCATCGCATCGGTCACTTCGAAGCCTTTTTCGGCCAAGGCGCGCGCCGGTTCCACCAAATCCGCCCATGCCATCTTGCCAGAGCCCAGACGCTGCATGGCCAGAGCCAAACCCGCGACGGTGCCAGGCACCGCGGCCGCAAGGTGGCCTTTGGTGGAACGTCCCTTCACCAACTTTCCCTCGGCATCCTGATATAGGTTGCGCGTCGCCCCGGCCGGAGCCACCTCACGAAAATCAAAGGCCGTCGCTGTGCCATCCGCCAGGCGCACCACCATAAAACCGCCGCCACCGATATTACCTGCGCGCGGGTAGGTGACGGCAAGCGTGAGCGCAGTCGCGACCGCCGCATCGACGGCATTGCCGCCTTTACGCAAAATCGTTGCGCCCGCCTCCGCCGCATGCCCTTCCGCCGCCACCACCAAACCTCGCGAAGTGGTCACTACCGGCGACAGGGGGGAACCCTTGAGGGGCATGAAAAACATCGCGAGCAGCAGCAGGGTTCGCGGAGAACTCATTTGAGGATGTTCAGGAACCAAGTGATGTTGAAGGAATTAGTTAAATCAACGAGCAGTCCTCCCACAGTTGGGACGATCAAAAAGGCCCGGGGCGCCGGCCCGAAGCGCTTGGTGAGCGAATCCATGTTCGCCACCGCATTGGAGGTGGATCCAAGTGCAAAACCACAGAAACCGGCAGTCATGATCGCCGCCTCATAATCGCGGCCCATGCAACGAAAGACCACCCAGCGCGCAAAAAGCGCCACCACCAGTATCTGGGTCACCAGAATCACCAGCATGGGGCCCGCTGTCCCCGCCAGTTCGACCAGGTTCAAGCTGGCCATCGTGATCGTCAGAAAAACCGCAAGTAAGACGGCACCCATAATATCCACGACTCGGCTATCGATCCAAGGCAGCCCCGCAAGGTCGAGCGCGTTGCGAACCAGCAGTCCGACCAGCAATGCGCCCATGTAGGAAGGAAAGAGCAGCCCTGCCTGCTGTAAAACGTGACTCAGCCCCGCGCCAAGTTTGATGACCACAAACAGGCCAGCAATGTGCAGCAAGGTGACACGGCCGTTTGTTACCAAGGCGCGCAACAGATCCAGCCAGCCTGCGTCCCCACCCTCCGCATCGTGGGACGCGAAACGCCCCTTGGCTCCAGCGCTCGGCTTTAACTTGTGCTTATTGAGCAGACCGGTCGTCAGCGGACCGCCGATGAGACTGCCACATACCACCCCAAAGGTTGCCGCCGCCGCCCCGACCGTGGCCGCGGCAGGAAAACCTGCCTGCACGAATGTTTGGGCAAAGCCCATCGCCGTGCCATGCCCTCCTGTGAGCGTGAGGCTGCCGCAGATCACACCAAGTAACGGGGACTCACCGAGAAGTTTCGCCAGAGCCACGCCCACCACATTCTGGAAAACCGCGAGCACCGTGGAGACACCCCAGAAAACCACCAAGCCAGCACTGCCGCCTTTGACCAGTCGCCAAGTCGCATTGAGCCCGACACAAGTGAAAAAACCCACCAGCATGGGTAAGGTGAGGTTCTTCGCGCCGCCTGTTCCCCAGCTTAGCCCCGGTGTGACCATCCAGTTCCAAAACGCCCAATCCACCTTAGTCACGAAATTAAGCTGCAATAGCCCGACGAGGCTTAAACCCAAAACCAGCAGGCTTACCGCCAACCCACCAACGACCGGGGGTGGTAGACTGAAACGTGAAAACCAGCCCACCCTGCGCTGCACGAACTCTCCCAACAACAAAACGGGGACCGCGAGAATTAACAGCCACCAAGGCGCAAGGGTAAGTGTCATTAGACGATGCGATGTATGTTTTTTAAAGAGGCGCAACAAGCGCACTAGCAACCCTAGCATAACGCAGAACCTGAACCCATGTCATTGCGTAGAAGTCCGCAACGTCACGACGGTGGTCTGGTTTCCCTTTGTCGTTTTGCTTCGCACTGTTTTGTCAGCCCGCCCCTGGCCGGCTCACTTTAACCTCATGCAAAAAATCAAAGTCGCACAATTCGGTCTCGGTCCCATCGGCATCGAGTCACTCAAGCTTGCAGCCACCCAATCTTGGCTGGAGATCGTCGGCGGGGTGGACATCGATCCAGCCAAAATCGGCAGATCTCTCGGCGAGCTCACCGGCGTTTCCACCCTCGGCGGCGCCTTGGTTTACGCTTCGCTGGCCGAGCTTTTAGCGGTCGCGAAACCGGATGTGCTTCTGCACACCGCCGGTTCCGGCGCAGCTGCTTCATTCGCCCAATTGAGACCCGCCCTCGAGGCCGGTGTAAGCGTGGCCTCTACTTGCGAAGAACTGATCTTCCCCGCACTCAAAACGCCTGAGCTAACCACCGAGTATGATGCGCTTTGCCGCCGCACCGGAGCGCGCGTCGTAGGCACCGGCGTGAATCCGGGTTTCGTCATGGATGTGCTGCCCATCACCCTCACCGGCGTCAGCCGCCGGGTGGACTCGATCTACGTCGAACGCGTAGTCAATGCCGCCACCCGCCGGCAACCGCTTCAGGCCAAGATCGGCAGCGGACAGGATCCCGATGCCTTCCGTGCCAAATTCGCCGCCGGCAAGGCTGGCCACGCCGGCTTCCAGCAGTCACTCGCCCTCCTTGCTCATGCCATGGGATGGCAGCTCGATAAAATCGAGGAGACGTGCGAGCCCGTGATCGCACCAGGCCCCATCACAACAAAGTTCTTCACCGTCGCCAAAGGCCAGACCTGCGGTCTGCACCAGCGTGCCATTGGCACCGTCAAGGGAGAAGCAAAGCTGATTCTGGATCTCCAGATGTTCCTCGATGCCAAGAACCCGCACGATACCATCGTGATCGCCGGTGACCCGGCCCTCCACCTCACGCTAAATGGAGGCGTTGCCGGCGACTCCGCAACCGTGGCTTCTCTCATTAACATCGTTCCGCGCCTGCTCGACGCCCCCGCCGGCGTCCGCCTGATGACCGAGTTGCCAGTGCCAGCCTGGGTGAACCCGGCGGCGTAATTCAGCCCAGCCCGTTGCGAAGGCACCAGCGCACTAGAGAAGGCACGTCGCGCAGACCAAGCTTGGCCAAAATGCGCGAACGGTGCTTCTCCACCGTGCGCGTGCTGAGCCCGAGCTGGTCGGCCACTTCCTTGGATAAAAATCCGCGCGCCACGAGTCGCACCACTTCTTTTTCACGCTCGGACAGAGCCTCCGCGCCCATCCGTGGCAGTTCGAGTTCACTACCGATCGCAGGCACCGGTGGCGGCACAGCCGCAGAGAAAAACATGCCTCCATCTAGCACCCGCTGCACCGCGCGTTCGATTTGCTCCATGGGTGAGTTCTTGTCCACGAAACCAGCAACTCCCAAGCCCACCAACTCAGCTGGCAGACTCGCATCAGGATGGGCCGTTAGAACAATTATTTTTAATTGGAGTCCCTGACGACGCAGTTCGCGTATGACTTCACGGCCATCCGTATCCCGGAGATAGAGGTCGACGATCAGCAGGTCCGGGGCGCATGCGAGACACGACTTCAGCCCGTCTTTGCCGTCTACGTAATCCCGCATTTCACAAGGTGCGAACCGACGCGTGAGCGCATCCTTTAGCAATTCGCGCAGGGTTGCAGTATCGTCGATCAGGACAAACGATCGGATCTTCGTTCCGGATGCTTCAGCCTTGACGGTCATAGTGCTCATGGTGCGAGACCGTAAAATAGTTCGCAAGAGCGATGCGTGGCCTAGTGCCAAGCTAAAGCATATAATCCTCGGGCGACTGGATCTTTTTACATAGCTTTGGGAGTTGCTCTGCGCCGAGTGGGTGTAGGAAGTCGGCCCGGTCTCAGGGCGCCTGCCAGAGGCTTACGAGGGGCTCGGTGCGGACCCAGCCGGTGTTGCCGTCGGGGAGGACGAGGCGGCGCCAGCCGAGGAAAACTTTGTCGATGCGCGCGACCGTCCCAGCGGGGAGAGTCGCGGTGACTTTTTGCTCACCGGCATCGGTCGGCACGGCGCGCAGGGTGGAGGTTTTCCAGACTAGCACGGCCTCCGGGCGGGCCAATGCTCCGTGGGCCTGGAGCGCAAGGAGAGCGGCGGCCAAGGCAAGGGCAGGAATGGCAAAGGCTGCTAATCTGAGGAAAAAACCGAGACGACTCGCGCCGCCGGCCCGGTAGGCGGCGACGATGAGGGTGGCGGGGGCGAGGAGCAGGAGAACGGCCGAAGCGAGGGCGAGGGTTTGCCAGCCGCGGACGGTAAGGAGGCGGGCCTCGGCCGGAAGGCGCGGGGGCTGGAAGGTGGCGTGAGGGGCGAGGACTTCGGCGAGGCGCGTGG
>RGVP01000095.1 GCA_010027235.1 bacterium
TGGTCACAGCGCCGCGCGTTTTTGCCCGGACTAAGCGTGGCTCTACTTCGTATCGTCACCATCGCCCCACTTCCCGTCATTTTTCAACGCATCCTAGACGTTCAAGTCCCCGCCAAGGACGTGCGTGGAATCGTCCTCCACTCCGCCGCCACCGTCGGACTGCTCATTCTCCACCAGATCGCCAGCGTGCGCGGCGCTTCCCTACTCGGCGCCGCCGTCTCGCGCGTGATTCTGGAGCTACGCGCCCGGATTTTCCACAAAGTCCAGTTTCTAAGTTTCGGCTACCTCGACCGCCAGCAAACCGGCCGACTACTCTCCAAATACGCGTTCGATACCCAAAAAGTCGAAGGCGTGATGATGCCGGTGCTGAACGGCTTCATCCCCGATACACTTTACAGCCTGCTCACCTTCGGGGTGCTTGTCGCCCTAAACTGGCCCCTCGCCCTCGTCGTGGTGCTGATGCTGCCGGTCTTCGCCTTCATGCGCGCCCGCTATTTCGCCCGCTTCCGAGATAAAAACGAGGCCAACCGCCTCGCCCAAGAACACCTCACCGGCTCGGCCAGCGAGCTATTCACCGCGCTAAAACTGGTCCGCGTCTACGGCGAGGAAACCCGGGCGGCCGATACCCTCGCGGCAGGCAACGACGCCGTCGCGCGCTCCCGGGTGGAGCTGATTGCGGTATCGTCGAGCTTCGGCGCCTTTAGTTTCGCCGCGATCAAAGTCTTGTCGCTCATCGTGGTCGCCGGAGGGGCCCTGCTCGCGATCCACGGACAGGTCAGCATCGGTGCGGTCATCGCTTTCGTCGCCGGTGTGCCCATTCTAGTGAACCCGATCCAGATGTTCGCGAGCGTAAGCGAACAGTATTTCACCGCCGAGGCCGGTTACCGGAGCGTGAACGAACTGCTCGATGCACCTTACGTCGAGGAGTGGCACGGCACCGTCCGCCCTGAGCCCCTCCGCGGCCGTATCACTTTCGACCGCGTTCAGTTCCATTACCCCGAGAACACGCGCGGCGCGATCAACGACCTCTCGCTCGACCTCGCACCCGGCGAGAAGGTCGCCTTCGTCGGCCCCTCGGGCGCAGGGAAAAGCACCCTCGCCAATCTCCTGCTCGGCCTGCACCGACCCCAATCCGGCGAAATCCGCATCGATGGCGTGCCTCAAGCCGATCTCGACCTGCGCTGGTTCCGCCGCCGCACTGCGCTGGTCATGCAGGAGAGCCCGCTGCTCTCCGGCACGGTAGCCGACAACCTCCGCTTCGCCCGCACCGACGCCACCGACGAGGAAGTCCACGCCGCCGCCCGCCTCGCCCACGCCGAGGAGTTCATCCTACGCCTGCCGGAGGGCTACGCCACTCGGATTGGAGAACGTGGCGCGCTGCTCTCCGGGGGCCAGCGCCAGCGCCTGGCGATCGCCCGCGCCCTGCTGCGTGATCCCGCCCTGCTCATTCTCGACGAACCCACCTCGGCCCTCGATTACGAAAGTGAACGGCTGATCCAGCAGGCCTTGGATAACCTCGCCCGCGGCCGCACCGTGATCACGATCGCACACCGCCTGAGCACCATCCGCCACGCCGACCGCATCATCGTGCTCAACGAGGGCCGCATCGTCGAACAAGGCACCTTCGCCCAACTCTCCGCCGCCGGTGGCTATTTCGCCCAACTCCTCGCTTCCAGCGAAACCGGCCTCGCCGTCTGAACGCACCGCCCGCGGACCATCCATGCCGAGTCTCATCATTCCATTTACGCCAGTCGTGTCTGCTGAAACCTACCAGCTCGGCACCACCCAAAACCCCGCCGGCCGTGTCATCAGCGTCGATAAGCTGAGTCTGCTGCTAGACGGCAAGCGTTGGATGCCGGTGATGGGCGAGTTCCACTACACCCGTTTCCCCGCCGCTGGGTGGCGTGAGGAGTTGCTCAAAATGAAGGCGGGCGGGATCGACGCCGTCGCGACCTACGTTTTCTGGATTCACCACGAGGAGGTCGAGGGCGCGCGCAACTGGTCCGGCGACCACGAGCTGCGTCGCTTCGTCACCACCGCCGGCGAAATCGGCCTGCGCGTGGTCGTGCGTCTTGGCCCTTGGTGTCACGGTGAAGTCCGGCACGGCGGATTGCCTGACTGGGTGGTCGCAACGTTCGGGCCACGCGCCCGCACCAACGACGGCGCCTACCTCGCCGCCGTGCGCGGTCATTTTACCGCGATTTTCAGGCAACTCGACGGCTTGCTCTGGAAAGAGGGCGGTCCGGTCATCGCCTTCCAAATCGAAAACGAATACAGCGGCCCTGCCGAACACCTGCTTACCCTAAAAACGCTCGCCCGCGAAGTCGGACTGGATGCGCCACTCTACACCCGGACCGGCTGGCCCGATCTCGCCACGCCGATACCCTTCGGCGAACTGCTACCGCTCTACGGTGCCTACCCCGAGGGCTTCTGGGACCGCGACCTCGCACCCATGCCAGGCTTCTACCCCGCCGGCTTCCGATTTTCCCCGCTCCGCACCGACGCCGCGATCGCCACCGACCTGCTGGGCGAACGCACAGCTGCCGATGCCGCCGACACCACCCGCTACCCCTTCCTCACCTGCGAGCTCGGTGGCGGCATGATGAGCAGCTACCACCGCCGCATCCGCATCGACCCGCGCGACATCGAGTCCGTCGTCCTCACCAAACTCGGCTCCGGCGGTAATCTCCCCGGTTACTACATGTATCATGGCGGCATCAACCCTGAGGGCCACACCTCCCTCCAAGAATCTCAAGCCACGCACTACTGGAACGATCTGCCGGAAAAAAACTACGATTTTCAAGCGCCGCTCGGGGCCGCCGGCCAACTGCGCCCGCACTATCACCGCCTGCGCCGCTTGCATCTTTTTATCCGCGATTTCGGCTCTCTGCTCGCCGGCCTTCCCGCCCATTTTCCCGCCGAACGTCCGGCCTCGCGAGACGACACCTCAACGCTGCGTTGGTCGGTGCGCTCGGAAGGGCGTAGCGGATTTGTATTTATCAATAACTACGAGCGGCTCTGTCCCTTACCGGCCAAACCTGGCGTCCGCTTCGTTCTCCACCTGCCGGGAGAAACCCGTATCGAGTTCCCGACCTTGCCCGTCACCATCCCCGCTGACTCCACCTGCATCTGGCCCTTCGGACTCGACCTCGCAGCCGGCGTCCGCCTCGACCACGCCACCGCCCAGCTTTTGTGCCAGATTGATGAAGGCAAAAATCGCACGGTATTCTTCGCCGCCACTCCGGGCGTGCCCGCCGAGTTCGCCTTTAACGATGCCGCTCCCGTGATTCTCCAGGCCAGCCGTGGCGTCGCGCTCGCGGTCGCAGACTCAAACGGCGCGGAGTTGCGCATCATCTTGGTCAGCCCGGCCGACAGCCTCGCACTTTGGAAAGCTAATTGGCGCGGCCAAGACCGCGTTTTCCTCACTCGCGCCGGACTGATTGTCGATGGCAGTTCGTTGCGCCTGAACGCCGAGGCTGCCTCCGACCTGACCGTCGCCGTATACCCACCGCTCGATCCGGCCGCGATGCTTGATGGCGTTTTTCAACCGCTTACGGCCAACCCGTCTTCCGCCCAACTCGAGCCTTCTCCCTTGGAACTCGTGCCGCTCCGCACCGCCGGCCCAGCCCGCGAAATCCCCCTCGGCTGGACAACGCCACCCGTAGCGGTCGCCCCACTCGATGCCGACTTTGCCGCTGCCGCCGCTTGGCGCCTCATTTTCCCCCCCGGCCTCGACTTAGCCGCGACCCCGCTGCTGCGCCTGCATTACACTGGCGACGTCGCCCGCATCCGCGTCGGCGAGCACCTCGTTCTGGATGATTTTTTCAACGGCGACGCACTGGAACTCGATCTGACCCGCCACGCCACCGCCCTCAACGCCGGGACCACGCTGACCGTCGAGGTTCTGCCGCTGCAAGCTGATGCGCCGATCCTGCTGCCCGACGCAACTCGCCCCTCCGCCACCGAAGCTAAGCTGCACTCCGCTTTTCTCGTGAACCGATTTATTTGCACAATCTAAACTGGAGCACTCCCATGCGCTACACCCTATGAACCCGCGTGGCCTGGACCTCGTAGCCTGCTTGGTATTCGCGTATTTAGTCCCAGCGTCCTTCGCCGCGTCCGCCGAACCAGTCGGGCGTCGTGCCCTACGTATCCACGATCCGTCCACCATTGTGGTCGAGAATGGCTTCTTCTGGGTCTTTGGAACCGGCAAAAGGATCCTCACGGCCAGGTCCCCCGACCTGCTCGCTTGGACCCGCCTCGGCTCCGCTCTAACCGAGGCCCCTGCTTGGGCTACTGAAGTCGCCCCAGGCAATAAGGCCGCCCACTACTGGGCCCCCGACGTCATCAAGATCGGGGAACGCTACCACCTGTATTACTCGGTTTCTGAATTCGGCAAAAACACCTCCGCCATCGGCCTCGCCACCTCCCCAAGCCTCGATCCATCCGCGCCCAGCCACCACTGGGAAGACCGTGGTATCGTGCTCCGCTCCAGCGCGGGGGACGACTTTAATACCATAGACCCCTCCGTCCTGCTCGACGCCGACGGGCGCCTCTGGATGGCCTACGGCTCCTTCTGGCGCGGCCTATTCCTCATCGAACTCGACCCCGCCACCGGCCTACGTCTCGCCCCCACTTCGCCGGTCCAACACCTCGCCGAAGCAGACGAGATAGAGGCGGCCACCCTAGTCCGGCACGGTGATTATCACTATTTGTTTTTTAACGTCGGCCTCTGCTGCCGAGCCAAAGCCAGCACCTATCGGATCCTCGTCGGCCGCAGCCAAGCCATCACCGGTCCCTACCTTGACGACCATGGTCGAGACCTGCGCGCCGGCGGCGGTCGCGAATTTCTGGATAAGTCTGGCGCTTTTATTGGACCAGGCCACGCCACGATCTTGAAAGAAAACGGCCGCGAATGGGTCGCCGTGCACTTTTATGACGGCTCCCGTGATGGCCAGCCCACCCTCGCCCTCCGCCGCCTCACCTGGACTGACGACGGTTGGCCCCGAGTCGCAGATTGATTCCAGCCATCCGGCGCACGGGATTCATACAGTCAGAAGAAGGAAACCATCGCGCCCGCCACACGTCGGAAAGATATTCCTAGCTACCCCATGAAAATCCCCACCTCGTTCGCCTTAGTTTCCCTGCTACTTGCCCTGCCGGCATTTGGCGCTCCCGCTCCACAAGTCGAGGCCCTCTCTCGCGGCCTCGCAGGGCTCCAGCAAGCCGACGGGAAGGTATTTCTATCGTGGCGATTACTGGCAAACGACCCCGCCGACATCGCCTTTAACGTCTACCGCACCACCGAACCCGCTGGCGCCACCCCCATCGATTTCGGTGCGTTCGCCTCCACACCCGACACCCCGCCCGGCACCGTCCGCCTTAACATCGCCCCCATCGCCGATGTGACTTGGCTACTAGATCCCGCTCCCACCCTCCGCTACACCACGACTTATTTCGTTCGCGCCGTGATCGGTGGCGTCGAGCAGAGCTCCTCCCGCCCCCTCGCCTTCGCCGCCGGCGCCGAGCCCCGCGCCTACCACTCCATCGCGATGAAAAATCCGGAGGGCCACCAGCCCGCCGAGGGCTCCGCCGCCGATCTCGATGGCGACGGCGACTACGAACTGATCGTGAAGCAGGAGGGCCGCGCCTTCGACAATTCCAAGAGCGGCGTCTCCGATCCTGTCATCCTCCAGGCCTACAAGCTCGACGGCACCTTACTCTGGCAGATCAACCTCGGTAAAAACATCCGCGCCGGCGCCCACTACACCCAGTTCATCGTCTACGACTTCGATGGCGACGGCCGCGCCGAACTCGCCTGCAAAACCGCCGACGGCACGGTCGACGGCAAGGGCAAGGTGATCGGCGACGCCTCAGCCGACTACGTCAACGCCGGCGGCCACATCCTCGCCGGACCCGAATTCCTCACCGTCTTCGACGGTCTGACCGGCGCCGCCATCGACACCGTTCCCTACGAGCCCGCCCGCCACCCGACCAACCCTCTCGCCCCCACCCGCGAGGAGCTCAAGGCCGTCTGGGGTGACGGCAACGGCAACCGCTCCGATCGCTATCTCGCCGGCGTAGCCTACCTCGACGGCGTCCACCCCAGCCTGATCATGTGCCGTGGTTACTACACCCGCAGCTGCCTCGCCGCCTATGACCTGCGCGGGGGTAAACTCGTCAAACGCTGGCTCTTCGACAGCTCCGCCGGCCCCGAGTCCAACCGCGCCTACGCCGGTCAAGGCAACCACCAGCTCTCCGTCGCCGACGTGGACAACGACGGTCGCGACGAAATCATCTACGGCGCCATGGTGATCGACGATAACGGCACCGGCCTCTACTCCACGGGCTGGGGTCACGGCGACGCCCTTCACGTATCCGACCTGACCCCCGCCAACCCCGGTCTCGAGGTTTTCGACATTCAGGAGCGTTTTGACAAACAAGGCATGTCCCTGCGCGACGCCGCCACCGGCCGCCCGATCTTCACCGTGCCTTCCGTCAAAGCCGACGAATCCGGAGGCGACAAGGGCGAGGGCCCCGGCCGCGGCGTAGCCTTCAACATCGATCCCCGTTTCCCCGGCAGCGAGTGCTGGGCCGCCGGCTCCGGCATGACCAAGATGTTCACCGCCGATGGCAAAGTCATCTGCGATCGCCCCCGCAATACCCCCGTCAACTTCGCCGTCTGGTGGGACGGCGACCTGCTCCGCGAGCTGCTCGACCAAAATTTCATCGGTAAATGGAACTGGGAAACCCAGACCACCGACCGCGTCCTGACCGCCCACGAGTGCATTTCTAGCAACGGGACCAAAGCCACCCCATTCCTTTCCGCCGACCTCTGGGGCGACTGGCGCGAGGAAGTGGTATGGCGCACCAGGGACGGCTCCGCGCTACACATCTACACCAGCCCTATACCAACCAAATACCGCATGGTTACCCTCATGCAGGACCCTCAATACCGCTGCGCCATCGCCTGGCAGAACGTCGCCTACAACCAGCCCCCGCACCCCTCCTTCGCCCTCGACCCCGCCCTTCCTCTACCCGTTCGACGCACCGTGACCGTTCTGCCTCGTGCCGCTCGCTAAATCCATGCCCGTAGACCTGCCGCCGCCGCCACCACCCGCCTTCCACGCCTGGGCCCCACGCCCGCCCCTCGGCTGGAACAGCTGGGATTGCTTCGCAACCACCGTCACCGAAGCCCAGACCAAGGACCACGCTGACTACATGGCGGAAAATCTGCTCCCGCACGGCTGGGAATATATTGTTGTGGATATCCAATGGTATGAGCCGCACGCCACCGGCTACGACTACCGCAACGACGCCGCGCTG
Organism: bacterium; assembly: GCA_010027235.1. Classification (GTDB taxonomy): domain Bacteria; phylum Verrucomicrobiota; class Verrucomicrobiia; order Opitutales; family Opitutaceae; genus IMCC26134_A. The sequence goes on from RGVP01000095.1 coordinate 7,327, forward strand.
GTGACCGACGCCTACGGTCGCCTGCTACCCGCCATCAACAAGTTCCCCTCCTCAACCGAGGGCGCCGGCTTCCGCCCGCTCGCCGATTACATCCATAGCAAAGGCCTGAAGTTTGGCATACACTTGATGCGCGGCATCCCCCGCCAGGCCGTCGCGCAAAACCTGCCCATACTCGGCACAAGCCTCCACGCCACCGATATCGCCGACACCGTCAATACCTGCACCTGGAACAAGGACATGTTCGGCGTCGATATGGCCAAGCCCGGCGCGCAGGAATACTATGACTCCGTCTTTGCCCTGATCGCTTCCTGGGGCGTAGATTATGTGAAGGTGGACGACCTTTCCCGTCCCTACCTGCGCAACCGGCCCGAGATCGAAGCCATCCGCCGCGCCATCGACCGCTCCGGCCACCCGATGGTCCTAAGCCTATCCCCCGGCGAGACCGACCTTGCCGGCGCTGATCACGTCATCCAACACGCCAACCTGTGGCGCATCTCCGACGATTTCTGGGACCAGTGGCCCCTGCTCCACTCCCAGTTCAAACGTCTGCATAATTGGTCAACCCACGCCACGCCCGGCGCCTGGCCCGACGCTGACATGATCCCCTTCGGCACCATCGCGATGGGCCGCAAGACCCACTTCACCCCGCCCGAACATCGCACCCTGATGAGCCTGTGGTGCATCGCCCGCTCCCCACTGATGTTCGGTGGCGACCTGACCAAAATCGACGAGTTCACCCTGTCCTTCCTGACCAATGACGAAGTTCTCGCCGTCAACCAGCGAGGTTCCGCCCCACGCCAGCTCTTCCGCACCGCCAACGACCGGATAGCTTGGGTTTCTGATATTCCCGGCTCGCCCGATAAATACCTCGCCGTCTTCCACGCAGCCGACGCCCCCGCAACCGCCACCATCCCGGTCGACCTCGCCGCCCTCGGCTTTTCCGGCCCTGTCCGCGTGCGCGACCTCTGGGCGCACCGCGACCTTGGCAAGTGCTCTAGCGCCTTCTCCCCCGAGATCGCCGCCCACGACGCCGGACTCTACCGCTTAAGCTCGGCTGAATAGATAACGGGCAGAATGTTACGTGTGGAATAGATCCGCCAGCTCCTCTCACGAAAATAGACCTTTCGCGGATAATGGTCCCGGTTACTCAACCTGACCACAGACCTGTTGCCGCAATTTTCTAAAATCGTTTGCAATGCTCTGGCTCACGCTTCCGCTGCCTCGACGTTTCGCTGCATCTCCCTTCCCCGTTTTATTTAAAAATGAGCCACGACCACGCCGCAGCCGTTCTGCCCGTCCCCACTAGGCTGGATTATTCCCTGACCGGCGAAAACGCCGCCCGCGCCATCGAGAGAGGCCTCGCGGAGGCCGAGTGGTATCAATGCCCCGTTCCCCGCGAGACCATGCGCAAGCTGCTCGAACGCCGCGACGGCCCGGCCATCCGCGATACGCTCCTCTGGTTTACCCTAATCCTCGGCTCGGCCTACGCCACTTGGGCACTCTGGGGCTCGTGGTGGGCCATTCTACCCTATGCCTTCTATGCCGTGCTCTACGGCTCCACGTCCGATTCCCGCTGGCATGAGGCCGGCCACGGAACCGCGTTTAAAACCGACTGGATGAACAACGCGCTCTATGAGATCGCCTCATTCATGGTCATGCGAGAGTCCACCCTATGGCGCTGGTCTCACACCCGCCACCACTCCGATACTATCATCGTCGGTCGCGACCCCGAGATCGCCGTCCCCCGTCCGCCCGACCTTCAAGGCCTAGTCCTGGCGTTTTTTAACCTCGGAGTGTATCCCGTCTATTTCGGTAAACTCTTCCGCCACGCCCTCGGTCGCATATCCGCGGATGAAAAGACGTTTATACCCGAGTCCGAGTTCCCAAAAATCTACCGCAAGGCCCGCATTTCGGTCGCCATCTACCTCGTCGTTATCGCCTTCGCCCTTGCTACCCATAGCGCCCTGCCGCTGCTTTATGTCGGCCTGGCCAACCTCTTCGGCTCTTGGCTCATGGTCGTCTACGGCCTCACCCAGCATGCCGGCCTCGCCGAAAACGTCCTCGACCACCGCCTCAACTGCCGGACGGTCTACATGAACTTTTTCCACCGTTATCTGTATTGGAACATGAATTACCATGTGGAGCACCACATGTTTCCCCTCGTTCCCTACCACAACCTGCCAAAGCTTCACGAAGCCGTTAAGGCCGATTGCCCCACACCCTACCCGAGCCTCCTTGCCGCTTGGCGCGAAATCATCCCTGCCACCCTCCGTCAGGTAAGAGACCCCGCCTATCACGTCAAACGGGTGCTCCCATCTCCTCCTAGCCGCGCCGCCGACCTCCCCGCCAACCGCGGTGCACTCGCCAAACCAGACCCAGAGGGCTGGCTGGAGATCTGCGCCGCCGCCGACCTCGGCCCCGCCGACGTCATCCGCTTCGACCACGGGAAAAAAACCTACGCCCTCTACCGCGACGCCGACTTCGTCCTCTACGCCACCGATGGCATCTGCACCCACGGCAACACTCACCTCGCCGACGGCTTGGTGAAGGGTAAAATCATCGAATGCCCCAAACACAACGGCCGCTTCAATCTGG
>RGVP01000096.1 GCA_010027235.1 bacterium
TGATCCCGGATTTCATGATCGAGCGCGAGCTGGGTTACCGCGAGGCAGACGAGCTCATCGTGGTTGAATCCATGCGTGAGCGGCGGCGTATCATGGAGGAGCGGGCGGAGGCTTTCGTGGCCTTGCCGGGAGGCTTTGGCACGCTGGAGGAGGTGATCGAGATCCTCGTCGGTCGCATGCTCAACCGCCACGCCAAGCCGCTGATTCTGGTCAACCAGGACGGCTTCTACGACGAGCTGCTGGTCTTTTTCGACAAGCTGGTGCGCGAGCGTTTTAAGAAATCCGGCTGGCGCGGCCTCATGCCGGTGGCGGGTTCGGTCGGAGAGGTGTGGCCCTTGCTGGAACGCGCCGCCGCCGATAGTGATGCAGTGGACGCGCTCTGGCGGTGAGTGGAGGCGCGGGGGGCGCCCCTGCCTTCGCCTCGGGCGCGATGGCCTAGCAAGTTTCTCATCCAGCACCCTACGGATTCTTTTCCCGGAGACGCCCAATTTTGAGCGGATTAGTTTTCTCCCCGTTCAACCGCTCCTAGGGACCGGCTTGATGCAGGCATGGTTTCGGCTGGAACGTGGGCGCGGGGGCATGGCGTAGTTCCCCCCCTTCCCATGACTGGCGACGTTGGATACCTTAACTTAGTTTCCGCACCGGCCCTAACGGTGCAAACGGCTCCAAAACTTGGCTGGGCCACAGGCTTTTCGCACCCTTTCTTATTCGCCCGCTCTTTCGGTTTCTCGCCCTTTTTTAATTGTCATGAAAAGACCTTTATTCCGCTGCTGCTCTTCCCTGCCTTACGCTCTAATCGCCATCACGTTATCCTTCGCCCACGTGCTAAAGGCCCAAGACGAACCGTCCACGCCTGCCGCGGCCAAACTCATCGTAATCCCCCCCGATATTAACGGTCTGAAAACGATTATCGCCGGCCCCGAAGCCATACGTCCTATCCGGGTGGCGCTTTATGAGGGCCCGGGCTCGGGCGACGGTGGCGTAATCAATGTCGAGGCCAGTGCACACCAGATCGAGGGCGCAACGGTCACCCGCCTCACCGCCGCTGAAATAGGCACGGTCAACCTTTCCAACCGCTTCGATGTCGTGGTTTTCTCGGGTGGCAGCGGTTCCGCTCAGGCCAAGGCCATCGGCGAGGCCGGACGCGCCAATATTCGTGATTTTGTTAAAAACGGCGGCGGCTACGTTGGCATCTGTGCCGGCGCCTACCTCGCCTGCGCCGGTTACGACTGGGGCCTCGGCATCCTCGATGCCTGCACCGTATCCAGCAAATGGAGGCGTGGTAAAGCCTTCCTGGACATCGAGCTCACCCCCGCCGGCCGCGATCTCTTCGGCCCGGTGGAGGGCCCCTTCAAGGTTCGCTATGCCAACGGCCCTGTCATAAAACCCTTCAACCGAGACGACATCCCTGACTATGCTCCGGTCTCAATTTTTCGCACCGAGACCGCCATGAATGATACCCCGAAGGGCATCCAGGTGGGAAGTCCAGCCCAAGCGATAGGCACTTTCGGGAAAGGACGCGTTTTCATTTCCAGCCCACACCCTGAAAATACTCCCGGTCTAGAATACATGATACCTCGCGCATTGCTCTGGTCCGCAGCGGCGGATAACCACGCCACTACTCTTTAGCGGCATACGCGGCCTGCGCCACAGACTGAACTTTTTGATCTTCTCCTTTAGCCGCTTACTTTCCGAGCGAAGCCCATGCCCCTTTTACCCCGCCTCCCCGTGTGGCTTTTTTATGTCGTGCTGCTGGTCTCCCGCACCTGCACCGGGCTCGCCCAGCCCTACGTTGCGGGGCAAACCTACTTCGGACGTAACAACTACATCGAATACCGGGCCGGAAACCTCCCGCTCATCCTGACCGCCGGCCACGGCGGGGATATCACCCCTTCCGAGATACCCGACCGCACCACCGGCACCACCGTCACCGATAGCAACACCGAGGAACTCGCCGTCGCCGCCGCCAATGCGATGTTCACCCGGACCGGCCTCCGCCCGCACCTGATTATCTGTCACCTCAAGCGCACCAAAATCGACGTCAACCGCGAGATCGTCGAAGCAGCGCAGGGCAATACTTTTGCCGAAAAAGCCTGGACCGAATACCGCGACTACATCCTCGCCGCCCGCGTCGCCGCCGAATCTGCGTTCGGCTTCGGCTTCCTCGTAGATCTCCACGGCCAAGGCCACACCGTCCAGCGTCTGGAACTCGGCTACGGCTACGGTGCCTCCGAGCTCAATCTCTCCGATGCAGCACTCGAGAGCCCCGGCTACGCCTGGATGGGCACCCTGCGCACCACCGCCCTGCGCCGCCCGGGAGTGCCTTTCTCCACCCTGCTCAGGGGCAACCGCAGCTTCGGCGACATCATGAACCTGCGCGGATTCCCCTCCTGGCCCTCACTCGATTATCCCTCGCCTGGAACCGAACCTTTTTTTAACGGCGGATTCACCGTCCAGACGCAGACCTGCCTTACGGACAACGGCGCCATCAATGGCGTCCAGATCGAGAGTAACTACACCGGCGTCCGCGACAGCTCCACCAATCGCGCCTCTTTTGCCGAGGCCTTGCTTCGGGTTCTCCAACCCTACCTCTACGACAACTACGGCTACTCGATCGGCACGCTTTCGCTCGGACGTATCGCCACTCCTGCCACCAGCGTGCTCACCCGCGGCGGCCCCGCCCTCACCGTCACCGTCAACCGCAACGGCTGGCTGGGCCTCTCGTCCACCTATAGTCTCGTATTCTCAGGCACGGCTGCGCTGAACGCCGACTACACCGTCTCCACCTCGGCCCTGAGCTTCGCCGCCAATCAATCGTCCGCCACTTTCACGCTCACTCCCGTCTCCGCCTCGGCGATCTTTGGCGACAAGTCGCTCATCGTAAACCTCAGCACATCCAACACCCAGACCGTCGACCTCACCCCGCTCAGCCTTACGCTTGGCGATGGCCTGAGCCAGACTGTGCGCGCCTCCGTCCTCACCCCCGCCGTATCCGAAGCCGCCGGGCCCGCCCGCTTCCGCCTTACCCGCACTCAAAGCACGGCCAGTCTAACTGTCCCGCTTACCTGGTCCGGCACCGCCCTCGCCAACGCAGACTATTTCAACGCCCCCTCCTCCATCACCTTTAACCCTGGCGTCGTTTCATTGGATCTTGATGTGCCGCTGGTCAACGACGGGCGCCCCGCCCCAGACCGCACCCTCATGCTCACTCCGTCGAGTGTGCCGGGCGCCGTCATCGGCCTACCTGCCTCCGCCAGCGCATCCATCCTCGACGACGACCGCCCCGCCGGTCTCGCCGCTTGGCTGCGCGGCGATCTCGCCGGTAACGTCGCCCTCGATTCATCCGGTCTGGCCCGCCACGCCACCACCCTCCCCGCCAATAGCACCCTCGCGACTGGTCCCACCGCCAGCACCGTGCCCGCTGCGGGCAACGCCCCCGCCATCAACTTCGACGGCGTGAACGATACCCTCGCCCTCCCGCGCTTCACCCTCGACCCCTCTGGCGCCTTCACCCTTGCCTTTTTCTTTCGGCTCGATGCCAGCGGTGCCGTCGTTGACCAAAACCTCGCCTCCTACGGCACGCGCTCAGCCGCCGGATCGCTCCATATTTACCTCACGACCACCAGCTCCAGCAGCGGCACTGTCGCGCTTCGCACCAATCTCCCCGGCCTCTCCTCCAGTGCACTCGACGTCTCCCGCACCGCCCCGTCGTCCTGGCAGGACGGGGTCTGGCGCCACTACTCCCTCGCCGTCGCCGCCGACGGCTCCGCCCGCGTTTACCTAGATGGCATGCTCCAACGCACCGCCACCGGTCGCACCGGCACCCTCGCCGCCAACGAACTCCTTTGGCTTGGCTGGCTGCCGACTGAGGGCGCCCCGGTCGAATTCATGAAAGGCGCGCTGCGCGATCTGCGGATTTACCAACGCGCCCTACCCGCCGCCGAAGTTTCCACCCTCGCCAACGGCAAACTGACCTTCGCTTCTTGGCTCACGCTTAACAACCTCGCCCCCGCCCTTGCCGCCAGTGCCGATCCCGATGGCGATGGTTTGTCCGTCTTGCTCGAATACGCCCTCGCCGCCAGCCCATCCGTCTCCGCCGCCCCCCCTCGCTACGAACTCGGCTTCTCAGCGGGCCGCGTCACCCTTTCCTTTCTGCGAGAGACCGCTGCCAGTGATCTCATTTGGACCGTAGAGGCTACCAACGATCTCGCCACCTCGTGGACAGCGATAGCCCGACGCACCCCCGCAGACACCGTATGGACGATTTTGACCTCAGGCACCACCGCTATGGAGACCAACAGCCAGGTCCTCGTCACCGATCCGGCCCTTCTTTCCTCCCAGCCTCGTCGCTTTCTCCGACTTCGCGCCGAGATCTCGCCCTGAGCCGTTGGCTGACTAGGTGGCGTAGTTCTCCCCCCTTTTCCGATCGGCTTTGATCGCCTACATTAACTCACAGTTACCGTCAGTTTCCCCTAAATCCCCCGTTTGCGTCCCGTGTATTCCACTTCAGATGCTCAGCATGGCATCGTTGCTACCAAGCTCGATGGCGTAGTTCTACGTCCAGCCTGTGGCGCGAAGTCTGCAAATTTTCCGTCCACATGATCCCACCGCAATCAGCAATAGCCACCGCTCGTGACGGCCACCGTGCCTTCACTTTGATCGAGCTGCTGACCGTGATCGCGATCATCGGCATACTCGCAGCCATCATCATCCCTACGGTCGGGGCGGTTCGCCAGACCGCCAAGGGCGCCGTCTGTGCCGGCAATCTTCGCCAGATCGCAATGGCCTGCATGATCTATGCCGAAGGTAATAAAGGCTACCTCCCGGGTTCCAAGACCACCGCCGGCGTCTGGCAGTCCATGTCCAGAGGTATTCGCAACCCGGAGTTCAACACCGTGAACTTCTCCAGCTCATCCTCCGTCGATTCATCCACCCAGCTCTCTTCACACATCGCTTCCTACCTCGGCACCACCAAGGCCGGCCAGCTCTGGCGCTGCCCGAGTAATGAAGCTGGCGCAGCCGCAAGCCTGGCGAACAGCTCTGCGTCCGAGATCACTTATCTGCTTAACCAAAACCGCACTGCCGCCACCGGCATGGTGCCACCCTCTCCCTTCGGCGGCGCCGGCACCGCCCCTGCCCGCCTCTTAGATATTAAAGCCGCCGCCAGCTCCACCAACTCCGGCACGGATGCCAGCGGCCGCCTTTGGAATACCATCACCACACTCAGCCGCATCTGGATGATCTCCGATGCCGACAGCACAAACTACGGCGGTCAGAGCGGCTACGCTGCGGCTGGTGGAGTCGGAGCCGTGCCCTACCCCCACAAAGACGGCCGCAATTTCGCCTTCTTCGACGGCCATGTCGAATACCGCAAAGCCACCGATTTCCCGGCCAATCCATAACAGCCCTTCCGCGCCTCTCTTTAATGCCCGCAGCTTCTCCCGTTTATTTAACCTCAGCCTCAACCCGACGTTTTATGCAAATTATCAAAGCTCCCGCCCCTGTCGTTTTCGCCCTCTCGTTCTTGAGTTCCTCGGCCATCGCCGGCACTGCAACTTGGGACGGTGGCACAAACGGAGCCGGAACCTCCATGGCCACCGCGGCCAACTGGGCAGGCGACACCTCTCCGGCTTCCGGTGATGACTTGTTTATAGCAACCGCCACCGGAAATGCTACCGTAAGTTCCACTATCTCAATCAGCGCAAACCGCACCGTTGGCAATTTGACCTTCGGTGGCACGTCGTCAGGCGCCACCACCCTGCCCTCCAGCCTTTCCATCACCACCAACGGCAGCGGCAGCACCGCGCGGACATTAACGATCAACACCGGGATCGTAATGACTGATTTCGCCACCGGCACGGTCGCATTTCCGGGCACAACCTTAGGCACTCTCACCGTGGATCTGGGCGCATCTGGCACCCGCACATTTCAAGTCGGAAACGCCACCGGCAGCCTCAGCTTCGTCACCGCCCAGGCGATCACCGGCGGCGCGGGCATTATCAAAACCGGCGCCGGCACCCTCGGCACTGGCGGCAACAACACCTTCTCGGGCGGAGCAACCCTCTCGGCCGGCACCTGGAGAACCCAGCTTAGTAGCGCCGCTTCAGGCGGGGCGATCACCAGCGGACCCTTCGGAACCGGCACCCTGACCCTGCTCAATGGCACTTTGCGCTCAGCATCAACCAGCGCGCGAACCTATCACAATAGCGTTAGTCTCGGGGGTAATATCACACTGGGAGACTCTACCAGTAGCGGCACCCAGACCTTTAGCACCGCCGCCGGGGGCGCAACCACCCTCACCGCAAACAGCATCCTCAATGTCGTCACCACCACCACCTGGGACCAGTCTATTGGCGGCGCAGCCAAGCTGACTAAGACAGGCGCAGGCGATCTCAATCTGACCTCGAGCAATAACACCTTTAGCGGCGGCTTGGTCATCGCTCAAGGCGCGCTGATCGTGGACTACACGGCGGGACTGGGCCCGGCAAACGTCGCGAATGACAGCGCAGTCGTAATCAACGGCGGCACCCTGCGCTACACGAACACCACCACCAGTTCATCCGATGCCAATCGCGGCTTCAGGGTCGGCTCGTCCGGCGGCACCATAGACCTAGTCGATTCTGCCAAAACACTTACCATCGCCGGTGTCGTGCAGAATGTTAGCGGTGAAACCGGCACTCTCACCAAGACCGGTCTTGGCACGCTTAGACTCTCGGGCGAAAATTCCTACTCCGGCGCCACTCTGGTTAGCTCCGGCACCTTACTAGTCGACAATCCTACCGGCACGGGCACCGGCACAGGCGCGGTCACCGTTTCCTCCGGTGCCATCCTCGGCGGCAGCGGGGCCGTCGGGGGCAGCGTCACCCTCAACTCCGCCACCCTTGGCACGGCTGGAAATACCCTCAGCCTCTCCAGCACCCTCACCACCACCGGCGCCAGCAATGTCGCCGCTTCCTCCACCGTTAATGTCGCCTCTTCCGCCACCATCAGCGCGGGAACCTTCTCGGTGAATGGCACCCTCGGCGGCGCAGGCGGTAAATTTGTCTCTTCCGGTGCCACCTTGGCTGGCAACGGCACCATCCTTGGCGTCACCACTATCGGCGATAGCGGCACTCTTGCCCCCGGCAATAGCCCCGGCCTGCTCACCTTCACCGGCGGCCTTGCCTTCAACCATGAGAATGCCAAAGCCGCCTTCGAGGTCAACGGCACCGGACGCGGCACTGGCTACGATGCGGTGGATGTCTCCGGAGCACTCACCTACAACGGTGACCTCACGGTCAATTTCGGCTACTCGCCGACTCCGGTCCCTAGCATCGCTTATAACCTCTTTGATTTTGCCAGCAAAACCAGTAATTTCGATACCGTCAGTATCGCCGGTTCCTACACCGCGAGCCTAAGCCGCACCGGCGATATCTGGTCCGGCACCGATGTCGGTAATACGCTCAGTTTCTTCTTCGATCAAACTGACGGCGTGCTGACCGTGGCCGCCATACCGGAATCCTCAGCTCTCTCAGCCCTCGCCGGTTTCGGCGTCATCGCAATCGCCGTCTATCGCCGCCGTAGATCCGCGCTCTAAAGCGCGTCACCCTGCTCAGGCCGCTACCCCGCCCCGCTCCTTGGCTGACTTTTTATCATATGAAACGCACCGGCTTCGCTACCTGCTTATTATTGGGCGTCTTTCTCTCTCTCGTCAGCAGCACCATCGCCGCCACCCTGATCTTTGACGGCGGTAATAATACCACCAACGTCGGCAGCGCCCGCACGTGGTCCACCGGCACCAGTTGGAACACCGAGACTGCCCCTGCGACCGGTGACGACCTCGTCATCGGCGGCACCGCACTGAACGGCGGCACACTCGTGCTGGGCAATGGTTCCTACATGGCCATGACCGCCACCGCCAACTCCACCTACTCCCCGACCCTGCGCAGCATTACCTTCGACAACTCGCTCTCTCAGTTTCCTGTCGGAGGCTTGGAAATGCGGAATTCCAGCTCAGTTACCCCCGGCAATAACGTCCTAAACCTCAATACGCCTGATATCGACGCACTCGTCTTAAAAGGCGGCACCGCCCCCGCGCTTACCTTCATTTCGCGCAGCGCCACTGCGCCCGCCACTGCGACCCTAACCATCAACCTAAACTACATCGGACAGGCCAACTTCGCAGTCAACTCCGGCGGCACCCTTACCTTTGATGGCCTCAACAACGGCAGCACCCCGATGATCACCGGGACTGGCGGTATCACCAAGACGGGCAACGGCACCCTGTCCCTGATCAACGTTGCGAACACTTTCACCGGCGGACTCACCATCACTGAGGGAACGGTCTCCGTCGCCACCGCCAATCGTCTTGGCGGAGAGCTCGCTTCAAACGCTACCGCGGTGGTCCTAAACGGCGGCACGCTGCTCAAAACCGGAAACACGACCACCACCTCCATCTCCAATCGCGGCTTCGCATTAGGTAACGCCAACGGCACCATCAACGTCGCCGACCCAGCAGGCGTGTTTATCATCAATGGTGTGATCGCAGACGTGCTCAATCAAACCGGCGCCCTCACTAAAACCGGCCCCGGCACTCTCAATCTTAATGCCACCAATACTTTCAGCGGTGGCCTTACTGTGAACGGTGGCACGCTTTCGATCGACACCACCCTTGGCCTTGGCAACGCCTCGATCGTCAACACCAATCATCTCATCTTAGCTAACGGCACGCTTCAATTTACTGGCAACAGTTCCACGACCGCCAGCGCCAACCGCGGGATGCGCGTAGGCAGCGCCACCAGCGCAATTGAGATTGTCAACGAATCCGCCACCCTTCGCTTGTTGAATTCCGTGCGCGATGTCTCCGGCCAGGCCGGCGTGCTCACCAAGAGCGGCCTCGGCTCTCTTTCGCTCGAAGGCAGCACCTACTCCTACACCGGCGGGACCCTGGTTGTTGCCGGCACTCTCGTGGTCAACCGCGGCACCATTGGCGGCAACGTCAGCCTCGCCGGCATTACCCTCGCCACTGGCACTACCCTCAGAGGCAACGGCACCTTTAACGGAAACTCCACCATCGCTGCCGGTTCTAAGGTGGACATAGCCAGCTATGATAATAGCGCCCAAACCGCCGCGGTTGGCTCGCTCAACTTTAATCAAAACCTCACCCTCGGCTCAGCCTCCCTGCTTTATGACCTCGATACTCCCGCAACCAGCGACCTAATCAACCTCGCCCCCGGGGCCGCGTTAGACATAGGATCGGGCACGGTCGACCTCGCGAACTTTGTGTTTACCACCGGTTCCGGCTTCGCCCCCGGCGTTTATACCCTGATCTCTAGCACATCGCCCATCGTCGGGACTTTGGGCTCGACCACCACAGGCACTCTCGCTGGCCAATCCATTACACTGGGAAAAAATACCGCTGGCACCGCCCTTCAGCTTACCGTCGGCACACCTCCGCCAATCGACACCACGGCTCCCGCTGCGCCCACCGTCGGCCTGCTCGCCGCCTCCGACACCGGCTCTAGCAGCAGCGACCTCATCACCAAGTTAACCACGCCCAC
>RGVP01000097.1 GCA_010027235.1 bacterium
CTGAGGAGGAACCAAGATCGAGCGCCAGCGTATCGATGAATTTGCGCATAGCCGGAGTGAGAACCCGCCCCTTGCGGTGCAAGATGGCGAGCGGCCGGGTAAACTCTTTACCCTTGAGTGAGAGCAACGCCAGCGTGCCCCCGCGCACTTCTTGCTGCACCGTGGCCTGAGGAACGATGGCGATGCCATGATCGATCTCCACCGCCCGCTTCACCGTTTCGATATTGTCGAACTCCATCACCGGTTCGCAGTTCTCGAGCTTATGCTCGCGAAAAATGTGATCGACCGCCTTGCGGGTAGGGATGTCGGGGTCGAAACCGATGAATTTATGACCGGCGAGCTCCGCCACCGCGACGGTCGCACGCTTGGCTAGGGGATGCTGCGGCGACGTGATCAAGACCAAGCGATCGTTACGAAAAGGCAGGACTTCAATCTGGCGCTGCTTCTGAGGAAAGGCGACCAGCCCGAAGTCGACCGAGTTATGCAGAATATCCTCATAAACCAAGTTGCTGCGCCGGTATTCGATGCGCACATTGACCGAGGGATAGTCGTGCAAGAATTTTTTGATGTAGGGGGGCAACTCATGCAACCCGATCGAGTAAATCGTCGAGATTCGGATAGTGCCGCTGATCACCTTTTTCAGCTCCTGCAAATCACTTTCCAGCTTGTCGTAAGTATGCAGGATTTCCTTGGCCGATTCGTATACCTGATAACCCTCGCGGGTGAGCTGAAACTGCTTCTGACTACGATCAATCAGAAGCGCCTTAAAATGTTTCTCCATTGCCCGGGCCTGCTGGCTGACCGCCGATTGGGTGATGCCGTTGATCTTGGCGGCCTTGGAGAAGCTCTTCGTCTCGACGAGGTCTGCGAAGATTTTAAAGTTGTCGATTTGCATGGGATGGACGCGGCCAAAAAGGTCGATTAGCTATAAATAAAGCTTATCTGGCTGCAACCGCGAAAACTTCCTTTTCCCCATGCTTACCTATGAAGAATTCTGTTTGCGCGCCGACGAAGTCGAGACGCGCATCGCCGCCGCCTGCCAGGCCGTCGGCCGTCCAACCAAAACCGTCCGCCTGCTGCCGGTGACTAAAACCCACCCCGCCGAAGCCGCCATTTATGCCGCTCGCCGGGGCTTCGGGGCAGTCGCGGAAAACCGGGTCCAAGAAGCCGCCGCCAAACGTCCCGCCGCCCCCGCCGCCCTCCAGTGGGAGCTCATCGGCCACCTCCAGAGCAATAAGTCACGCCTCGCCGCCGAGACCTTCGACCGCATTCAAAGCGTGGATTCGGAAAAACTCGCTCGACACCTCGACCGTGCCGCCACCGAAAGCGGTCGGCAACTAGCCATCCTACTGCAGATCAACGCTGGGCGCGACCCCGCCAAGTTCGGCGTCGAACTGGAAGATGCCCCCCGCCTGCTCGATGCCGCCAGCGCGTGCCCTGGCTTACGTGTGGAGGGCCTGATGACCATCGCCCCGCTCGGCACCACTCCAACTGAAACCGCCGAACTGGCGCACCGCACCTTTGCTAATCTGCGCGAACTGCGCGACACCCTCGCCAGTCGCTCCGGCCACTCACTGCTCGAACTTTCCATGGGCATGAGCGGGGACTTGGAATTGGCGATCGCTGCCGGCAGCACCTGCGTGCGGGTAGGCACCGCCCTCTTCGGAGCACGCTAAACTTTCGCTCAAGCCAAGCATAACAGTTCTCAGGCCCTTGCCACAGCATAGAGCTGGACCAGCGGGGAATTTTCGACGGCGCCCAAGGACTTTGGCCACCGCTAGGACAGAATAACGCGCAACGACAACTATGGCATGGCAATAGCTTAATTTGCAAAGCGAGCCAGACTGCTAACAAACAATCTCACCAAAGCCCCCGCGCACGTTACTGCAAAACCACGCAATATATCACGAAGGTTTACCCCATGCCTCACATCGCTTATACTTAAATTTACTTAATAAAGTAAATTTAATTATTATTAATGCGTTATATAACAATAGTTAAGCTCTCTTAAATACACTGTTTTCGACTAAATTAGGACTGAGGAAAAAGCCTGACAGGAACTCGGCGGTATCCGTTACATTTAAGTGTCAGCTAGATGGATCGTATACCCCAAACCTAACTAAAAAACGCACCTATGAAATCCCCCCGCGTCTCGAAAAACCAATGGAAAGCCGGTTGCCTAGCCGTAACCCTACCAGCCGCCAGCCTGCTGGCGGCGGCCGATTCCAAATTGCCAACCGAAGTGCCGCCGGCCGCGCCGGCCCCAGCCGATCAGGTCGTCACCTTGGAACCAATTGAGGTGACCGGATCCTACCTTCCCTTCGCGGCGGATGCCGTCGCGATTCCCGTCATTTCCATCAGCGCAGATCAGGTAAACGCCGCATCGAGTCGCTCCAACATCGGCGACGCCCTTCGCCGTCGCGTCCCACAGCTTTCCGGCAACGGAAACCTCGGCACGGCCAACGCCAACGTAGGCAGCGGTTCAACCAATGGCGGCACCCAGCTCGCCCTGCGTAACGCCGCGACCCTCGTCCTCTTCAATGGTCGGCGCATGGCCTACGCCCCCGTCGGCGCCAGCGGTGGCCTGATGTTTACCGACGTCAACCTGGTGCCCTTCGCCGCCGTGAAGTCCATCGAGGTCCTGCCCGATGGCGCTTCCGCCATTTACGGCACCGACGCCGTCTCCGGCGTGATCAATGTCCTGATGAAGGACGACTACGACGGCCTAGAGGTGGGTGGTCGCTACGCTTGGACCGACAACAAGGGTAACGCGATCGAGCGCTCCGTCTACGCAGTGGGCGGAGTCAGCGACGGCAAGACCAAGATCACCGTAGCCGCTGAATTCGCCAATCAGGATCCGGTTTTCAACTACGAGCGCCCCTACTCCGCCGAAACCTACGGCACCGCCACCTTCGCCGGTTCGGTCAATATTGGCGGCGACTTCTACCTGCTGAGCCCTTCTGTTAATACTCCTACCGTCGTCGGAGGAGGCCGGCCCGCCGCCGATCTAGTGACTGATGGCACCTACGGGGGCCCCAATACCGCCGGCCAGCAGATCTTGAATTTCAACCTCGCCCGCTACGTTACTCAGATCATCGCCAACGAACGCTCCGGTGTAACCTCAGCGTTCTCCCACCAGTTCAACGACCGCGTAAAACTCTTCGGTGATATACTGGCAGTCAAAACCAGCACCGCCTCTCAGATCAACGGCCAGCCCCTGTCGCTCAACTTCGAGGCCGGCAAAAATGGCAATCCGTTCGATGAAAAAGTGAAAGGTCGCAACCGCTTCATCGAGCACCCTCGCGCTTATAACAACGAGACCGAAGCCTATCGCGGCGTCCTCGGCTTTGAAGGTAAACTCTCGGATACCTGGCACTGGTCCGTCGCCGGCAATTACAGCCGCGCAGATCAAGATTACCAGAATCCTGGCGTGGTTAATTTGGATAAACTTCAAGCAGCCGTTGACAGCGGTTTGATCAACTTCTTCGCCCGCGAACAGGCCCCCGGTGCAGTCGAGGCCTCCGGTGCCATCGGAACCGCTCACGGTTCCTACAAGAGCATCCTCGGCGGAGCCGACGTGAAGTTCTACGGGACTCTCCTGACGCTGCCCGCCGGCGATCTCGATATGGCTCTGGGCGGCGAAACCCGTCACGAGGAACTGCACGCTAACGCCGACCCGCTCAGCCAGCCCGACGCTGCCGGCAATCTTGGCTGGCTCGGCGCCACCTCCCTGCAGCCCTTCAGCGCCTCCCGCGACATCCACTCCTTCTTCACCGAGATCCGTGTTCCCCTGCTGAAGGATGCTCCCGCCGCCCATTACCTGGAAGTCAGCGGCGCCGGCCGATTTGAGCAGTATAGCGACAATAAAGACCCCATCGTTCCTAAGCTGACCTTACGCTACCTGCCCATCAACGACTCCTTCGCCCTACGCGGCACCTACTCGGAATCGTTCGTCGCGCCCACGCTCTATCAAATCAACGGTCCCGCTAACGTTGGTTATAGCACGCCCGGCACCCTCAACCCAGCTGACTCCACCCTCACCCCGGTCGATAGCTATCAATCCAACTCACGGTCCACCTCCAACCCTGATCTCGCTCCTGCTGAGTCGCAGAATTACACGATCGGCTTCGTGCTCTCACCCGAAAGCATCAAGGGCTTGAAGGTATCCGTGGACTACTTCCGTATCAAACAGGACGGCTTAGTTAGCCGCGTGCCTGACATCGATATCCTCCAGGATGTAGAGACCAAGGGCGCCGCCTCGAAATACGCCGATCTCGTCCGCTTGAATGGCTTCACCGGCGATAAAGTCACCGCCCCAGGTCAATTATCCGAAGTGCCCGACGACGTTTACCTGACCAATCCGTTGGCCAACCTCTCCGGTGTAGACATTCAGGGCTTCGACGTCGCCGGCACCTACGTCTTCGATACCGACGGCGCGGGCGTCTTCACCCTGAATACCAACGTTGGCATCTACCTCTCCTACGAGACCGCTATCCTCCCCGGCGACAAAGCCGAGGACTATGCCGGCAAGTCCTCCTTCCTGAATGGCACGCTCCCCGACTGGCAGTCCTACACCTCCTTGGATTACAGCATCTCCGATTACTCCTTGATGGTCGGTTGGCGCTACATCCCCGGTCTGGACGGGTTTGAAGACAGTTCACACATCAAACCCTACCACTCCATCGACACCGCCGTGTCCTATGAAGTGCCCAAGGGTGTGCGTTACCTCTCCGGCTTGAAGGTCACCTTCGGCGTGAACAACTTGTTCAACCGCTTCGGGCCCCTCGATCCAACCGTAAACACCGACTCGAACGTCGACACCGGCACCTACGGCGCGATCGGACGCCAGTTCTTCGTCGACGTGTCCTATAAGTTCTAAGCGATCAATACGCTTCCCCGGCCTACGCCGGTTTCCGCTCCGCCCGCGCAGTCACTCGACAGCGCGGGCGGAGTCGTTTTGGTCCATTCTCATGCTTCGCGCCTTCCAGTGGGACCTCGCCCGCCAAGTCGAACGCCTCGACCACCTCCTCGGCCTCCTCCCCCGCTACGCCGACTGGGGCTACGACCGCCTTTACCTGCACCTCGAGGACGCGGTGGATTATCCCTCCCTGCCCGGCGTAGCCCGCGCCGACGCCTACGGCTGGCGCGAACTCGAAAAACTCGTGGCCGCCGCCTCCGCTTACGGCATCAAGACCGTCCCCATCGCCAACCTCCTCGGACACACCCAGTATATCGTCAAAACCCCTGCCTGGCGCGACCTGAATGAGCTACGTGACCCCGCCACCGGAGCCGCCCTCGCCACCGGCCAAATCTGCCCTCTCCACCCGCGCACGCCAGAGCTGGTGGACAAACTCTTTTACGACCTCGCCCCGCTGTGCACCGCCGGCGAAATCCACGCCGGACTCGACGAGAGTTTCCACTTGGGCAAACACCCCCTCGCCATCGTCGAGATCGCCGAGGTTAGTCTCGCCACTCATTTCGCCCGCTACGTCTGCCGCCTCCATGCCGCCGCCGACCGCCACCGGCTCACCTTGGGCCTCTGGGCCGACATGCTCGCCCTTCTGCCCGAGGCGATCCCGCAGTTGCCGCAACACTCCAGCCTCTCCGCTTACGACTGGTATTACCATGCCTTCGCCCGCCAACCGCGGATGGAGTTGTATAATTTTAATAACTACGACCTCGCACCCTCCCTCGCCACCGCTGGTATCGCCTACTGGGCCTGCCCGATGAACGGCGCCTTCCGCCACGAATCCGCCCCCGTGTGGACTGACCGCCTGCAAAATATCGCCGCCTGGCACCGCCGCGCCCGCGCCACCTCCGCGACCGGCTTCTTGGTAACCAGCTGGGAACCCTACCGGTTATCCCTGCCCACCACCACTTTGATGGATGCCGCGGCCGCCACGCTTTGGCTCGAACCCTCGTCGGCAGACGATCCGTCCAGCCTGCTCGCTGCCGGTCTCAAACGACTCGAACCTACTATCGGGACCGTCTCCGCCCGTTCACTCGCCCGCCGCCTCTTGGCGACCGACGCACACGCTTTTTGCGGCAATTCCCGCTGGGAGATCAACCACGGCTGGGCCCCGGTTGCCGGCCGGCGCGATAGCCCTAGGCCCCACGCCCGAGCCGCCCGCGCCCTCGAACGCCTCGCCTCCCCCCCTTTATCCACTGCAAGTTCCGCCTTGGGCTTTTTGCGCGCTACCCTTCACTTCCAGTCCTACTTGGCCCGCCGCGAAGTCTTTGTGCGCACCGCCGCCAGCCTTACCAACCGGATCCGCCGCCACGCCGACTCCGCCCGCGCTACGCCGCTGCTGACTACATTCACCGAGACCTGCCTCGCCTTCGCCGCCGACCTCCGCTCCGCGCGCACCGCGGCACGCCAGATGTGGACCGCCTCGCGCCCCGCCGCGACCTTCGCCACTTCGCCAAACGCCCGACTGCTTGCCGACGACACCGCCCGCCTACGCACGCTTCGCGCCTGGCTACGCGCCACCTCTCGTGATCCGAAAAAGGCCTTTCTCTCCTCGCCAGTCATCGGCCGATGGACCCTCCGCTTCACCGTCCATCACTTCGCGCCCTGCCACCAAAAACTCGTGGTGGAACAACAACAGCCCGACGGCACCTGGCGCGAACTCCACGCCCGCGTGCTCATCGAGTTCCGCGCCGCCACCTCCCGTCCCCGCACGCCGCACCTGCGCTTTGAATTTGCCGTCCCCGTCGAGAATCCCGACGCCCCCCTGCGCATCGCCGCGCGTTGCCTCGGCGAGTTTGACGTGAGCCACCTAGAGCTGACCGATGGCGTGACCACTCGGCAGCACCACCCCCTCCGCACCCGCCACCGCCTAGGCACCCCCGCGCCCACCAGCGGCTGGCCCAAAATCGATTGGCTGACCAACACCGGCGTCCTTGAATTAATTTACCACCCCTCATCAGCAGCAATTGATAAAGATGAAGTTACCGATGACCGCGTTTCCCAGAGCAGAAACGTCACCGCAAAGACATGAAAAGTTCACCGCATAATCATCCAAACGTCACCGTGGCCAATTGACCAAAATCGCGAGGTAAAAGCAATGAGGGAGTCCAGTGGCCACAACATCTACCACTACTTAAAAAATGCAAACCTCACACACCCACGCGCTCCTGATCGCAGCGCTCGCCAGCACCCTCCCATCCTTCGCCGCCTTGCCCAACGGCATCGCCGCCGGCGACACCACCGCCACCAGCAGCGTCCTTTGGGCGCGTAGCGACACCATCGGTTCCCTCACCTTCGATCTCTACAGCGACAACGGCCTGACCAATCTGGTCACCTCCGTCTCGACCACCGTCACCGATATCGACCTGCCGGTGAAAACCTACCTCTCCGGCCTCACCTCCGGCACCCAATACTACTACAAAGCCACCGACAGCACCAACACCTCGCTTACCGGAAAGTTCAGCACCTTCGCCACCTCCGGCTACAACGGCCTCCGCTTCGGCGTATCCGGCGACTGGCGCGGCGAACTCGCCTCGTATCCCGCGGTTAAAAACGTTCCGTCCCGCGACCTCGCCTTCTGGGTCTCGCTCGGTGACACCATCTATGCGGATGACACCTCCAAGGTCACGACCGCCGTCGCCGGGCAGGCCACCACGATCGCCGAATACCGCGCCAAACACCAGGAGGTCTACACCTCCACCAACGGCCTCAACTCCCTCGCCGACCTCCGCGCCTCCACCACGGTCTTCGCCACCATCGACGACCACGAGGTGACCAACGACTTCGCCGGCGGCGCCCCGATCTCGTCCGACTCCCGCTTCGCCGGCACCGGCGCACCCACCGACCTGATTAACCAGTCCACCCTCTTCAAGGCCGGCCTTCAAGCCTTCACCGAATACAACCCCATCAAGCGGGAAGTTTACTCCGGCACGGGCGACGCCCGTCTCGATGGCGTCGATAAGCTCTACCGCCAACGCTCCTTCGGCCAGGACGCCAGCCTCATGATGGTCGATGCCCGCAGCTTCCGCGATACCGAGATCGATACCTCCAATCCCGCCACCGCTGCCCAAGTCTACACCCCCGGACGCACCATGCTGGGCGCGCCCCAAATCGCCGAACTCAAGTCCGATCTCCTGAACGCTCAGCAAAATGGAGTGCGCTGGAAGTTCGTTGCATTTCCCGAACCCGCCCAACAACTCGGCGCCCTCGGCGCCGGCGACCGATTGGAGGGATATTACGGAGAGCGCACCGATCTCCTTAAATTCATTAAAGATAATAGTATTCAAAACACCGTCTTCATCTCCGCCGACATCCATGGCGGCGTTGTTAACGACCTAAAGTTCCCCTCCAACGGCAATCCCTTTACCGGCACCTCGACCCACTCCCTCGCGTGGGAGATCACCACCGGTTCTGTCGGCTACGAGCAACCCTTCGGCCCGACCGTAGAAGGCTTCGCTAATGCCCAGCAACTCTACGGACTCAATGGCGCAGGCGGCACCACCAACGTTCTTGGCCTCCTCTACAGCTACGGCGTCCTAAACCTGACCCAATACCTGACCATTAACTCGTTGCCCACCCAGGGGGAACGCAGCAACGCGGCTTACTCTATTCTCGTCACGGCCAATCCCGCTCTGCGTAACGCAGTCCTTCAGGTTTTGCTGAACGGTCAGCTGGCCTCCGATCAACTCTACGGAGCACTTGACCCGATCGGCCTCGATCCCTCGGTTTTTAACTACACCGTGACCGCCGGCAACCTGCCGGGCACCCCTGCCAACGAGGCCTTCTTCCAGACCTTCTCCTTTGGCTGGAACGAGTTTGAAATCGATGCCATCACCGGCGCGTTGAAGGTAACGACCTATGGCATACCCAGCTACACCGAGGCCGAGCTGAACGCCAACCCCTCGCTCATCACCGCTCAAAATCCGACCGTGCTGAGCCAGTTTACCGTTCAAGCCATCCCCGAGCCCGCCACCACCGCCGCCATGGCCGGCCTCGCCGCTCTCGTTCTAGTCGCCGCCCGCCGGCGTCGAGCTTCCTGAGTAACTTCCCGTCAGCCTCGCCCCGCCCGCGTTTATCGCGAGCGGGGCTTTTTTATTTCCCCCAGCGCCGTCCACGCGCTTCGCTTGACCTTTCGCGTTCTTCGCGCCCTTCGCGCGACCAGCCCTCTTCACCATGTCCGACCTCCCTCTTCCGCCGACCGCCCCTGCCTCCGACACCCCGCCGGCCCCGCCCAAAATCCACCTCAACGCCGAACACGTTCTGCGCATCACCGAGGAACTGCCCGGCGTCAAAGTCACCCAGGTCGCCGCCACCGCCCAGCTCCTTAAGGAGGGCGCCACCGTCCCCTTCATCGCCCGCTACCGCAAGGAGGTCACCGGCGAGCTCGACGAGGTGCAGATCACCACGATCCGCGACCGCCTAGAACAACTCGCCGCCCTCGATGACCGCCGCGCCGCCATCCTCGCCTCATTGAAGGAACGCGGCCTCCTCACCGATCCGCTCGCCGCCCAG
>RGVP01000098.1 GCA_010027235.1 bacterium
ACGCTGCTGCTGCACGTGTGTCTTGTGATGGTCATCCCTTCGTCGGGCCTGTGGTGGTGATGGTCGTGGACTGACCACACTGACTTGATCGCACCTTGCCAAACGACCCCCGGAAGATCTTGCCCCGTCTGGTACGTGGATCGCGTCTGCCCATCCATAGAATAGCATCCCACAACGATACAAGCGCGGTTGGCTGCGCATGCTCGGCTCGCAGGATGCCTACCGTCGGCTCTACCAGGCGCGCAGCCAACCGCGCTACGTCGCCGAGTTCTTTCTCCAGCAACCCGACGCACCGCACGGCCTGTTCCACCTCGTCCATGCGATGAAACAAAGCCTGGCCGCCATTCGCCAAGAAAGTGACCCCTCTTCCGG
This sequence comes from bacterium, assembly GCA_010027235.1. GTDB lineage: Bacteria > Verrucomicrobiota > Verrucomicrobiia > Opitutales > Opitutaceae > IMCC26134_A. Next base: position 373 of record RGVP01000098.1, read on the forward strand.
TCCCGGCGCGCCGGAGCGCGCCGCGCAGGAATTGCTGCTATTTCTCAGTGAGCTCAAACCCGCCCCCCACTTCCGCGGCGAAAGCGACCTGCCTCCTTTGGAAAAATTGCTCTCCGGCCTTCTGGAGCGCCTTTACGCGCTGTATCCGGTCTTTAACGACCACCACTTCAGTCATCAGGCCCGACTCGCCCCCGCCGAGGCCCAGCCGGAACTCGGCCTAGCCTGAATTCTCCTGCCGTCCGAACCAAAAATCGGTTTGGACGCCACCGCCGCACTCGCGAATATTCGCTCCATGCCCGTCCCCCATTTTGACCTGCTCCTGACCGATCCGCACACCGCCGCGCGCCGCGGTCGCCTTCGCACCCGCCATGGCCTGATCGAGACGCCGATCTTCATGCCCGTGGGCACTCAGGGCACGGTCAAGGGCGTGACCCCCGTCCAACTCCGCGAACTCGGGGCCCAGATTATCCTCGGGAACACCTACCACCTCAACCTCCGCCCTACCAGCGAACTGGTCCGCGAACTCGGCGGCCTCCACCAATTCATGGGCTGGGATGGCCCCATCCTCACCGACAGCGGCGGCTTCCAAGTGTTCTCCCTGGCCAAGCTCCGCAAGATGCACGACAACGGCGTCGAGTTCCAAAGCCACCTCGACGGTAAAAAGTGTTTCCTCGGCCCCCGTGAAGTCATGGCCATCCAGGCCAACCTTGGCAGCGACATCGCCATGGTGATTGATGAGTGCCCACCCTGGCCCTGCGAGCGGGACGCCACCGCCGCCGCCTGTGCCCGCTCCCTGCGTTGGGCCGCGCAGTGCAAACAGATCGCCACCGACTCCGGTTTCCTCGCCGCTGGGCACCACGTTTTCGCCATCGTTCAGGGCTCCACCTACGACGACCTCCGCCGCGAGGCCGCCGAGGCCCTCGGCGCGCTGGATTTCCCCGGCTACGCCGTAGGCGGCGTGAGCGTCGGCGAACCAGAGCCCGAGATGCTAAAACAAGTTGGCGCAACCACTCCCTTCCTGCCCGCCGACAAGCCCCGCTACACCATGGGCCTCGGCATGCCGCCGCAGATGCTCAAGATGATCGCGCTGGGCGTAGATATGTTCGACTGTGTCCTGCCCAGCCGCGTCGCCCGCAACGGCCTCGTTTTCACCCCTGACGGCCCACTCAACCTCCGCAACGAGCGCTTCCGCGCCGACCCCGGCCCGATCCACCCCGGGGTGAACAACTACACCACGAATTTCTCCCGCGCCTACCTTCGGCACCTCCTCGTCGCGGGCGAGATCCTCGCCTCCACCCTTCTCACGATCCACAACCTCGCCTTCTACCTCGACCTGATGGCGCAGGCCCGCGCCCACCTTGAGTCCGGCGACTTCGCCCCTTGGCACCGCGCCTGGATTAGTCGCTACGAAGCCGGCGCCGACGCCCGCCTAGCCTAACCCCACCTAGCAATCGCCTTTAGTTCTTCACGTTCGGTTTACGTTTTGGGCTTTCCGTTTTCCGCTTTCCTGATGTCCAATCTCGCCATGCGAATACTCGTCACCGGCGGTGCCGGCTTCCTCGGTTCCCATCTCTGCGACCGCCTGCTAAAGGACGGCCACGAAGTCATCGCCCTTGATAATTTCTTCACCGGTCGAAAAACCAATATCGCCCACCTCCTCGGTCGGCCCGACTTCGAGTTGGTCCGCCATGACGTTATCGATCCCTATAAATTCGAGGTCGACCAGATCTACAACCTCGCCTGCCCCGCCTCGCCGCCCCACTACCAATACAATGCGATCAAGACGGTTAAAACCTCCGTCATGGGCGCGATCAATTGCCTCGGTCTCGCCAAACGGACCCGCGCCCGCGTCTTCCAAGCCAGCACCTCCGAGGTCTACGGCGACCCCGCGATCCACCCCCAACCCGAAAGCTACTGGGGCAACGTCAACCCCATCGGCATCCGCTCTTGCTACGACGAGGGTAAACGCGTCGCCGAGACCCTGTTCATGGACTACCACCGCCAGAACGAGGTCGATATCCGAATCGTGCGGATTTTTAACACCTACGGACCCCGCATGCACCCGAACGACGGCCGCGTGGTGTCGAACTTCATCGTCCAAGCGCTCAAAGGCGAGGACCTCACCATCTACGGCGACGGCCTGCAGACCCGCTCCTTCTGTTACGTCGACGACCTCATCGAGGGCTTCGTGCGCCTGATGAATCAGGACGCCGTCACCGGCCCGATCAACATCGGCAACCCCGGCGAATTTACCATGCTCCAGCTCGCCGAGCTAACCCTGAAACTCACCGGCAGCGCCTCGAAAATCGTGCACCGTCCCCTCCCCGGCGACGACCCCAAGCAACGCCGACCCGACATCACCCTGGCCCAAAAACACCTGAACAACTGGAGCCCCACCGTGGCGCTCGAGGAAGGCCTCGGCCGCACCATCGCCTACTTCCGCACGCAGGTCTGAGCGGAGCGGCCAGCGATATACGCGCCCGCCCAGCGCAGGGACTTGGCATGGCGGTTGCAAAGTCCTTACCCATGCTTCGTTCACCGCCCTTTAACGTCCTGCTTTTCGCCACGCTGTTTCTCGCCACCCTGAGAGCGGCCCCGGCGGCTGCGACGTTTCGCCCCAAGGTCGTAGTGGTGGCCACGTTCGAGGTCGGGGCCGACATCGGCGACGAACCTGGCGAGTTTCAGTTCTGGGCCGAGCGCGAACAGCTTACCGAATCCATCGGCGTGCCCGGACTCGATCACCCCGTTCGCTACAACCCAGCCACCGGCGTCTTCGGCGTCGTCTCGGGCACCACCGTGCGCTCCGGCCTGCAACTTTTCGCGCTCGGGCTAGACCCGCGTTTCGATTTTTCCTGCAGCTATTGGCTGATCAACGGCATCGCGGGCGTCGATCCGGGCCGTGCGGCGGAAGGTAGCGCCGCGTGGGCCCGCCACATCCTCGATGGCGACATCGCTTACGAGATCGACTCGCGCGAGGCCCCAGCCAACTGGCCCTACGGCATCATGGCCCTGGGCAACAAATCGCCGCTGACCAAACCCGTCATCCCCGCTTGGGCCCCGAAACCCATGGCCTGGACGCTCAACCCCAGCCTGGTCGCCTGGGCCTACGCGAAGACCAAGGATCTCGCCCTCGCTGATTCGCCCGAAGCCACTGCCCACCGCGCGCTCTACACTGACTTCCCGGCGGTGGAAAAGGGCCCCGTCGTGCTCATCGGCGATAGCTTTGCCTCCTGTCGTTACTGGCACGGTGCGGTGATGCAAAACTGGGCCAATGAGTGGGCCGCACTCTACACGGACGGTCAGGGCGATGCCACCATGACAAACATGGAGGACCATGGTCTCGCCAACGCCCTCACCCGGCTCGACGCGCTGGGCAAGGTCCGCTTCGACCGCGTGCTGGTTCTCCGCACCGGTAGCAATTTCTCCCGCCCGCCCACCGGCCAGTCCGCCGCCAACAGCATGGTGGCTGAGTATCAAGGCATGCTGCCCGCACTCGAGGCGGCGCACCGTGTCGGCTCAACCGTGGTCGCCGCCCTGCTCGCCGACTGGCGGATCTACGAAGCCAAGCCGCCGGCGGCGGAGTGACCCGGCCCGAAGCGCGCCGCGATCGCCGCCCGCAGGCGCAACCACTCAGCCAGCGCGAGGTCGTCCTTCCGTCCGGGCGCGATCTGGCGGTGATCAGTCATCCAGTCGAGCGACCAGCTTAACTCCGCCCAACGCGGCGCCAACCAGTCCAAGGCGGAGGCGATTTGGGCCTCCGTGAGCGCCGCCAGTCGTGTGTCGCCAGCGAAACTAACCCCGATAAGAAAGGCGTTACAGCCTTCCCGTCCGTGAAAAACCGATACCCCCGCGTGCCACGCCACCTGTGTATCCGCCACCAAACGCGCCCGCGCCCCGTCCGGAGCGATCACAATATGGTAGCTGACTCGACTCTCCGGCCGAGCCATAAAGGCCAGCGTCTCAGCAAACGGCATGACCGTATGGTGAAAACACACCCCAAGGCGCTCATGGGCCGGCGCGGATGAGTAATTAGGCGATGGCGCGGCGAATTCAGGAAACGGCATACGCTGGGCTCCCTCCGCCGCTAGAGTCTGCGCCAAACCGCGCCAAATAATGATGCCGCCGCAGCACGCCCTCGATAGTCAAAGTTACCAAGACCCAACGCAGCTTGCAGGCGAGTCAGCCCACCGTGGCCTAGCAGCCAAAGCAGCGCAGCGGTTTGTGCGCAGATAGAGACCACCCAGAGCAAGGCAACGGGCTCCAGCGGACCCAAAGCGCGCAGCTCGACTCCGGCTTGGATTTTTTTCCCGCCGGGGAAACACTCGGCGTTGACCAACCGAGCGATCTCAAAGGCGACAAAGGCGGGCGCGTTGTTCATCGGCGAAGACGATCAGGCGGAGGCGCAACTAAGCCGAGAACTCAGGTTTGGGTGCGACCGTGCGCGGCGGCGACCAACTCATACACCTCGTCCCAAGTGCGGGCGCGCAGCTCGTCGCCGAGGTGTCGGTTGGTGGGGTTGTCGAAGATGATGCAAGGGCGGCCCTCAGCACGGTAGGCCTCGATGTTTTTCGGCGAGTCGTCGATGTAGAGATCAGCGTTGATCGAGAGCTTATCCTCGACGAAGCAGAGGTCGCGATAGGGCACATCGTGCTTCTCCAGCCACTCGGCGGTCTGGGTGACGGACTCGCCATGCAAGCCGCCGACGTAGAGCCGGTGGGTGATGATGCGGATGTGCACGCCGAGCCGGGAAAGTCGGCGCAGCGTGAAGGGAGCGAGCGCGATGGGGTCGGCGTTCTTGAAGATACCGTGCTGGTTAACCGCATGCTTGTGGAGCAGCGGGTAGGTGAGGTCGTAACCTCCAGCGCCGGGAACCTTGTCGAGCAGGCCCCACTCCTTCAGCCCGTAGCGGAAGTCATCCGTCAGATCCTCACTACGCTTGCCCAGCCAGGCGGCGGCGACGGGCTTGAGCGCGCGGTAAAAATCAACCACGACGCCGTCCAGATCGAGGCCGAGGATAAACTTGCGTTTGGACGGGGTGGACATGGGGCGATCAAGGCGCAAAGCGGGGCGCGGGTAAAAACAAAAGCCGACGGCAGCTTCGGGGCCTTACTCCACCCGCCCGCGGCGAGTGGAGCGATCGGTCTTTTCCGATGGGATCTCGTTATTCGTGGTCATCATGAAAACTGGCGCCTTGGTCTTGATCCAGACCTGCTGCTCCTTGAAGTGCTTGGCGGTGACGTTCTCGATCGCGTCGGCCATGGTCTTGGCCGGCAGCAGGCGTCCCTTTTTGGTGGTGTTGAATTCGTAGGCGGCCTTGTGGATGCGCTCGGGGGCGCTAGTCACGGACGCGTCCTCGGGGATTTGCAGCACCCAGCCGGTAAACTCACCGGCGGGCAATTTGCCGTCAGGGTCGGAGATGAGGATAGAGAACTGTTTTTTGACCGCCGGCGGCTTCTCTTCGTCCACCTCGGGCTCCACCGCTTGGTTCATCTCTTCGACGATCTGGCGGAGCAGGGCGGGGTCGACGTCGTTACGTTTGAGGATTTCGGCGACTTGATTGACTTCGATTTTCGGCATGGCGTGCGGGCGTTGAAAGTCCCACGAAAGGGCACACATGGATGGCAATGTAAAGGGCGGCGGGGCGGCACAGAGCGCGGACGAATTATTCGACGTGGTGGACGAGCATGACCACGTGGTTGGCCAGGCCCGCCGCGCCGACGTGCATGCCCGGAAGCTCCGCCATCGCGCGGTTCACGTGCTCTGTCTCGACGAGGGCGGGCGGGTTTTCCTGCAAAGACGCTCAATGCTCAAGGACTCCGCCCCTGGTCGCTGGTGCGCCTCGTGCTCGGGACACGTCGATGCAGGCGAGGACTACCTAACGGCGGCGGTTCGCGAACTGGCCGAGGAAATTGGCGCGCAGTTGGAGAGCCCGCATCAACTCGAACCTTGGCTGCGACTGGAGCCCTGCCGGGAGACGGGCGAGGAATTTGTCTGGGTATACCGGGTGCGGCACGCCGGGCCCTTTACCCTGCACCCCGCGGAAATCATGGACGGCGCTTGGCGCACCCGAGCGGAGATCGACGATGCGTTGCGGAACCAACCGCGCGACTTCGCAGGCTCTTTCCGCCTGCTTTGGTCGCGACTGGTTTGGTAAATCAGCCCGCCGAGGCGGCGGGCTGGCGCGCTGACTTACTGCCCCAAAACCCAGGCAAAAATCAGGGGCGACACAATCGTGGCATCGCTCTCGACGATATACTTCGGGGTCTTCTGGCCGAGTTTGCCCCAAGTGATCTTCTCATTGGGCACCGCACCGGAGTAGCTGCCGTAGCTGGTGGTGGAATCGCTGATTTGAGAGAAATAGCCCCAGAGCGGCACCTCGGGCCGGTCTAGGTCCTGATGCAGCATGGGCACGACGCAGATCGGGAAGTCGCCCGCGATACCGCCGCCAATCTGGAAGAAGCCGATTGAGCCTTCGCCATTTTTGAGCGTTTTGGCGGTTTTGGTATACCAGTCGGCCAACCAGGTCATGTATTCGATACCAGTGCGCACGGTGTGGACCTTCTTGATCTCACCGGTGATGACCCGGCCCGCATACATGTTACCCAAAGTGGAGTCCTCCCAGCCCGGGACGATGATGGGGAGGTTCTTCTCGCAGGCGGCAAGCATCCAGGAGTTCTTCGGATCAATCATGTAGCTGGCCTTCAGCTTTCCAGTGCGGAGAACCTTATACATGAACTCGTGTGGGAAAAACGGCGTGCCGGCCTTGTCGGCAGCGATCCACTCCTCGGCGACGGCCGCCTCGATGCGACGCATGGCCTCGCCCTCGGGGATACAGGTATCGGTCACGCGGTTCATGTGCCGGTCTAGCAGGGCCTGCTCGTCGGCAGCGGTGAGATCGCGATAACCGGGCACGCGCTCGTAATAATCGTGGGCAACGAGGTTAAAGATATCCTCCTCAAGGTTGGCGCCGGTGCAGACGATGGCGTGGACCTTGTCCTGACGAATCATCTCGGCAAGGGAGAGGCCGAGCTCGGCCGTGGACATGGCGCCAGCAAGAGTGACAAGCATCTTTCCGCCAGCCTTCAGATGGGCCTCGTAGCCCTTGGCCGAGTCGATCAAGGCGGCGGAGTTGAAATGCCGGTAATGGTGGGCGAGGAACTGCGAGATCGGGCCTTTTTTGGCCGCGAGCTTGGCGTTGATGTTTTCGGTGAGCAGGGTCTGCCGCTTGGCGGCTTTGACTTTATGGGCCATGGTGGGAGGAGAAAGGGAAAGTTCCGGAGTGAGCCGACGCAGGCCGGCAAAGCCATCCAAAAGCCGCGCACCGTGCAAAACTGTCACGCAAGCGACCCGTTTTCACGCCAGACGGGCTTTTTGTTGCCCTGCGCCCCCCCATCCCTCCTAGCTCCCCGCTCCCTGCGCCATGCTCACCATCTCCGACGTCTCTAAGTCCTACGGCACCCGCGAACTATTTTCCGACGTTTCCCTCTTCGTCGCGCGCACCGACCGGCTCGGCCTCGTCGGACCCAACGGCGCCGGCAAATCCACCCTCTTCGGGCTGATCCTCGGGGAGGAACGCCCCGACACCGGTATCATCGAATGGGAGCGGGGAGCAGACTTCGGCTACCTTCCCCAAGAGTCCGCCCCAGTCGGCGATGAGTCCATCCTCCACATCGCCACCTCCGGCAAGGCCCTGGAGCCGACCGAAGACAACTACGATATCGATTACACCCTAGAGCCCCGCGCCCACACCATCCTCGCCGGCCTCGGCTTCAAGGAGGGCGACGCGCACAAACCCGCCAAATCCTTCTCCGGCGGTTGGATCATGCGTGCACACCTCGCCCGCCTGCTCGTCGCAGAGCCCGCCCTCCTCCTGCTCGACGAGCCGACGAACCATCTCGATCTCGAGGCTCTCCTCTGGTTCCAAGAATACCTCAGCCGCTACCCGGGCGGGCTCGTGGTCATCTCCCACGACCGCGCCTTCCTCAACGCTCTCTGCACCGGCATGCTGGAACTGCGCGCCGGCACCCTTCATTACTACCATGGTAATTACGACGACTTCCTGAAGGAGAAGGAGGCCCGCAAAGAACAACAGCTTGCCCAGTTCAAAAACCAGCAACGCGAGATCGCCCACCTACAGGTCTTCGTCGACCGCTTCGGCGCCAAGGCCTCCATGGCCTCCCGCGCCAAGTCGAAGGAGAAACAAATCGAGCGCCTAAAGGAGGCCGCCGTGGAGGAGCCCAGCGAAGAGCTGAAACGCATCAACTTCAAGTTCCCCCAGCCCATCCGCTCCGGCCTGAAGGTCATCGAGCTGAAAAACGTCCGCCAAGCCTACGGCGAGAAGGTCGTTTACACCGATCTAAACTTCACCGCCGAACGCGGTCAGCGTATCGTGCTCGTCGGGCCCAACGGCGCCGGCAAATCCACCTTACTAAAAATCCTCGCCGGCAATCTCGCCATTCAGGGCGGCCTCCGTGAGTTTGGTAGCAACGTCACCGCCGGCTACTTCGCCCAGCAACGCACCGATACCCTGCGCGAGGACGCAACCGTGTTCGAGATGATGATGGAACTGCGCACCAACGAGAACCAGCTCACCGAACAGCAGGCCCGCGCCATCTTGGGCAGCTTCCTCTTCCGCAAGGACGACGTGCATAAGAAAATCGGCGTGCTCTCCGGCGGCGAAAAATCCCGCCTCAACCTAGCGCGCCTCCTCGTCGATCCACCGAATCTCCTCCTAATGGACGAGCCCACCACCCACTTGGACATCGGCTCAATCGACGCCATGGTGAACGCCCTGAAGGGCTATACCGGCACCCTGATTTTTATCTCCCACGACGTGCATTTCATCCGCTCGCTCGCCGAGACCGTGCTGCACGTGCACAGCGGCCGCCTCACCTCTTACGCCGGGAACTACGATTACTATCTGGAGAAGTCCAAGGCCACTAACGCCCGCGCCGCCCTCACCGCCGGCTTCACCGACGCCCGCCCCGAAGCCCACAAGGGCGCGGCCAAAAAGGCCGCCCCCGCCCCCCCCCCATCTTCAGGCGGTCC
>RGVP01000099.1 GCA_010027235.1 bacterium
GATTCGCAAGGAGGGTTCCGCATGAAGCTCGCTCACCTCCGCCCCTCCGCCCGCATGCTGCCCGTGCTCGCCTCGCTCGGGGTGTTGATTCTGCTCTACGCCGGCGGCTGCGTATTCTTTGAGAATTTCGGTTCGCTGCGGGTGCTGATTAATCTTTTCGGCGACAACGCCTTTCTCGGCGTGGCGGCGGTGGGCGCGACCTTCGTGATTCTGTCCGGAGGCATCGATCTATCGGTCGGCGCCGTGGTGGCGTTCACCGGCGTGTTGATCGCATCCCTCATCGGCCACGGCCAAGCCCCGCTGCTGGCCATCGGGCTGGCCCTCGGGTTGGGCGCGGGCTTCGGCGCGCTGATGGGCGCCCTGATCCACCTTTACGCCCTGCCCCCCTTCCTAGTCACGCTCGGCGGCATGTTCCTCGCGCGCGGCCTCGCCTTCGTGGTCCACCCGGAGTCACTCTCGATCGACCACCCGTTCTACGGCGAGTTTATCTCCCAGACCTTGTCCCTGCCAGTATCGCGCCGCCTCGCCATCCCCTTCACTGCGTTCGCCCTGCTCGCGGTGGTGCTCGCCGGCGCCGCCTTGGCTCGGTGGTCGCGTTTCGGCCGCAACGTCCTCGCGATCGGCTCCAGCGAGAGCTCGGCTCGGCTGATGGGCGTGCCGATCGGTGCCACCAAGATTAGTGGCGACGTTCTACATGCAGTCGGGTAACCCCGCCTCATTCGTAGGATTGGAGCTCGACGCCATCGCCGCCGCCGTGATCGGCGGCACCCTGCTGCGCGGCGGCGTGGGCTACATCCCGGGCACGCTAGTGGGCGTGCTGATTTTGGGGCTTATCCAGACGCTGGTGATTTTCCAAGGCACCCTGAACTCGTGGTGGACCCGCATCGCCGTGGGCGGACTGCTGTTCGTGTTTATCGTGCTGCAACAGCTCACCGCCCGTCGCCGGGAGTGAACGTCGCCGGCCCCCCGCCGGCTCCCCGCCCTACCCTCTCTACCCCTATGTTACCCCGCCTGACCTTCGCCCTGCTCGCCGCCTGCTGGTTGCCCTTTGCCGCCGCCGCGCCCGCGCCCGATACCCTGACGATCGACCTCGCCGCCCCGGGTGGAAAAGTCAGCCCGATCCACTACGGACTGATGACCGAGGAGATCAACTTCAGCTATGATGGCGGCCTTTACGCCGAGCTGGTCAGCAACCGCGCCTTCCTCGACGACGCAGCGAAACCCGCGCACTGGTCGGTCGTGGCCGCCACGCCCGCCGCCGCGGCCATCGCCCTCGACCCCAAGCAGCCGCTTAATGCCGCCATCCCCACCAGCCTCCGGCTAGAGGCCACCGCCGCCAGCCCCGCCGCCCCCGCCGGCGTGGCCAACGAGGGCTACTGGGGCATCCCCGTAAAACCCTCCACCCGCTACCGCGCCTCTTTCCGCGCCAAGGCCGCGCCCGGCTTCACCGGCCCGCTCACCGTCGCCATCACCAGCCTCGACGGCGCCACCCTCTACGCTTGCGGTCAGGTGGACCGCCTCACCTCCGACTGGGCCGCCTACGAGGTGGTATTAAAAACCGGTCGCAAGATCACCCCGACCACGCAGGCTCGGCTCACCCTCACGGTGGAGCAGCCCGGCACCGTCTGGTTCGGCCTAGTCTCCCTCTTCCCACCCACCTGGAAAGATCGCCCCAACGGTCTGCGCCCCGATCTCATGCAGATGCTGGTCGATTTAAAACCCGGTTTTCTGCGCTTCCCCGGCGGCAATTACCTCGAGGGCGACACCATCGCCACCCGCTTTAAGTGGTGGGAGACCATCGGGCCCATCGACCAGCGTCCCGGCCACCCCGGCCCTTGGGGTTACCGTTCCACCGACGGCATGGGCCTGCTGGAGTTCCTACTCTGGACCACTGACATGGGGGCCGAGCCCGTGCTCGCCCTTTACGCCGGCTACTCCCTGAAGGGCGACTACGTGAAGCCCGGCCCCGACCTCGAACCCTTCATCCGCGAAGCGCTGGACGAGATCGAATACGTCACCGGCCCGGTCACCTCGAAATGGGGCGCCCTCCGCGCCCGCGACGGCCACCCCGAGCCCTTCCCCCTGCGCTACGTCGAGATCGGCAACGAGGACTGGTTCGATAAATCCGGCAGCTACGACGCCCGCTACACCCAGTTCGCCGACGCCATCAAGCGCGCCTACCCGTCCCTCAAGTGCATCTCCAGCGTCGGCAATGAGCAACCCGCGGGCAAACGCGTGAAAAGCACCCGCCCCGACGTGCTCGACGAGCATTACTACCGGAACACCGAGACCTTCCTAAAGGATTCCCCCACCCACTTCGACCGCTACGACCGCGCTGGGCCCGAGATTTTTGTCGGCGAGTGGGCCGCCCACGAGACCGCCTTCCCGCCTTGGGATGCCAAGTCGCGCGGCCTCGCCCCCACCCCGACGATGAAGGCCGCCCTCGGCGACGCCGCCTGGATGTCCGCCATGGAGCGCCACGCCGACTTCGTGACCATGCAGTGCTACGCGCCGCTCTTCGCCAACGTAAACGGCTACCAGTGGCGCCCCAACCTCATCGGCTACGACGCCCTCAACGCCTTTGGCGCGCCCAGCTACCACGCGTTCCAAATGTATTCGCGACAGGTGGGCGATACCCTGCTGAAACCGGTCCAAAGCGGCGGCGCCCCGCTCCACGCCGCCGCCACCCGCGCGACCCGCGAAGGCGTGGTTTACCTCAAGTTGGTCAACGCCGAGACCGACGCCCGCGACGTCGAGATCCGTCTCACGGGCGCGCGCCGCATCGGCCCGACCGCCCGCGTAGAAACCCTCGCGGCCGCCCCCGAGGCGACCAATTCGATCACCGATCGCACCCGAGTCGTCCCCAGCGTGACCAAACGAAAAGGCATCGGCGCAGCGTTCACCCAAACCCTACCGCCCCACAGCATCACCGTGCTGCGTTTGGAGGCGCCATAAGCCAAAACCGGCGGCGGCTCGTGCAGCCAAGGCTTGCACCCACCCGCGGGACCAGCGAATTCTCTTCTTCCGCCTCAGGCGACGGGCCTATAGCTCAATCGGTTAGAGCAGGGGACTCATAATCCCTTGGTTCTCGGTTCAAGTCCGAGTGGGCCCACCATTTTAAGCCAACGGCTTGCAGGATTTGGCCGCGACGCGCCGAGGACGCTCAAAGGGAATGTGTCCGTTTTTTCCCCTTTTTGCCAGTCCGCCCCCCGCCCGCCAAGCGCCAGCAACGCACGGAGCGTCTCCCCGGACGCCTCGGCAAGGCGTTGGGACGGCTTTGCATAGCACCTTTACGCCGGCGTGAAGCGGGCGGCAGTCTTTTACGCCACCCAGCGCAAAGCTGAATCAACTCGGTTGGCCGGACTCGAGATCGTAGAGCATACGCCAGATTCGATCCAGTTCACCTCGCTCCACCACCTGCAGCGGCGTAAAGCCGTCGAAGGCGGAGTTGGGCTGCGTAAGCCAGCGGCCGACTTGGGCCGGCTCGATCACGCGGGCGAGACCGTCGAATAACCGATCCATCTCAACCAAGGCTTTTCCCTGTTTGGGCGACGGCGTTTCGCCCTGGCTCCACTTGGCCACCGAGCGGGGCGAGAAGCCGGTGAGGCGGACCACCTGAGCTTGGGTGACATGGCACTCGGCACGGTGAGTTTTGAGCAGTCTGGCTTAGTCAGTCGCGCCACGGTGCCTAAAACGGATATCTAGTTATGATGTGATCACGCCCCGACGCTCTCAAGTTGCATTCGCCCGATTTTTTCGGCGGAAACCCGCTTGGAGAGATAGAGCATTTCGATGCCGACGACCTTACCCTCCGCATTGTAATCTAAAATGACGCCGGGAGAAATTTCCTGACTCTCGGCCGCAGGCGCTTCGTCGAGATCAAGGTAAAGAGCGTCGGCTTCGCGGTCCACGGTCAGTTTCATAATAAACCTTTCAAATTGCGGTCGAGGTGCATGGTGATGACACGCATTGGTTCTGATTTCGCTACGATAACCCGCAAAACCCGATCTGCAAGCTCCGGGATTCTCCCAAGCCGATGTTCCAACTCAGGATCGGTCTCATCCGGTTCGATCCGAGCAGGGTTGGCTATCACGCGTTCGATCCATTCCTGCGCGAGTCGTCGCTTCACCATCCGCTGACGAGCATGTTCGGTGTAGATGACATTCATACCGTAACCACCGCCAAGTTGCCGACTGCATAGGATCAAAGCGAGGGCATTGATTAGGGCGGCCTGAACGCCTGAGAGCGGGCGCCCCGTGGATGTTTTGCGCCAAGAAATAGAACCTACTCTTAATTTGGTTTTCGGATCTATTTTCCACAGTTAGGCAGTCTCCGAAGATTCCACCTGCAAAGCACGCGGAACGCTTTGGGTAGACATGGTTCCCATCCGTGCCTCTCTGTCGCATCGCGGTGAACCCGCCTGCGGTCTAGCACGGAGGGTCTCGGCGCTACTGATTAAATAGGCCGAGCGGCGCAAAACGCGATTGTGCTGCACTGCTTTTTCTGATGTAAATAAGTCCAGTCGTTTGACCGAAAAAAAGGCGACCGGGCTGCCACCCGATCGCCTCGAGAAAACCCAGTCCCTTTCGAGACCTTGGTTTTATTCCACCGGCTTCACCGCCAGGGGTTCTTCGGCCTTACGACTCCCTTTTTTGCGGGCGAAGCGCTGAGCCAGACGGTCCTGACGATCCTTGAGGCCCGGCACGGCGGCCGGAGTCTTCATGACCGCATATACGGTGCGGGCGGCGGCATACACCTCGCTGGCGAGGAGCACCTCCGTGTCGTCCACCTTCTCCAGGAACTGCGACACGGCGCGACGCACCTCGCCCAGACGGTCGAGGGTATCGGCGCGCGAACGCAGACTGGAGATATCGATGGAACGAGGCAGGAGGCCGGGATTAGCCTGCGCGGTGGTGACGGCGTCGGCGACGAACGATCGGGTGAGCGGCCCGACCTTCGGGAGCTTCCGCCTTTCCCCGCGGCTGAGGCCGACGAGGTAGGGCATCTGCTGTTCGATCTTACCCAGGGTGCCGATGAGCGAGCTCAGTTCGGCGGCCCCGAGGTTTGGATTCCAGTTTTGGCCGGACTGGGAACCGGTTTTGGCGGTGGCCATATTTTTGGATTTTCCCGCCCCCGGTGTCTCGTCCGTAAGTGGCCGAGTATCGTCCGTGGTCGGGAAAAAGGGTTGGGGAGGGTTACTCCGTGGGAAGCAGTGTAGCATGGTCTTTTGCTTGGTCGGTGAGGTGGGTGCGTGGGCCTCTGCCAAAAGGCTGGGCGTAAAAAAACTCGTGGAGCGGGCGTGCACACCGGGCCCTGATGTCAACTCGGTCACACTGCGTGGAGTGGACTCGGGGTAGTTCCTCGGGCCGGGAAAAAACCTGCCCATGCCCGCTTCTTCGCGTCGTCGTATGAAAATCTTTCATGCGGCGGGTGGAACGATCTATCCGCCGGGTAGAACGATGCGGCTGGCCGGTAGAACGTTCCAGCTGGGGGATAGAATGATCTACCGGCCGGATAGAACGATGTAGCTGGCGGGTAGAACGATCTAACGGCCGGATAGAACGGAGCGGTTGGCGGATAGAACGTTCTATCCGTGCGGTAGAACGTTCCAGCTGGCGGATAGAACGTTTTAACGGCTGGATAGAACGATCTACCGGGCGGCTAGAACGATGTAGCGGCCGGATAGAACGTTTTAACGGCTGGGTGAAACGATGCAGCTGGCGGGTAGAACGATGCGGCTCGCCGGTAGAACGTTCCAGCGGGCGGATAGAACGACCTAGCGGCTGGGTGAAACGATGCGGCTGGCGGGTAGAACGTTTCAGCGGGCAAGTAGAATGATCTAACGGCTGGGAGGGTGCAGCTTCACCTGTGCCTTCTTGTTTTACCCTCGGTCCAACTTTCGGAGGCTACTTCAGAGCAAAGCCACAGGCTAAAACCGGCGATTGGACGCTTGATCAACCGACGATTGGACGCTTATCTAACAGGCAAATGGACGCTGCTGCTTTCCCTCGTGCCCTCACCCCAGCGCTCCATGCCGCCTTGGCTGATACTCCCGTGGTGTGCCTTCTCGGCCCCCGCCAGTGCGGCAAGACCACGCTGGCCCGCACGCTCCGACCGGCCTATGGCTATATCAGTCTGGATGATACGGATACCCTAGCCCTGGCCCGGAGTGATCCCAACGGCTTCATGGCCGCTTTGCCGGACCCCGTTATCTTGGATGAAATCCAGCGGGCGCCGGAGCTGCTCCGCACTATTAAGCTTTCCGTGGACCGCGACCGGCGGCCGGGGCGCTTTCTCCTCACCGGTTCGGCCAATCTTCTCCTCCTGCCAAAGCTCGGCGATTCGTTGGCTGGGCGTATGACGGTGCTGGAGCTGCACCCCCTGACCGCCGCCGAACTCAACCGCGCCCCCGGCGGCTTCCTCGCCGCTTGGTTGGCCGGGCGACTGCGGCCCGCGCTGGCGGACGAGGGCATTCTTCCCGATCCAGCGGCTTTGGCGGCGCGAATCGTGGGCGGTGGTTTTCCCGAGCCGCATTTGCGCACTCCGGCGCGGGCGCGGGTCTGGCATCGTGACTATCTTCGGGCCCTGATAGAGCGCGACGTGCAGGACGTAGCCCGAGTGAAGGAGCCACGCGACCTTTCGCGCCTGCTCACCCTGCTTGCCTTGCGCACCGGCGAACTCCTCAACCTCACCACCCTCGGCAATGAACTAGACCTACGCCGCGATACGGTGGAGCACCACCTCACCGCCTGTGAACGCCTCTACCTGGTGCGCCGGCTCCAGCCTTGGCACCGTCATGAGTCCAAACGCCTCATCAAGACGCCCAAGGTTCATTTTATCGACACCGGTCTGGCCTCCACGCTGGCGTCGCTCACCAGCGAAGACTGGCCCTCCCAGAGAAAGCGCTTCGGGCATTTGTTGGAATCTTATGTGCTGCAAGAACTCATCGCCCAAGCCGGCTGGACCGAGCCCGACCTGCGCTTCTGGCACTACCGCGACAAAGACCAGGTCGAGGTGGATGTGGTGCTAACCTGCGGGGCGAAAACCTGGGGCGTTGAGGTCAAAGCCACCGCCACCCCTGCGCTCGCCGACGCCGCCGGATTGCGCCGCCTCGCGGCCCAGTGCGGCGAAGATTTTGCCGGAGGCATTTTATTTCATGCCGGGACCAACACCTTCACGCTAGGGGATCCTAGGTTTCTAGCCGTGCCCTTGGCCAAACTTTGGGAAATGTAATTCACCATTGGCACCCTCGGCCAAACCGAACGCGCGACCCAGAACCCGGTTATCGCCCGCTTTAGCGAGAGGCCGCGTAGAACGGAGCGGCGAGCCGCTGGAGTAAACCTCCCGTCAACGGGAGCGAATCGACGACGTTTCACCGTGGACGCGATGGCGGGCGCCATCATCGTGACCATCGCATGGGCGCCTTATTGGACCAAACCATCGAACGACTCTACGCTTTGAACGTAGGGGTGATCGGCACGGGTGCGCTTCGGCACGAGCGGCCGCACAAGCCCTTGCTCCTGTTAACCGTGCTGGACCTCATCGACGGCGGCCTGGCCACGCCCGATTGCATCGAGTGGAACGCCGCCCTCCGCGAGCGTTTCAGCGCCTATTTCGAAAAAGTGAAAAAGGCCGACGACCGCGATACACCCGAGAATCCCTTTCACTACCTCGCCAGCGAGGGGTTCTGGCAGGTGTTCCGGCGCACGCCCGCCGGGCCGGCGCCGCAAGAGACGACGCCACTGGTGCGCGACAGCGGGCAGCTTTTCGCCCGCCTCGTCGACGGGATGGATCACGTCTTTGCCGACGCCGCCAACCGGCACCGGCTTCGGCATGCACTGGTGGCGCGTTATTTTCCGGCCCAAGCCTCCGTGCTCTTCACGGCCCCCGTAGTCCGGGAGGAGTTGCTGCCCTACGATGCGGAAGCGGAGCCCGAGGCGCCCGGCCGGAGCGCAGGTTTCCGAAAAAAGGTGGCGGAAGTTTACGACCACCAATGCGCGGCGTGTGGGCTGCGCCTGCGGCTGCCGGGCTCGGACATCGCGCTGGTGGACGCGGCGCACCTCATTCCTTTTGCCGTGAGTTTTAACGACCACCCGAGCAACGGGCTGGCGCTCTGCAAAAACCACCACTGGGCGATGGATCGCAGCCTGATCGCCCCGCACCCCGAGGGCCGCTGGGTCGTGTCGCGCGTGCTCATCTCGCACCGCTCCTCCGGCGAAGCCGAGCTGGCGAAACTGCAGGACAAACCCTTGCTCCCCCCCGGCGACGAGGCTTTCCGCCCCGCGGTGAATGCCATGCGCTGGCGGGTGAAGCGATTGGCGGCTTGAAGCCATGAAGGCTGCAGAGTGCCGATTTGGCTCCAGCTGGCAGGGTCGCTTTAGATTAGCGTTTTTCGATCTACCCCGTAGAGATTGCTACGCGAAGTTCTGCTTGAGTAAAGGTGCCGCCGTCGGGTTTAGCGTGGGCGATGCGGTGGCAGTTGGGGCAGAGGGGTGTTAGGTGCTGGATCGCTTCCTCGAAGGTCAGGACGCGCCCGTCGGCTGGGTATTGGCTGATGCCGAGGGCGTGGTGGATTTCGACGATGGGGCCGGTGAGTTGAAGGAGCGGCGGTGGAGCCCATTCGCATACGGCGCAATGGAGCCGACCATCGGGAGACTGTTTGGCGAAGTGGGCGCGGGCGAGGTCGCTAAGAAGCTTGGACCGTTCGCGAGTTTTGCCGGAGGTTTCGACCACAGAGCCTTCGGCAAAGGTGCCAGCGATGGCGATTTCGTCGGCGGTAAAGGTTTCGGATGGTGGTATAGCCAAAGGCGGTGGACCACGGCGAAGCACGCACGCTCCGTCATCATGATACTCGGCGACGTGCCACGGTTCTGGGTCGAGACAGCGTTGTTCGACCTTGGAACTCGATTCGTCGCTGGAGTCTTCGCGACGAGACCCGACAAGGACGATTACGTTTATTTGCAGGCTCCGTTTCTTGGCAAACTGGAGTGCTGTATCCATCTGTCCCGCCCGTTTGCACTGGCTGGGCTTCCAGCGGTGTTTGGCTGCCGCGATTTCGCGGTAATTTCGACGCTGGAAATGACCGCTCGTGTCTTGCTCCGTCTCCGAGTGCCAGAGGCAGATGACGACGAGCCGCCTCACGGTGTCGAAAAATGCCCAATTGTAGCAGAATTTCGGGTTGGATGCGGGATGCTCACCGTCGAAGTCAGCCCACGGGCCGACGTCGATCCCGACTTCGCGGACGAGGTCGTAAACGCGGAGACGCTGGGTGGGGAATGGCAGGGGACTCATTGCGGGTTGAGGGAGAAGATTACGTTCCAATCGTGCTCCGCGACAGGCATCACGGCGAGGCGGGGTTGGCGGAGCAGAGCAAAAGATGGTGAGGCGGGGCTCAGCGCGGAGGTCGGAAAGCGAGATAG
>RGVP01000100.1 GCA_010027235.1 bacterium
AAAAAGGCCTCGATCTCGGCCCGAGGCAGACGGTCGTAGCCGCGGCTCACGAGCTCGGCGAGGTCGAGGTAGGCGGCGCCTTCGGCCCGGGCGCAGGCCTCGACCCAGCCGCGCCACTGAGCCCAGTCACGGACGAACTTGCCGGCATCGTCGAATTTCTTGTGCGGAATGGGCGAGCAAAGCACGACGTTGGCCCCCTTGGCGCGGGCGGTGCGGGTGAAGGTTTTCAGATACCAACCGTAGCTGTGCACGGTCTCGATCGTGCCGTCGGGTTTGGCGACGTCCTCGGTCTCGTCACCGATGCTTTTCAGGGAGCCGCGAAACTTGCTGCGGGCGTCGAGTTGACCGACGTCGTTGTGGCCAAATTGGATCACGACCCAGTCGCCGGGTTTGAGGGCATCCATGATGGCCTGCCATTTACCCTCCGTGTAAAAGGTGCGCGTGCTGCGGCCGCCGATGGCGCGATTCACGACGTTGATTTTGACGGGATCAAAAAAGCGGGGCAGGTCCTGGCCCCAGCCGCGCATGGGTTCATTGCTGCGCACGGTCGAGTCGCCGGCGATCCAGAGGGTGGGCAAGGTGCCGGCGGCGGGTTTTTCCACCGGGACACCGGAATCATTCACTACCGGGCGTTCGTCCTCGGCGGCGCGTAGCCCAAACGCGGTTGCGGCGAGAAAAACGAGTCCGGTGATAAGGAGGCGCAGGAAGACGGGCATGGGGCGGAGTTAGCGGGCGGGAGGCGTGGCGGCGGGCGTGAGCTCCACGGCGTAGACATGGACTTCGCCGTGGAGGTTGCTGCGGAAGATCAGTTTTTTACCGTCGGGGGTGAAGACGGCGTTGGGCTCGAGGCGGTAGTCGTGGGTCTTCATATTCACCAGACGGGTGGCCCGCAGCACGCCCGGGCTGATTAGCCCGGCGGCGTCCGGGGCGCTTAATTCAGCTACGTCGGGGATGGCTTCGGGTCGGAAGAGGTAGAGCCATTTGCCGTCCGGAGCGTGGGCAACCATCTCGGCGTCGCCGCCGTCGCCGGAAAAAAAGGTGCCATCGGAGGAGACGTTGTAGTGAACGGACCAGGCGTTGCGGTCGACGTGCAGACGGGTGCGGGCGCCGGTGCCGAGATCGTAGGAGGCGAGCCAGAAGCTCTCGCCGCGCGGAGTTTGCAAGTCATACCAGACGGTGCGGCCGTCGGGGGAGAAGAACTCGTGGCCGGCGATCTCCATGTTCATGGTGCGGGCGTGGACCTTGGTCAGGCCGGTGCCGTCGGTGCGGACCAGCCACAAGCGGTCGACCATGTGCCAGGGGCCCTCGTGGCAGAACATTAGCTGGCCGGGGTCCTTGGGCGAGAATTGGAGGTGGTTAAGCCAGTCGGTGGAGCTATGGACGGTGCGCAGCTCTCCGGTTGCGATGTCCAAGGTGAAAATCGACATCGGCAGGCGGGCGGCGAGGCGGCGGGCGAGGCGGCGTTCCTTCTGCTCGGCGAAGGTAAAGAGGCGTCCATCGCTGGCGCGCTCGTTGCCCGCCTTCATCCATTCGCCCTGCGGGGTGTTTTTCGCGGAGGCGCCGGAGTTGGGCGGAAAGATCTCCCCCGGGGGCGGTTCGGCCTCGGTTAGGGTGCCGGCGAGCAGGGTTTCGTCGGAATTGACGGTGGAGACGGTGGCGCGGGGCGGCAGCAGGGCGATGCGGCGTTCGGCGCGAGTATCCAGCGAGAGGGAAAAAACGGCAATTTGCTCGCCCTCGGTCCGGGTATAATAGACCGCACCGGTGCGTCGTCCGAGTTGGATGATTTTGACGTCGCCATTAACCAGCGGATCGACGGCGCGGGTGGTGTGGTTGAGGAGCGCGATCCCGTGTGGGGTGGTGACCACGACGGAGCGGCCATCCGGGGTGAAGGACCACTGGTGAAAGTAGAGGCTGGAGGTGCCAGGCTCGTCGGAGAGTCGAACGACGCGGTGACCCGTGTCGGGGTCAATCCACTCTTTGGGGGGCTCGGCGCGCCCGGTGAACGGGGCGGCCAAGGCCAGCCAAGGGGTGAAACGACACAACCAATTTAAACCGGATTTTAGCCGGATTCGGGACCGGGAGGGCGAACACATAGGGGTATCCTGTTCCTACAGACCAATGCTACGCGGCGGAGCACGCCGGAATCGGACAGTCAGAGTGAGGCGTAGTCGCGAGGGGTTGGCCTAGCGGCGGGTGCGGAAGCGGTCGAAGAGCACGGCGCTCAGCAGAATAGCTCCGCGCACGATGTATTGGTAAAACGAGTCTATGCTCAGCAGGTTCATCGCGTTTTCGACGATTCCCATGATGAACACGCCGGCGATGACGTAGCTCATGCGACCGACGCCACCGGTGAGCGAGACGCCACCGAGCACGCAGGCCGAGATGATGGAGAGCTCGATACCTTGGGCGGTCTTGGGGTCGCCGATACCCATGCGCGAGGCGAGCAGCACGCCGGCGAGGGCGGCGATTGCGCCCTGCAGGACGAAAATGGTGATCTTCACGCGGTCCACCGGGATGCCGGCGAGACGGGCGGCCTCCTCATTGCCGCCGATGGCGAGGGTGTTGCGGCCGAAGATCGTGCGGTTGAGCAGGAAGCCGAAAAGGAAAAAGAGCGCAAAGCAGATCCAGACGGGCGCGGTGATTTGGAACAGCACGCCGCCCCGCGCATTGTGGAAGATGGGAAACGCGGCGTTGGCGAGATTAAGGATGGCGTCGTTGGCGATGCCGATGGACTTGCCGTCGGCGAACACGAAGGCCACGCCTTTGACCATCATCATGGTAGATAGCGTGGTGATGAGCGGGTTGATTTTGCACTTGGCCACGACCACGCCGTTGATCAGGCCGACGAGGGCGCCGAAGCCGAGGGCGGCGCCGATCGCGAGCACGAGGTTTCCGGTATCTTTTAATACCAGCGCGCAGAGCACGCCACCGGCGGGAATCAGGGTGCCGACGGAGAGGTCGAAGTTGCCCGAGGCGAGGCAGAAGAGCATCGTGGTGGCGACGATGCCGACGGTCGAAACCTGCAGGAGGACGCTCTCGGCGTTATTCGGCGAGGCAAAGTTCGGCACCGTGAACGAGCAGACGACCACCAGCAGGGCGAGGATCAGGAGCATGCCGGCGCGGTCAAGGAGGGCGGCGGCGCCGCCGAATTTGGGCGAGGAGGCGGGGACGGAGCTGGCGGTCATGGAGGCGGTTGGGAAAAGTAGGAAGTAGGTGCGAATTTATCTGAAGGAAGGAGTCGTTCAAGCGGCGGCGGTGTCGATTGGCAGGGCGGCGGCGAGGACGCGTTCAGGGGCGGCATCGGCCCGGGAAAACTCGTCCGCGAGCCGGCCCTGGCGCATCACGAGCACGCGGTCGGCGAGGCCGAGGACCTCGGGCAGATCGCTGGAGACGACGAGCACGGCCATGCCCTCGGCGGCGAGTTTGAACATGAGCTTGTAGATCTCGCTCTTGGCGCCGACGTCGATGCCGCGCGTGGGCTCATCGAGCATGAGGACTTTCACATCCTCAGACAGCCAGCGTCCGAGAATGACTTTCTGCTGGTTACCGCCGGAGAGGTGCTTGATCAGTTGATCGAGGGAGGGGGTCTTGACCGCGAGGGCGGTGGTTTGGGTCAGGGCGTTTTTCCGCTCCCAGGTTTCGTTGATCACCCCGCCTAAGCTCACGTGTTTGCGGCGGGCGGAGAGATTGCAGTTCTCCAGCACGGAACGGATCGGGACGATGCCCTCTTTTTTGCGATCTTCGGTGCAATAGACGATGCCGGCTCGTATGGCGTCGGCCGGGCTTTGCACCTTCACCGGCACATCGTGGACCTGAATCGAGCCCTCGGTGGCGGGAGTGGCGCCGAACAGGAGTTTAAGCAGTTCGGTGCGCCCGGCGCCGACCAGCCCGAAGAGGCCGAGGATTTCGCCGCGGGCGATAGTGAACGAGGCCGGGGAGAGCACGCCGGGGCCGGCGAGGCCGGAGACATGGAGGGCGACGGGTCCATGGGCGCGGGGTTGGTAGCCATAAACGTCGGTGATATCGCGGCCCACCATGTCCTTCACCAACACGTCCGGCGTGATGGTCTGGAGGGAGGGGTGGGTGCGCACATGGGCGCCGTCACGCAGGACGGTGCAGGCGTCGCATAGACGGAATACCTCCTCCATGCGATGGGTCACGTAGAGGATGGCGCAGCCCTCCCGGCGCAGATCGCGGATGACCGTGAAGAGCTTCTCGATCTCGCGGGCAGAGAGCGAACTGGTCGGCTCGTCGAAGGCGATGACCTTGGCCCCGCGAGTCAGGGCCTTGGCGATCTCAACCATCTGGCGCTGGCCGATGGGCAGGCGGGCGAGTTTGCAGGCGGGATCGATGTCCTCGCCGAGACGGCGAAGCTGGATGGCGGCGAGTTCGTTCAACCGGGTGCGGTCAACGATGCCGCCCCGTTGCGGGAGGTGGCCGAGGTAAATATTTTCCGCCACGGTCATCTCCGGCACTAGATGAAGCTCTTGGTAAATCACCGCCACGCCCGCAGCCATCGCCGCGGAAGTAGAGGCGAAGACGTGCGCATGCCCGTCGATGAGTAGGCAACCGGTGGTCGGTTGGTGCGCGCCGCTGAGGGCCTTGAGCAAAGTGGATTTGCCGGCGCCGTTTTCGCCCATCAAGGCGTGGACGGTGCCTTTTTCCACCCCGAAGCTAACGCCTCGCAGTGCCTGCACGCCCGGGTAGGTTTTCGTTATTTCGTCAAAGACGAGGTAGGGCTGGGTGGCGGTGCTCACTTCGAGGCGTAATACGAAACGGGAGGGCGGGCGGGTTGCGTGGCCGCGTGCGCCTCGGGACTTAGTTAATGCCTTCCTTCTTGAGGATCTCCTCAAAGTTTTCGCGCGTGATCAGAATGCCCTCGGAGCGGGTGTCGAGAGGTGGCTGGGTGCCGTCCTTGATCCACTTGTAGAGCATCTCTGCGGAGGCGAAGCCTTCCTGCGGGGCGGACGCGAGCATGGAGCCGAAGAAGGGGGTGGGCTTGGGCTTGCGGAGCTCGTCGATGCAGTCGGTGCCGTTGATGCCGACGCCGATGGCGGTCTCGGCGGTAAAGCCCCGGCCCTCGACGGCGCGCACGGCGCCGAGCACGGCGGTGTCGTTCATGCCTAGGATGAGCCAGTGTTTGATGTCGGAGTGCTGGGTGAGGAGCACGCTCACGGCATCGAAGCTGCCCGGGATGTCGGTGGTCTTTTGCGGGGCCTTAAAAATGCGGTCGTCCGGGAAGCCGGCGGCCTCTAAGGCGGCGATGGAGCTGTCGGTGCGTTCGCGGGCGGTGTCGAGCTCCTCGAAGGTCACCGCGCACACGGCGGTGTCGGCGGCGGACCAGCCGCGCTTCTTGAACTCGGCGGCGAGGGTTTCGCCCTGCTTGGCGCCGATGCGGCTGGCGGACATGCCGACATAGGGCACCTCGGTCATGAACTTGCCGTCTTTCACAAACTGGTCGTCAACGATCACGACTTTGAGGCCTTTTTCGGTGGCGCGACGCATGATTTGCGGCCCGAGGCGGACGTCTGGGGTGCAGATCACGAAACCGCTGGCGCCGGCTACTGCGAGATTGTCGATCGCGGCCATGGTTTTTTCGCCGTCTTGCACGCCGAGCTTCATGACCTCGAAGCCGTATTGAGCGGCGGCCTTGTCGGCGCCTTTCCACTCGTATTGGAACCAAGGTTCCTCGGGCTGCTTTACGAGGAAACCGATTTTGACCTTGGCGGGGACGGCCGAAGCGGAGGCGGCGTCCGGACTGGTCGTTTTGCTGCAACCGGCGAGCAAACCAAGACAAAACAAGGCGGGGGCAAGGGCTAGGATGGGTTTCATAGAAGGATCGTTCAGGGGCTAAGGTAAAAGCGCACAGCGGTCTGGCTGGATTTCCAAGGTGAAAACCACGGCTTTCGCATCTGCTATCGCGAGTGGCTCGGTCTTTAATTGGATTCTGACAGTCAAGACGACCCGCGGTTGGCGGTGATGGTAAAGCGATGCAAAGTCGCAAAGCTACGGCGCGGTTCAGCGCGCGTAGTTTAAACCCCACCCCATGATTATATTCGTTTGGTTAGCTTTTCGTGACTTGGTTTTAGGTCGTTCCCTTTTCCGTGGCCGTCGCGGGGTGAGGCTGCTCTTTCTTGGCTTGGTAGCCTTTGCGGGGGCGATTAACGCAGTCCGTGCGGAAGTGAGCCTAGCCAGTCCTTTCACCGATCACCTCGTGCTGCAACGCGAACTCCCCGTGCCGGTGTGGGGTCGGGCGGATCCGGGCGAGCGACTGAAAGTGCGCTTTGATGGCAAGACCCTGCGGACTGCGGCGGACGCAGCCGGGGCGTGGCGGGTGGAATTACCCGCGATGAAGGCCTCGGCGCAGGGGCGTGAGTTGGTCGTGACTGGTTCGAAGACGAAGGTCCCCCTCACGCTCCGTGACGTGCTGGTGGGCGAGGTCTGGCTCTGCTCAGGGCAGAGCAACATGGATTTTACGGTCGCGAGAACGGAGAAGTTTTACTTCGCCGGGGTGGAGAACGAGGCGGAAGAGGTCGCGGCGGCGAACCACCCGCTTATCCGTATGTTCAGCGGCGAGTGGCGGAAAAGCGCGGTGCCGGTCGAGCGGGTCGGCGGCGCGTGGCAGGTGTGCACGCCCGAGACGGCGCGGGAGTTTTCCGCCATCGGCTATTTTTTCGCGCGGCGTCTAAGCGAGGAACTCGATGTGCCGGTGGGCATCGTGAAACTCACCTTCGGCGCGAGCTGCGCCCAAGCCTGGGTGCGCCGGGAGGCTATGGCGACCGACCCGCGCATGGCGGCCGAGCTGGCAAAATTTGACGCGGAGCTGGCCGCCTATCTGGCCGACACGGATAAACGCGCGAAATACGCGACCGACCTCGCAGCCTGGGAGGCGGCTTCCGCCGCCGCCAAGGCTAAGGGGGCGAAAGCGCCGCGCGCCCCGCGCAACCCCGACCCCGAGCAGGACCAGCACAACCCGACGGTGATGTTCAACGGCATGGTCTCGCCGGTCATTCCCTACGCGATCCGCGGCGTGCTCTGGTATCAGGGCGAGTCCATCACCGGGCCGCGCTCACTTTTTCCGGTCTGGAACGAGTTGCTCATCCGCGACTGGCGTTCGCTCTGGGGGCGGGAGTTACCGTTCTATTTTGTCCAACTGGCGGCCTACGGCGGCAAGGGCGACATCGCCGGCACGCGCGCGATGCAGGCGGAGGCGCTGCGATTGCCGGCGACCGGCATGGCGGTGGCGATCGACGTCGGCGACCGGACGGATGTGCATCCGAAAAACAAACAGGCGGTGGCCGACCGGCTGGCGCGGCTCTCGTTGGCGCGGACCTATGGGCGCGACATGGTCGATACCGGTCCCGAGCCGGTGTCGGCCCGCGCGGTAAACGACAGCGCGGTGGAGGTGGCGTTCAAGTCTAACGCGGGCGCCCTGCGGGCGGGCGGCGGCGCGCCGGGCGGGTTTGAGCTGGCGGGCGCGGACGGCAAGTTCGTCGCCGCCGCCGGAACGCTGGCGGGCGATACGGTGACGCTGCGCGCCGAGGGGGTGGCGGAGCCGCGCTGGGTGCGATATGCGTGGGCCAACTACCCGGAGGCGGCCAACCTCGCCAACGCAGAGGGTTTACCGGCAGCGCCGTTCCGGATGGACGTGAGCCCTTGAAATACGCCTAAGCTTGTTCGGCGAAGCGCAGGCCGTGCATGACGCCGCGCAGCTCGGCCAGGCCGCGCATCCGGCCGATGGCGGAGTAGCCGGGGGTGAGCGGGACATAGTGCGTGAGGTCTTGCATCATCACGTGACCGTGGTCGGGGCGGAGAGGGAGCCTCCAGTCGGCGCGACCGGCGGCCTGGCGGCGGTCCTGCTCGTCGAGCAAGACGCGGAGGACGGCGGGCATGTCCACGTCGCCGTCGAGGTGATCAGCCTCGTAGAAGACCCCGGAGGGCTCGCGCTTGGTCGCGCGCAGGTGGACGGCGTGGATGCGTGGGGCGAAGCGGCGAGCCAGGGCGGGCAAATCGTTGTCGGGGCGGGCGCCGAAGGAACCGGAGCAAAAACAGAGGCCGTTGGCTTCGTGGTCTGCGAGAGCGAAGAGCGCGGCGACGTCGTCCGCGGTGGAGACGATGCGCGGCAGGCCGAGCACGGGAAAGGGTGGGTCGTCCGGGTGGATGGCGAGGCGGACGCCGACTTCGGCGGCGACGGGCGTGACGTGTTGGAGGAAGCGGGCGAGGTTGGCGGTCAGCTCGGCGCGGCCGATGTGGGAATAGGCGGCGAGGCGGGCGCGGATATCGTTAAGAGTGAGACCCCATTTTACGCCGGGGAAGACGTCGACGATGGTTTTGACGAAGGAATCGCGGGCGGAGTCGTCGAGGCCGGCCCACCAGCGGGCGGCGGCGGCGATTTGACCGGGGGTGAAGTCGGCTTCGGCGTCGGGGCGGCACAGGGCGTGGAGTTCGAACGCGCAGAATTTAACCGGGTCGAAGAGGAGGCACTCGGTGCCGTCGGGCAGGACGTGGCGCATATCGGTGCGGACCCAGTCGAGCACGGGCATGAAATTGTAGACCACGGTGTGCACGCCCTCGGAGGCGAGGTGGCGGAGGGTTTGGGCGTAGTTGTCTAGCAGGGTGCGGAGATCGCCGGAGCCGGTTTTGATGTCCTCGTGGACGGGGACGGACTCGACGGCGGTCCAGCGCAGGCCGGCGGCGGCGAGTTCCTCGCGGCGGGCGCGGATGGCCTCGCGCGGCCAGACTTCGCCGTAGGGGATCTGGTGCAGCGAGGTGAAGACGGCGGTGGCGCCGGCGTGGCGGATGTAGCTGAGCGGCACGGGATCGGCGGGGCCGAACCAGCGGAAGCATTCCTCAAGCAGTGGACGGGAGCGGGGATGCAGCATGGTCCTAGGCTAGGCCGTCGACTCAGGACGCGGCGGGGAGAAATGAAAAGCGGAGGTGGGCGGGCTGGAAGTTCGCCCACCTCCTGGCCCTCAGACGCCGGAGAAGGCGCCGAAGCCGCCGTCAACGACGACGGTGGTGCCGGTGACGAACTTGGAGGCGTCGGACACGAGGAAGTGGATCGCGCCGTGGAGCTCGTCGGCCTGCCCGAAGCGGCCGAAGGGGGTCATGTTGCAGATGGTCTGGCCGCGGGCGGTGAGGGAGCCGTCCTCGTTGGTGAGCAGGCGGCGGTTTTGTTCGCCGAGGAAGAAGCCGGGGACGAGGGAGTTCACGCGGACGCCGCCCTGGGTGCGTTTGCCGAGGTCGACGGCGAGCCAGCGGGTGAAGTTATCCACGGCGGCCTTGGCGGCGGAGTAGCCGACGACGCGGGTGACGGCGCGGGCGGACGAGGCAGAGGAGTAGTTCACCACGCTGGCGGAGCCGGAGGCGAGCAGGGCGGGGGTGAAGACG